>NZ_GG774797.1:48301-221502 GCF_000163675.1 Bacteroides sp. D22 | reverse complement strand
ACGGATAGGGAAGTCCTGAACTTCAATCTCAGGGAGGAAACCTTTTGAGTGAAGATGTAGATCTGAGTACTCAGAAGGAATAGTGGCTTTCTCCTCTAAATAAAGAATAAAGCAAGTATCCTGAGAAACATGATTGACTAGGGTAAAGTAATCAAGGATTCCTGAAGGCAAGAACAAGCTTAAAGAAGCAACAGGATCAATCGTTTGGGAAGAGGATGTTTTCATGATGCAAAAATAAGAATTTTAACGCAATCCCCCAAGGTTTCAGACTGAGCCGTTTAGAGACACATACTGTTAAACATGCAAAAAAGCCGTTATTACCTAGTAATAACGGCTTTTAGCTTATTTTGTCTTATAAATTGTTGGGCTACCTGGATTCGAACCAGGAATGACAGGACCAGAATCTGTAGTGTTACCATTACACCATAGCCCAATGATTTTCGTTTGCGGGTGCAAAGATACAAATATTTTGGGAATTCAAAACAAATCCGATATTTTTTTTGCAAAAATGTCCAAATAAGCTTTCCAAACAAAAGTATCTCCACTAAAAAACACAAAAATTGAGGGATAACTTTCTTGTATCCAATAAATCAGCGTATATTTGTCAAAAATATCACGTTTATTATCAGAAACAAAGGGTCACCTTTTTTTGTTATAAACAAATAGAGAACATGAATTATTAATCCCAATTACAGGAATGAACGATACTAAAGTATTAATTGAAAAAATAAAAGAAGGAATTCAAGAGAAAAAAGGTAAAAAGATAGTTGTTGCCGATTTAACCAGCATAGAAGATACCATCTGTAAATATTTCGTTATCTGTCAGGGAAATTCTCCCAGTCAAGTGAGTGCAATAGTAGATTCAATCAAGGAATTTACACGCAAAGGTGCGGACAGCAAGCCTTATGCAATCGACGGACTCCGAAATGCAGAATGGGTAGCTATGGACTATGCCGATGTATTGGTACACGTTTTTTTGCCGGAGGCAAGAGCTTTTTATAATCTTGAGCACCTCTGGGCAGATGCCAAACTTACTCAAATCCCCGATCTAGACTAATTAATGATTATGGACAATAATAATAGCAATAATAACAATAGCAATAAGCCTAACAATAAGGTTAATATGCCGAAGTTCAACCTGAACTGGATGTATATGATTATTGCCCTTATGCTTCTCGGCCTCTGGTGGGGCAGTGATTCAAAAGGAGCAGGAAGCAAAGCTGTAACTTACAGCGAGTTTCAGGACTATGTTAAAAAGGGTTATATCAGCAAAGTATTGGGTTATGAAGATAAATCAATCGAAGCTTTCCTCAAACCGACTGCCGTAGGGGCCGTTTTTGGAGCCGACTCTACCAAGGTGGGACGCAACCCTGTCATTACAAGTAGAACCCCGTCTACCGATAAACTGGAAGAGTTTTTGCAGGCAGAAAAGGAAGCCGGTCATTTTGACGGTTCATCCGACTATCCGCCCAAATCGGATATTTTCCCCGCAATTCTGATTCAGGTACTCCCGCTTGTCTTGCTGGTTGCGTTATGGATATTCTTCATGCGCCGTATGAGCGGAGGCGGTAGTGGTGGCCCCGGCGGCGTATTTAATGTAGGAAAATCCAAAGCCCAGCTTTTTGAAAAAGGCGGAGCCATCAAGATTACATTTAAAGATGTAGCGGGACTGGCCGAAGCGAAACAAGAAGTGGAGGAAATCGTAGAGTTCTTAAAGGAACCGCAGAAATATACGGATTTGGGAGGTAAGATACCCAAGGGAGCATTGCTGGTAGGCCCTCCGGGAACCGGTAAAACATTGCTTGCCAAAGCTGTGGCCGGCGAAGCGAATGTGCCTTTCTTCTCATTGGCAGGTTCCGACTTCGTGGAAATGTTTGTGGGTGTAGGTGCATCCCGTGTTCGCGACTTGTTTAAACAGGCTAAAGAAAAAGCTCCCTGTATCGTCTTTATTGATGAGATTGATGCCGTAGGACGTGCCCGTGGCAAGAACCCTGCAATGGGAGGAAATGACGAACGCGAAAACACATTGAATCAGTTGCTGACAGAAATGGACGGCTTCGGTTCCAATAGCGGTGTGATTATCCTTGCTGCTACCAACCGTGTAGACGTACTCGACAAGGCACTGCTCCGTGCAGGACGTTTTGACCGTCAGATACACGTGGACCTGCCCGACTTGAACGAACGTAAAGAAGTATTTGGCGTGCATTTGCGCCCGATTAAAATAGACGATAGTGTAGATGTGGACTTGCTGGCACGTCAGACACCGGGATTCTCGGGTGCGGATATTGCCAATGTCTGCAATGAGGCTGCACTGATCGCTGCCCGCCACGGGAAGAAATTCGTAAGCAAACAGGACTTCCTGGATGCGGTAGACCGCATCATCGGTGGTCTGGAAAAGAAAACCAAGATTACAACGGAAGCAGAAAGACGTTCCATCGCTTTGCATGAAGCAGGACACGCCTCTATCTCCTGGTTGTTGGAATATGCCAACCCATTGATTAAAGTTACAATCGTTCCTCGCGGACGTGCATTGGGAGCTGCCTGGTATCTGCCGGAAGAACGTCAGATCACTACCAAGGAGCAGATGCTGGATGAAATGTGTGCTACTTTGGGAGGACGCGCCGCTGAAGATTTATTCCTCGGCCGCATCTCAACAGGTGCCATGAACGACCTAGAAAGGGTGACTAAGCAGGCATACGGCATGATTGCTTATTTAGGTATGAGCGACAAGCTGCCGAACTTATGTTATTACAACAACGATGAATATTCTTTCAACCGTCCATACAGCGAAAAGACAGCCGAATTGATTGACGAAGAAGTCAAGAGAATGGTAAACGAGCAGTATGACCGTGCCAAGAGAATTCTGTCGGAGAATAAAGAAGGACACAACGAACTGACGCAATTACTGATTGACAAAGAAGTAATCTTCGCGGAAGACGTTGAACGCATCTTCGGTAAACGCCCCTGGGCTTCCCGATCAGAAGAAATCATGGCTGCTAAAGAAAGCCAGGATGCCGCAAGAGCTGAAAGAGAACTTGCCCAAAAGCTGAAAGAAGAAGAAAAAGAAATCAAAGAAGAGGAAGCTGAAAATACCGCAAAGGAAGAACAAGCACCCATAGACACCAAAGTTGCCGCAGAAGGTAAAAAGGTTACTGTGGAGGGCAAAGTTACCGTAGAGGGTAAATCCAATGAAGAAGAAGCTAACGGGTCCAACTAATTAAAACGAATAGATTTTGATTAATAATTTCATAAAACGAGCTATTACGGGTGTACTCTTCGTTGCCATCTTGGTGGGGTGCATCCTTTATGACGCATTCAGCTTTGGTATTCTGTTTACCGCTATCAGCGCACTGACCATTTATGAGTTCGGACAGCTGGTAAATATGCGCGCAGAAGGAGTGAAGATAAACAAGACTATTAATATGCTCGGCGGGGCTTACCTATTCCTTGCAATCATGGGATTCTGCATTGATGCGGCCGATTCGAAGATATTCATCCCGTATGTGCTTTTATTGCTTTACATGATGATTAGCGAGTTGTATCTGAAAAAGGAAAACCCGGTACTTAACTGGGCTTATTCTATGCTTAGCCAACTTTATATCGGACTACCTTTTGCTTTGCTGAATGTATTAGCATTCCATAACGATCCGGGATCAGAATACAGTAGCGTAAGTTACAATCCTATCCTACCGCTATCTATCTTTATTTTCCTTTGGCTGAATGACACGGGAGCCTATTGCATCGGTTCATTGATCGGCAAACACCGGTTATTTGAACGTATCTCTCCCAAGAAATCATGGGAAGGTTCTATCGGCGGCGGAGTGGTAGCAATCGGAGTATCTTTTATACTCGCTCACTACTTCCCATTTATGTCAATGATTGAATGGGCAGGACTGGCACTGGCGGTTGTTATATTCGGCACATGGGGCGACCTGACGGAGTCGTTATTGAAACGCCAGTTGCACGTTAAGGATTCGGGAACCATTCTTCCGGGACACGGTGGGATGCTCGACCGCTTTGACAGTTCCCTGATGGCTATACCAGCAGCAGTCGTTTATCTATATGCATTAACATGGTTCTAACGGGGGATTCTTTCTCAATCGATTAGAACTGAAACAAAATACAAAAGGTCGGGAACTTCTACGGAAGATCCCGACCTTTTTCACACACAGTAAATCATAGTTAGGTTATCGGATCGAAGAAGTGGAATGAACATCCTTTGCTGCTTCCGGTACACCGACCGGATGATCCAGATCAAGCACAATCACTCTTCCTTCTCCATGTTCTCTTGAGTTTATTGTCACCTTAAACCCTTTGGGTGCTACCCAGGAATCTTTCGGCGTAGGGAAGAACTTTTCCAGATTATAAGAAACTCGTCCCCATCCCCAATAGTCAGTCACATCCTCATACGTATTATAACGCAGTTCCAAATGTATGTAACCATCTTCATCCACATTCAATGTTCCCGGTTCTGACGGTTCGCCCGGCTCTCCCGGTTCCATCTTATTTTGCACAAGACTGATACGATGTTTCTCCGAACGAGGCAACTCCTGGCGGAAAATTACGTTCAGGAACTTTCCTCCCAACCACATATCCCCCTGATAAATCAGAATAGGATCATTTCCGAATTCTTCCGCTTCTTCCTCTGTCGACATATCTTCCACTTCTTTTGTCAACAGTTCCTGTATGCCTTCCATCTTCACCTGAACTCCTTTTCCTCCTTCCATGTCATACAAAGGATTGAAAAAAGCCACGACACGTTCACCGTCCACCGGTTTAAACCAAGGAATAGAAGTAGCAACCGGATCAATCACCCCCCAATTATCACCTTCCAAATAATATCCTCCTCCACCGGTTGCACGAACAGTCGCCCAGTCCCAGCTGAAATCTCCAATAGAATAACCATCATCATCACATGATTGCAACATTGGCACTAATGCCAATAATAAGATTCCTAAAAGCCACTTAAATTTTTTCATATCTTTTTCCTTTCTTTATTTTAGTCTTCTGCTTTATAAATAAAAAAGCCGTGCATTTACTGCATCGGCTTTACGTTTATTCAGAAAAAGAAAGTTATTTTTTCAACAAACGCAGCATTTCACGAGCTGCATGACGAGGAGCACCGGCAGGTCCTAACCGTTCGGCTACATATTCATACCCCGAAAGCATCTCATTTCTATATGCTTCATTTTCAATGATATTTCTCAATTCGCTCTGCACATTCTTCACGGTCATCGTATCTGCCACCAGTTCTTTGACTACTTCACGGTCGGCAATCAAATTTACCAACGAAATAAATTTCACTGTCAGGATATGACGCCGCAAAAAAGAAACCACTTTCCCGATCGGAGTGTAATAACAAACCACTTGAGGAACACGAAACAATGCCGTCTCAAGCGTAGCTGTACCCGAAGTAACTAAAGCTACATCTGCATGCTGCAACAGGCTATAAGTCTGATCGAAAATGATTTTCACTTTCGCTTCTCCTACATATTGTTTATAATACTCGGGAGCAATGGCAGGTGCACCGGCCAAGACAAGCTGATAATCAGGAAAAGCGGAAGCAGCCTTCAACATATCCGGCAGATTATCTTTGATTTCCTGTTTCCGACTACCGGCAAGAAGAGCAATAATCGGCTTATCCTCCAATTGATTCTCCGCAATAAAGTGCTCCTTATTTTTCGGATGAGCTGCCTGATAGGCCGCCACCTCATCCACGGTAGGGTTTCCTACATAGTGAATGGGGTATTGATGCTTTCCTTCAAAGAATTCCACTTCAAAAGGAAGGATGGAGAAAAGCTCATCTACATCTCGTTTTATATTCTTGATACGATATTCTTTCCACGCCCATATCTTCGGAGAAATATAATAGTAAACCGGTATCTGTGTCTTTGCATGAACAAACTTGGCAATATCAAGATTGAATCCCGGATAATCTACCAGAATAACAACGTCCGGCTCCCAGGAAACAATGTCTTCTTTGCAACGCTTCATATTTGCAAAGATAGTGCGCAGATGGAGTAATACAGGGATAAAGCCCATGTACGCCAACTCCTTATAATGCTTCACCATCGTTCCTCCGACAGCCGCCATCAAGTCACCTCCGAAAAAACGGAAATCAGCCTGCGGGTCTTCTGCCTTTAAGGCAGCCATCAGATGAGAGGCGTGCAAGTCGCCGGAAGCTTCACCGACAATCAGATAATACTTCATTGAGTTGAGAGTTGAGAGTTGAGAGTTGAGAGTTGGTAGGGATAGATGACTAACAGGACGTCATGCTTTCTTTTTCAACTTTCAAATTTCAACTAATTAAACCATTTATTAAGTTCGTCCATAAAGTGATAAGCCGTCACGTCAACCGTAGTTGGGGTGATAGCAACATAACCATTTGCCAAAGCCCAATGATCGTTCTTCTCGTTTTCAGGTTCATAATCGGCAAATTCACCGGCCAGCCAAAAGTAGTTCGGATCATTCAAACGGGGACAGGCAGTCCATTCATTCGTCCAATGTCCTTTCGCCTGCTCACAGATTTTCACTCCTTTTATATCGGCTGTATCGGGGAAGTTTACATTCAGACAAGTTAAAGGAGGAAGTCCTTTTTCCAAGATCATAGAAGCGATATTGCGGATATAAGGTCCGGCAGCTTCAAAATCAGCATCAGGTGCATGATTGCACAAGGAGAAGCCAATAGAAGGGATTCCATTCAAACAGCCCTCAAACACCACTCCCATCGTACCGGAATAATGCACGTTAGTGGCAGAGTTATCTCCATGATTGATACCGCCGACTATCAGATCCGGAGTCCGGTCGAGCACTGTGTTTCGTGCCAATTTGATGCAATCGGTCGGTGTTCCCGAACATTTATAAACAGTCAAGCCCACTTCTTTCTTTACTAACTGATAATGAACCGGCTGCGTCACCGTCAGTGCACACCCACTACCGGAACGCGGAGCATCAGGTGCCATCACTATAATCTCACCCAAAGGGCGAAGAAACTTCACCAGTTCATTAATACCTTTAGCCATCACGCCATCGTCATTCGAAACAAGTATCAACGGCTTCTCTTTTTCCATATATTCAATCCTTTCCTTTTTTATATTCGCACAAAAGTAACAAAAAGAAGCCGTACCACCAAACACCTCCCCGCATCAGATCGAAAAGTCTCTTTCACTCCCACTCCTACCCGTTTACAAATCTTAATCTTCTGCAAGCGAGCAAAAAAAGAAATAAATATCCAATATAAATATGTATATTTGCAAGCTCATAAAGAGAAAGGTAGATGATGAACCTGTCGAAGTTTGGTAACCGTTTCGTCCGACAGTTATTAACAAAACAGGCGACTTATCAACAGAAATTGCAAAGTTTCTCTTTTTTCGTAGGCGCTCTAAGGATTTATCACTTATTTCGCTGCCAATAAATTTAGAGAATATGGGAAAAATTATTGCTTTGGCCAATCAAAAAGGCGGTGTAGGAAAGACAACGACTACGATTAATCTCGCAGCTTCACTTGCTACACTGGAAAAAAAGGTACTCGTGATAGATGCCGACCCGCAAGCTAATGCCTCTTCCGGTCTGGGAGTAGACATCAAGCAGTCGGAATGCACTATCTATGAATGTATTATTGACAGAGCCAACGTACAGGACGCTATCCTTGATACGGAGATTGATTCTTTGAAAGTAATCTCTTCGCACATCAATCTCGTAGGAGCAGAGATTGAAATGCTGAACCTCCCAAACCGAGAAAAGATACTAAAAGAAGTACTCACCCCTTTGAAGAAAGAATATGACTATATCCTGATAGACTGTTCGCCTTCATTAGGACTGATCACGATCAATGCCCTGACGGCAGCCGACTCCGTGATTATCCCCGTTCAAGCTGAATATTTTGCTCTTGAAGGTATCAGCAAATTGTTGAATACCATCAAAATCATCAAGTCGAAACTGAATCCGGCTTTAGAAATCGAAGGTTTCTTACTGACAATGTATGACTCTCGTCTGCGTCAGGCTAATCAGATTTACGACGAAGTGAAACGTCATTTCCAGGAACTGGTATTCAACACCGTTATTCAACGAAATGTGAAATTGAGCGAAGCTCCCAGCTACGGTGTCCCGACCATCCTTTACGATGCGGAATCTACCGGCGCCAAAAACCACCTGGCTCTTGCTAAAGAGATTATCAACCGAAATAAATAAAAGAAAGAAGAAGATATGGCAACACAAAAAAGAAATGCATTAGGACGTGGTCTCGACGCCTTGCTCTCAATGGATGATGTGAAAACCGAAGGGTCTTCTTCCATTAATGAAATAGAGCTGGCAAAGATTACTGTCAATCCCAACCAGCCCCGCCGTGAGTTTGACGAAACAGCATTACAGGAACTGGCTGATTCCATTGCGGAAATCGGTATCATCCAACCTATCACTTTACGCAAACTCTCGGACGATGAGTATCAGATCATCGCGGGAGAGCGTCGTTATCGTGCATCACAAAGAGCAGGACTGAAAACGATCCCTGCTTATATACGCACTGCCGACGACGAAAACATGATGGAAATGGCGCTGATTGAAAATATCCAGCGTGAAGACCTGAATGCCGTAGAAATCGCACTAGCCTACCAGCATCTGCTCGATCAGTACGAACTGACACAGGAACGTCTTAGCGAACGTATCGGAAAGAAACGAACGACGATCGCCAACTACCTGCGCTTACTGAAATTGCCGGCTCCGATACAGATGGCCCTGCAAAACAAGCAGTTGGACATGGGACATGCCCGTGCACTGATTTCATTAGGCGACCCTAAACTACAAGTTAAAATATTCGAAGAAATACAAGAACACGGATATTCAGTCCGCAAAGTAGAAGAAATTGTTAAATCATTAAGCGAAGGAGAAGCTGTGAAAAGCGGCACACGGAAAATAACGCCCAAACGTGGTAAACTTCCTGAAGAATTCAACTTATTGAAGCAACAACTCTCCGGCTTTTTCAACACCAAGGTACAACTCACCTGCTCTGAAAAGGGAAAAGGCAAGATCAGTATTCCTTTCGGGAACGAGGAGGAACTGGAACGTATCATGGAAATCTTCGATACGCTAAAGAAGTAAATGACAAGAAAAAGTAAGAAATATCAGTTACTAGTCAGCGCCCTGCTTCTCTGTTTTTTACAGGTGGCAGGGATTGATGTGTATGCACAATCCACAGTTACTCCGGCACGGAAAGATACAACAATCATACAGCGAGAAGTGCCGAAAGCCCGTGCACGAAGGCATCGTGATCCGATTATACAAGACTCGGTGAGGAAAGATTCTATCCAAATCATACCATCCAAAGAACTTCCGGCCATCGACAGTTTGTCAGCTGCTAAAATACAGATAGCGGACAGCTTGGATGCAGCCAATAAGAAAGAGCTGAAAAAGATAGAGCAACCTGCCTCCATTGTTGTAAAGACCGACACTGTGCCGCCACCTGCTCAAGATATTAACAAGAAAATATTTATCCCGAATCCGACCAAAGCAACGTGGCTGGCAGTCGTATTCCCCGGTGGAGGACAGATTTACAACCGTAAATACTGGAAATTACCTATTATATATGGAGGATTTGCTGGTTGTGCTTACGCCTTAAGTTGGAACGGTAAGATGTACAAAGACTATTCGCAAGCCTATCTGGACATTATGGACAGCAATCCGAATACGAAAAGTTACGAAGATTTGTTGCCCCCGAACTCCACTTATAATGAGGAGCAGCTAAAAAACACACTAAAACGAAGAAAAGATATGTTCCGTCGTTATCGGGACCTTAGTATATTTGCTTTTATCGGAGTTTATCTGATCTCTATCATCGACGCTTATGTAGATGCAGAGTTGTCTAACTTCGATATAACCCCCGACTTGAGCATGAAAGTAGAACCGGCTGTTATCGACAATAACAACCAGTTCCGCTCTAGCAGTTTAAAAAGCAAGTCGGTTGGTCTGCAATGCGTATTACGATTTTAAAAACACAATTTAGATTGATCTTATTATTGAAGCATGAAGAAATTAGTTAACTATTGTTCGATTATTTTTCTTTTACTGGTGGCAACGTCGCAGGTAAAAGCGCAAAGTGTAGATGTAGTGATTCGTGAAAATGGAACTGAACGCAAAGAAAGCATCGACCTGCCTAAAAGTATGACATATCCACTTGACAGTCTGTTGAACGACTGGAAAGCCAAAAATTATATTGACTTAGGCAAAGATTGCAGTACAGCTGAAATCAACCCTTTATTCAGCGACTCTGTCTATATCGACCGCTTGTCACGCATTCCGGCTATCATGGAAATGCCTTATAATGATATTATCCGCAAATTCATCGATATGTATGCAGGACGCTTGCGTAATCAGGTTTCTTTCATGTTGAGTGCCTGCAACTTCTATATGCCGATTTTTGAAGAAGCATTGGATGCATACGGACTTCCACTGGAACTTAGATATCTCCCGATTATCGAATCTGCACTGAACCCCTCTGCCGTGTCGCGCGCAGGCGCTTCCGGTCTGTGGCAATTTATGATCGGTACAGGTAAGATCTATGGCTTGGAATCAAACAGCCTGGTAGATGAACGACGCGACCCGATTAAAGCAACTTGGGCTGCCGCACGTTATCTCAAAGAAATGTACGATATCTATGGAGACTGGAATCTTGTGATTGCTGCTTATAACTGTGGTCCCGGTACTATCAACAAGGCAATCCGCCGTGCCAATGGCGAAACGGATTACTGGAAAATTTATAATTACCTGCCTAAAGAGACACGTGGTTACGTACCTGCCTTTATCGCCGCTAATTATGTGATGACTTACTATTGTGACCATAATATTTGTCCGATGGAAACAAATATCCCGGCAAGTACCGACACAGTACAAGTGAACAAGAACCTGCACTTCGAACAGATTGCAGATCTTTGCAATGTACCTTTGGATCAAATCAAGAGCTTGAATCCGCAATATAAGAAGCAAATGATTCCGGGTGACAGCAAGCCTTATACTTTAAGACTTCCTATCGATGCTATCAGTACCTTTATAGATAAGCAAGACACAATCTATGCACATCGCGCCGACGAATTGTTCCGCAACCGGAAAACCGTTGCTGTTAAGGAGATCACCCCCTCAACCCGCAAAACGACAACAGCCGTTGCCGGTAAAGGCAAACTGACCTACTACACAATAAAAAGTGGAGACACTTTGTCAACCATCGCCGGTAAGTATGGCGTCACGATTAAGGATATACAAAGGTGGAATGGAATGTCCAACACCAAAATTGCAGCAGGAAAACGATTGAAAATATACAAATAAACAGCTTCCTGCTTGCATCGTTCGGAAATTTGCTTATTTTTGCAGAACTAAGCAAGTGAAAGGATAACAATTATGGATAATCTGCCCCCCAAAGAAATAAGTGATGAAGAGATGATCAATCAGGCGTTCCACGAACTACTGAATGATTATCTCAACACTAAACATCGCAAGAAAGTTGAAATCATTACGAAGGCTTTCAACTTCGCCAATCAGGCGCATAAAGGTATCAAACGTCGTTCGGGCGAACCTTATATTATGCACCCGATTGCTGTTGCCAGCATTGTGTGTAATGAAATCGGACTTGGTTCTACTTCCATTTGTGCAGCCCTGCTGCATGATGTGGTAGAAGACACTGATTACACAGTAGAAGACATTGAGAATATCTTTGGCCCGAAGATTGCCCAAATTGTAGACGGACTGACCAAGATATCCGGCGGAATTTTCGGTGACCGTGCTTCAGCACAAGCAGAGAACTTCAAGAAGTTGCTGCTCACCATGTCGAACGATATCCGGGTAATTCTAATCAAGATAGCCGACCGTTTGCACAACATGCGTACCCTCGGTTCCATGTTGCCCAACAAACAATATAAAATAGCCGGCGAAACACTTTACATCTATGCGCCACTCGCCAACCGCCTGGGCCTCTATAAAATAAAAACAGAGCTTGAGAATCTAAGCTTCAAATATGAACACCCCGAAGAATATGCGGAAATAGAAGAGAAGTTGAATGCCACAGCTGCCGAACGCGACAAGGTTTTCAACGACTTCACTGCTCCCATCCGTACACAACTGGATAAGATGGGATTGAAATACCGGATACTTGCCCGCGTAAAATCAATCTATTCCATCTGGAACAAGATGCAGACCAAGCATGTTCCTTTCGAAGAAATATTTGACTTGCTGGCTGTTCGAATCATCTTCGAACCACGCAATGAGGAAGAAGAACTCAACGACTGTTTCGACATTTACGTTTCCATCTCCAAGATATACAAGCCTCATCCGGACCGTCTGCGCGACTGGGTGAGCCATCCTAAAGCAAATGGTTATCAGGCATTGCATGTCACCCTGATGGGTAATAACGGACAATGGATTGAAGTCCAGATTCGTAGTGAACGAATGAATGACGTTGCCGAACAAGGTTTCGCCGCTCACTGGAAATACAAAGAAGGAGGAGGCAGCGAAGATGAAGGAGAGTTGGAAAAATGGTTGAAAACCATTAAGGAGATATTGGATGATCCGCAACCGGATGCCATTGATTTTCTGGATACCATCAAACTTAATTTATTTGCTTCTGAAATATTTGTGTTCACTCCCAAAGGTGAACTGAAGACTATGCCGCAGAATTCTACGGCTCTCGACTTCGCGTTTTCCCTGCATACGGATATTGGCAGCCATTGTATTGGTGCCAAAGTCAACCACAAATTAGTTCCGTTAAGCCATAAATTGCAAAGTGGTGACCAGGTTGAGATCCTGACTTCAAAATCGCAACGTGTGCAACCGCAATGGGAAGTTTTTGCAACCACTGCCCGTGCCCGTGCCAAGATAGCAGCCATCCTCCGCAAAGAGCGTAAAGCAAACCAGAAGATAGGTGAAGAAATCCTTAACGAGTTTTTGAAAAAAGAGGAAATCCGCCCTGAAGAAGCCGTTATCGAGAAACTGCGTAGACTGCATAATGCAAAAAATGAAGAAGAATTGTTGGCTGCCATTGGCAGTAAAGCAATCATTCTGGGAGAAGCGGACAAGAATGAACTGAAAGAAAAGCAAACCAGTAACTGGAAGAAATATCTGACTTTCTCTTTCGGCAACAATAAAGAGAAGCAAGAAGAAAAAGAGCCGCAAGAAAAAGAAAAAATCAATCCGAAGCAAGTGCTCAAACTGACGGAAGAAAGTTTGCAGAAGAAATACATCATGGCCGAATGTTGCCATCCTATTCCCGGTGATGACGTATTGGGATATGTGGATGAAAACGACCGGATCATTATCCACAAACGCCAATGTCCTGTTGCCGCCAAACTGAAGAGCAGTTATGGCAACCGTATATTAGCAACAGAATGGGATACACACAAAGAACTATCTTTCCTGGTATATATATATATAAAAGGTATAGACAGCATGGGACTTTTGAATGAAGTCACCCAGGTTATCTCCAGACAACTCAATGTAAATATCCGTAAGCTAACCATCGAAACCGAAGATGGTATCTTTGAAGGAAAAATTCAGTTATGGGTACATGACGTGGATGATGTGAAAACCATCTGTAACAATCTGAAGAAAATACAGAATATCAAACAGGTGAGCCGCGTAGAAGAATAACATTGATCGACACATTCGTTATCGATCAACGTTATTCTACTCCCGTCCATCCAATTCGCGTTTAATAGCCAAAAGCTCTTCTTTTATCGCTTTCAGCTTATTTACAATCTCATAATTACGAACCGTAGCTTCTTTATTATCCTTCAAACGTTGCCGGGCACCGAGAAGTGTCATGCCTTTTTCTTTTACCAAATGATAGATAAGACCGATCGTTTCTACGTCTTCTTTGCGGTACTGACGTATTCCTCTTCCTGCTGTCTTAGGAGAGATTTGCGGAAATTCCTTTTCCCAAAAACGGAGCAATGACGGATTGACTCCGAACATATCGGCAACCTCTCCTATTGAATAATATAGCTTCAATTCTTTATCTGTATTAAGCATAACACTCCTGTTTTAAGATTTTAATCGAATACTTTACCATGATTGGCTGCCAACTGAATCATCTTTTCATAATCTTCGGCACTCAAATCCATGAAATAATAATTGACCGGATCTACTACCTGCCCTTTCACGTACACTTCATAATGCAAATGCGGGCCGGTACTTTTTCCTGTACTACCCACTTTTCCGATAATCTCACCACGTACCACTTTCTTTCCGACTTTCGTATTAAATCCCTGCAAGTGAGCATACCGAGTGAGATACCCGAAACCATGATCTATCTCAATGGTATTACCGTATCCGGTTTCCCATCCCACTTTCACCACTGTTCCGTTTCCGGTAGCATAAACATCCGTTCCCGGATGAGCAGAGAAGTCCATGCCTGCATGGAACTTTGTCGTACCATAAATAGGGTCAATACGTGTACCATAACCGGATGCTGTCTGACGAAGATCTTTATTCGAAATAGGCTGTATGGCCGGAATACATTTCAGCATCTCATCATGGTTCTTACACATATCAATCACATCATCGAAAGATTTCGACTGGATATAAAGCCTTTTGGAAAGCACATCCAACTTTTGAGTCGTGTTCACCACCAGCTTGGCATTCGCCAAATCCATCAGTTCTTCGTAACGGTTCGTCCCACCATAACCTGCCTGACGAATAGCCGGAGAAACAGGATCTGCCTGTAAAATCACCCGATACAGATTATCGTCACGTTGCTGAATATCCTGAAGCACCCCCATAGCGTCGTCCAAACGCCGGGAAAGCACATTGTACTGCGCCAAAAGACGGCTGTTTTCAATTCTTAATTCCTTCTCCGACGGAGAACCAAAAATCAAAAGCAATACAATAAAGCAACCTGCTCCCAACCCCATTCCATAGAAAAGCCGACGCAGAATACTAAGCGCACGCTGCCGTACGGTAGGGTAAATTCGATCATAAGTCTGGGTCTGTGGATTATAGATGTAGTATACTTTGCGCATCTTTTTGGAAATATTTCGCTTGTTAATACGGCAAAAGTAATAAAAACAAGCTATCTTTGCACAGTTTTTACGAATTTATGAGTTGTGATTTATGATTTATTGGGGATTCTTCCCCTCTCTCATATCCCACAGCCCATAATTCATAATTCATAATTCATAATTCTTCATTATATGTTGACTGCAAAAGAGATCAGAGATTCATTCAAGAATTTCTTTGAGTCGAAAGGACACCACATCGTTCCCTCGGCTCCGATGGTGATTAAAGATGACCCTACCCTGATGTTTACGAACGCGGGTATGAACCAGTTTAAAGATATTATTTTGGGTAACCATCCGGCGAAATACCAAAGAGTCGCGGACTCGCAAAAATGTTTGCGTGTAAGCGGAAAGCATAATGACCTGGAAGAAGTAGGACACGATACGTACCACCACACCATGTTTGAAATGCTTGGTAACTGGTCGTTCGGCGATTACTTCAAGAAAGAAGCGATCAACTGGGCGTGGGAATATCTGGTAGAAGTTTTAAAACTGAATCCGGAACATCTCTATGCAACCGTATTTGAAGGAAGTCCTGAAGAAGGATTGAGCCGTGACGACGAAGCTGCTTCCTATTGGGAACAGTTCTTGCCGAAAGATCACATCATCAACGGTAACAAACACGACAACTTCTGGGAAATGGGTGATACAGGACCTTGCGGACCTTGTTCCGAAATCCATATCGACCTCCGTCCTGCTGAAGAACGTGCCAAGATCTCCGGTCGCGACCTCGTGAACCACGATCACCCGCAGGTAATTGAAATCTGGAACCTCGTGTTCATGCAATACAACCGCAAAGCAGACGGCAGTCTTGAGCCGCTTCCTGCCAAGGTTATTGATACCGGTATGGGATTCGAACGTCTTTGTATGGCTCTGCAAGGCAAAACATCCAACTACGACACAGACGTATTCCAGCCAATGCTGAAAGCTATTGCAGCGATGTCGGGCACAGAATATGGAAAAGACAAACAGCAAGATATTGCTATGCGTGTAATTGCCGACCATATCCGTACCATTGCATTCTCAATCACAGATGGCCAGTTGCCGTCTAATGCAAAGGCAGGTTACGTGATCCGCCGTATCCTTCGCCGTGCTGTTCGTTACGGATATACTTTCCTCGGACAGAAACAGGCATTTATGTATAAGTTGCTTCCTGTATTGATTGATAACATGGGAGAGGCTTATCCTGAACTAGTTGCACAAAAGACACTGATTGAAAAAGTAATCAAGGAAGAAGAAGAATCATTCCTCCGCACTTTGGAAACTGGTATCCGTCTATTGGACAAGACAATGGAAGATACCAAAGCCAATGGAAAAACTGAAATCAGCGGTAAAGATGCCTTTACTTTATATGATACATTTGGTTTCCCGCTCGACTTGACAGAGCTGATTCTCCGTGAAAACGGAATGACTGTCAATATTGAAGAGTTCAATGAAGAAATGCAGCAACAGAAACAGCGTGCACGTAATGCTGCCGCCATCGAAACTGGTGACTGGATTGTACTGAAAGAAGGAACTACTGAATTCGTTGGTTACGATTACACTGAATACGAGGCTTCTATCCTTCGTTACCGTCAGATCAAACAAAAGAACCAGACATTGTATCAGATTGTACTCGACTATACTCCGTTCTATGCAGAAAGTGGTGGTCAGGTAGGTGATACAGGTGTATTGGTGAGCGAGTTCGAGACGATTGAAGTGGTCGACACAAAGAAAGAGAATAATCTTCCGATACATATTACCAAAAAGCTACCCGAACATCCGGAAGCTCCGATGATGGCTTGTGTAGATACCGACAAACGCGCTGCCTGCGCAGCTAATCACTCGGCGACCCACTTGCTGGATGCTGCTTTGCGTGAAGTGTTGGGTGAACATATCGAACAGAAAGGTTCATTGGTTACACCGGATTCATTGCGCTTCGACTTCTCTCACTTCCAGAAAGTGACCGATGAAGAAATCCGTAAAGTTGAACATATCGTCAATGCAAGAATCCGCGCTAATATCCCATTGAAAGAATATCGCAATATTCCTATCGAGGAAGCTAAGGAGTTGGGAGCTATCGCTCTCTTTGGTGAAAAGTATGGCGACAGAGTTCGTGTAATCCAGTTCGGTACTTCTATCGAGTTCTGCGGTGGTACACACGTAGCTGCAACCGGAAATATCGGTATGGTGAAAATCATCTCCGAAAGTTCTGTTGCTGCCGGCGTTCGCCGTATTGAAGCTTATACCGGAGCACGCGTGGAAGAAATGCTGGATACGATACAAGATACACTTAGCGACTTGAAGGCTCTCTTTAACAATGCTCCTGACTTGAGAATTGCAATCCGTAAATATCTGGATGAAAATGCAGGATTGAAAAAGCAGGTAGAAGACTTCATGAAAGAGAAAGAAGCAGCTTTGAAGGAAAGACTACTGAAAAATGTACAAGAGATCCACGGTATCAAAGTAATCAAGTTCTGTGCCCCACTACCGGCAGAAGTAGTGAAGAATATCGCTTTCCAACTTCGGGGTGAAATCACAGAAAACTTGTTCTTCGTAGCCGGAAGTACAGACAATGGCAAACCGATGCTGACAGTAATGCTTAGCGATAATTTGGTTGCTGGTGGTCTGAAAGCTGGTAATCTGGTAAAAGAGGCTGCCAAACTGATTCAAGGTGGCGGCGGTGGCCAACCTCACTTCGCTACTGCAGGAGGCAAAAATGCTGATGGACTACCGGCAGCAGTTGAAAAAGTACTGGAGCTGGCAGGAATCTAAGAATAAATAAAAGAGGCTGTCTAACAGGCCCCGAAAAAAAGAAATCACCCCTGTCAGAGTTTGTTCTGATAGGGGTGAAATCGTTAAAAAGAGACTTATAGACAACCTCTTTTACGTAAAGACTTAAAATTAGACGCGTCTGAATAAATACATAAGAAACTCCCTATTAATGTAGAAAAAAATAGTGACGGTATATGCACAGGATAGTGACGGTATCGCTGGCGTATAGCGTCACTATTTGCATCGGATAGCGTCACTATTTTACAGAAGGGAATTCACCAACAACAATTTCGGCTTGAATCCCCTTTTGAATCCCCTATAAAAGCATCGGGGAAGGATATTTCCTACCCTCCCCCAAAAACCAACAAACCCGGTAAAAAATAGAAGTCTATTTGTCTCTTTCTAAAAATATTAGCTTATAATTTAGGCTTGTCACAGTTTTTTTCTACCTTTGTGACCAGATTAATTATTTTTCTTATCCTTCAAATAAATAAAATAAGTAATCACTAATACCTAAAGAATGATGAGAACACCTGCTTATCTATGCCTGCTGTTAACCTGCATGCTCATTTCTTGTACCCCTACGCAAGAGAAACACGAAATAGATTACACATCTTATGTAAATCCATTTATCGGAACAGACTTCACTGGAAACACTTATCCTGGTGCCCAAGCTCCTTTCGGCATGGTGCAACTTAGCCCGGATAATGGACTCCCCGGATGGGACCGTATCTCTGGTTATTTCTATCCGGACAGTACGATTGCCGGTTTCAGCCACACCCATCTTTCCGGCACTGGAGCGGGAGATTTGTATGACATCTCTTTCATGCCTGTCACTCTTCCCTACAAAGAAGCGGAAGCACCGCTTGGCATCCATTCTAAATTCTCCCACAAGGATGAAAGTGCTCATGCCGGTTATTATCAAGTACGCCTGACTGATTATAACATCAACGTCGAACTGACTGCCACCGAGCGTTGTGGTATCCAACGTTATACGTTTCCGGAAGCCCAATCTGCTATCTTCTTAAATCTGAAGAAAGCCATGAACTGGGATTTTACCAACGATTCTCATATCGAAGTCGTAGACTCCGTCACCATTCAAGGTTACCGTTTCTCCGACGGCTGGGCACGCGATCAACACATCTATTTCCGCACCCGATTCTCCAAGCCTTTTGAGAAAATGGAACTGGACACAACTGCCATCATCAAAGACAATAAACGTATCGGCACAGCTGTTATCGCCCGCTTCGATTTCAACACCCAAAAGGATGAACAGATATTGGTAAACACTGCCATTTCCGGTGTCAGCATGGAAGGAGCAGCCAAAAACCTGCAAGCTGAAGTCCCCGAAAATAACTTCGACAAATACTTGGCGGAAACAAAAGCAAACTGGAACCGCCAGCTCGGAAAGATTGAAATAAAAGGTGATAATGAGAACGATAAAGTAAACTTCTACACCGCTCTCTATCACTCAATGATTGCTCCAACTATTTACAGTGATGTAGACGGAGCTTACTACGGTCCCGATAAGAAAGTACACCAAGCCGACGGCTGGATTAATTATAGCACTTTCTCCTTATGGGATACATACCGTGCCGCCCACCCGCTCTTTACTTATACCGAACCCGAGCGTGTCAACGACATGGTGAAATCCTTCATCGCCTTCTACGAACAGAATGGCCGTCTGCCAGTGTGGAACTTCTACGGAAGTGAAACAGACATGATGATCGGTTATCATGCTGTTCCTGTTATTGTAGACGCCTATCTGAAAGGAATCGGCGACTTCGACGCAAAGAAAGCCTTGGATGCTTGCATAGCAACGGCTAATCTGGATAATTACCGCGGCATCGGACTCTACAAAGAATTAGGATACATACCTTACAACGTAACAGACCACTACAACGCAGAAAACTGGTCGTTATCCAAAACACTGGAATACGCTTTCGATGACTATTGCATTGCCGAAATGGCGAAGAAGATGGGCAAACAAGACACTGCGGACGAATTTTACAAACGTTCTCAAAACTACAAAAATGTATATAATCCCGCTACTTCTTTCATGCAGCCACGTGACGACAAAGGCACCTTTATCAAGGACTTCAAAGCCGATGACTATACACCACACATTTGCGAAAGTAACGGATGGCAATACTTTTGGTCTGTTCAGCATGACATTAACGGACTGATCGACCTTGTAGGAGGTAAAAACCGATTTGCCGAAAAACTGGACAGTATGTTCACCTATCATCCAGCAGCAGATGACGAACTACCTATCTTCAGCACGGGCATGATAGGACAATATGCGCATGGCAATGAACCGAGCCATCATGTTATTTATCTGTTCAATGCTATAGGACACGAAAATCGCACACAAGAATATGTGGCCAAAGTGATGAACGAGCTCTACAAAAACGAACCAGCCGGTCTTTGTGGCAACGAAGATTGCGGACAGATGTCAGCATGGTATGTATTCAGTGCGATGGGATTCTACCCCGTCAATCCCGTCAGTGGAAAATACGAGATAGGTACTCCCCTATTCCCGGAAATGCAATTACATCTGGCGAATGGAAAAACTTTCACCGTACTGGCCCCCAAAGTGAACAAAGAAAATATCTATATCCAATCCATCAAAATAGATGGAGAACCGTATGACAAAACGTATCTTACTCACGAGCAAATCATGAGTGGAGCAACTGTCGAATTCGAAATGAGTAACACCCCTAAAGCAATTGGAGTCATATTCGAAGAAAATAACCCATAAGCCAAACCTGAACAACCAATTGAGAGAATGAACGAAAACTTCGATATAACCTATAAAGCACTATTTCGCCGGTACTACCCCAGCCTGATTTTCTATGCTACCCGTCTGGTGGGAGAAGAAGAAGCAGAGGATGTAGTGCAGGACGTATTTGTAGAATTATGGAAGCGGAAAGACCACATAGAGATAGGCGACCAAATCCAGGCCTTTCTCTATCGTGCCGTTTACACCCGTGCCCTTAACGTCTTGAAACACCGCAGTGTGGAAGAAGGTTATTGTGTTGCCATGGAAGAAATCAACCAAAGACGCGCAGAATTCTATCAACCGGACAACAACGAAGTGATTCGGAGGATCGAAGACAAGGAACTCCGCAAGGAAATTCATGATGCAATTAATGAACTCCCTGACAAATGCAAAGAGGTTTTCAAACTTAGCTATCTGCATGATATGAAAAACAAGGAAATAGCCGATATTCTCGGAGTTTCACTCCGCACGGTGGAAGCCCATATGTATAAGGCTTTAAAATACTTGCGTGGCCGACTTGATCCTCTTTGGACGATTCTTTTCTTATTTTTATGGCGATTATAATAAGTGTTTTTGCGTTTTGAATTGTATTACTAATATGAAGGAAAAGAAAATGAGTAATCTGAGTGAAGAAATAATAAACAGATATCTGACAGGACAGTGTTCTGAAGAAGAGCTTATCGAGGTTAATGCCTGGATGAAGGAATCGGAAGAAAATGCCCGCCAGCTCTTTCGTATGGAAGAAATCTATCATTTGGGTAAATTCGACCAGTACACTGATGAACAACGGATACTTCGTGCGGAAAAACAACTCTATAAAAAGCTGGACGAAGAGAAAGGTAAACAGAGCAAAATACTAAGCATGCATCGCTGGATGAAATATGCCGCAGTGATTGCTGTAATGTTGGTCATGGGTGGTGGAGTCGGATATTGGTTCTATCAAAGCGGAAACAATCAACAAATGATGGTTGCAGTAGCCAGCGAAGGCATTGTTAAGGAGGTAGTCTTACCGGATGGCAGCAAGGTTTGGCTGAACAATGCAGCAACCTTGAAATATCCACGTGAGTTCTCCGAAAAGGAACGCAATGTCTACCTGGAAGGAGAAGCTTATTTTGAGGTCACCAGAAACCGCCATAAGCCATTCACCGTTCAAAGTGATGCAATACGCGTACGCGTATTGGGAACTACGTTCAATTTAAAATCCAATAAACGTTGCCGAATAGCAGAGGCGACACTTATTGAAGGTGAGATTGAAGTAAAAGGCAATAAGGAAGAGGGGCAGATTATCCTCACTCCGGGGCAACGTGCGGAACTGAACAAAAATAATGGACGATTGACCGTGAAACAAGTGGATGCCAAGTTGGATGCTGTTTGGCACGATAATCTGATTCCATTCCAAAAAGCAGATATCTTCACCATCACCAAAGCGCTGGAGCGTTTCTATGATGTGAAAATCATTCTGTCTCCTGACATTCAGACGGGTAAAACTTACTCCGGTGTACTGAAAAGGAAATCGAATATCGAGTCAGTGTTAAAATCATTGCAAAACTCTATACCTATTGATTATAAAATTGTCGGAAACAATATCTTCATTTCTCCCAAATAAGAAGTAAAAGATGAACCGGATAAAACTTAAAAGCTATTAATACCATGAAATTAAAAACATTCCTAATAGTAGAATGTTTAGGAGGTTTATTCACACTTAGCTCCTGCACAGCCCCCACTAATGTAAAAGACTATAGTGCTTACGTCAACCCTTTCATCGGTACCGGTGGACATGGTCATACCTTCCCCGGAGCGGTAGTTCCCCACGGGATGATTCAGCCCAGTCCGGACACCCGGATCGATGGTTGGGATGCCTGTTCCGGTTATTATTATGCCGACTCTACCATCAATGGCTTCTCACACACACACGTCAGCGGTACAGGTTGTTGCGACTATGGAGATGTCTTGCTCATGCCAACTGTGGGTAAACAACAATATCGTACAACCGATCCCCAAAGCCAACGCCTAGCATACGCTTCCTCTTTCTCACATAAGAATGAAATCGCAGAACCAGGATATTATTCTGTCTTTCTTGATACTTACCAGGTGAAAGCTGAAATTTCATCCACCAAACGAGGAGCAATCCATCGCTATACTTTTCCCGAAAACGCCGAATCCGGGTTTATCATCGACCTAGATTACAGCCTGCAACGACAGACTAACTCCGAGATGGAAATAGAAGTAATAAGCGATACGGAAATCTGTGGACATAAGAAAACAACTTATTGGGCTTTCGACCAATATATCAACTTCTACGCTAAATTTTCCAAACCATTCTCTTATACGCTCGTTACGGATTCTATCACCATGGACAATGGCAAACGGCTTCCTGTCTGCAAAGCATTATTGCATTTCAACACCAGTAAAGACGAGCAGGTTCTTGTTAAAGTAGGTGTGTCCGCTGTCGATATTGCCGGTGCACGGAAGAACGTTGAATCAGAAATTCCCGGATGGGATTTCGAGAAAGTACGTAAAGACGCACGTACGGCATGGAATGAATATCTTTCCAAAATTGATATTACAACTTCCGATAAAGAAGATAAAGCCATCTTCTACACGGCCCTCTATCATACGGGAATCAGTCCAAATCTGTTCACTGATGCAGACGGACGTTATTTAGGAATGGATCTTGAAGTGCATCAAGGAGACACCCTTAATCCGATATACACTGTTTTTTCTTTATGGGATACTTTCCGTGCGCTACATCCGCTAATGACTATCATTGATCCTGATCTGAATAATCACTTTATCAATTCGTTAATTAAAAAGCATCAGGAAGGTGGAATATACCCCATGTGGGACTTGGCTTCCAATTACACCGGCACTATGATTGGTTATCATGCTGTTCCGGTCATCGTGGATGCCTACATGAAAGGGTATCGCAATTTTGATGCCAAAGAGGCTTATAAAGCCTGCCTGCGTGCCGCCGAATATGACACTACCGGCATCAAATGTCCGGATTTGGTATTGCCTCATCTCATGCCTAAAGCAAAATATTATAAGAATGCCATCGGATATATCCCTTGTGACCGCGAAAACGAATCAGTGGCCAAAGCGTTAGAATATGCGTATGATGACTGGTGTATCTCTATCTTTGCAGAAGCGATGAGTGATTTTGAATCCAAAGCAAAGTATGAACGCTTCGCCAAGGCTTACGAATTCTATTTCGACAAATCAATCCGCTTCATGCGTGGATTAGATTCAAAAGGTGAATGGCGTACTCCATTCAATCCGCGTGCATCTACTCACCGCAGCGATGATTATTGTGAAGGAACAGCTTGGCAATGGACTTGGTTTGTGCCGCATGATGTAGAAGGATTAGTCAATCTGATGGGTGGAGAAGATGCTTTTGTCCAGAAACTCGATTCCTTATTCTCGGCCGATTCATCACTTGAAGGTGAGACAACCTCATCAGATATCAGCGGACTGATCGGGCAATATGCACATGGAAACGAACCAAGTCACCATGTGATCCATCTATATAACTACGTTAACCATCCTTGGAGGACTCAAGAGTTGGTGGATAGCGTTTACCGGAGCCAGTATACCAACAGTATAGACGGTCTTTCGGGCAATGAGGACTGCGGTCAGATGTCTGCCTGGTATATACTCAACTCTATGGGATTCTATCAGGTATGTCCCGGCAAGCCGGTATATTCCATCGGACGTCCTGCCTTCGACAAAGCAGTTATCAATCTGCCTGAAGGAAAGACTTTCAGTATTGTAGTCAAGAATAATGGAAAAAAGAATAAATACATTGAAAGTGTATTGCTGAACGGTAAAGCTCTAAACATTCCATTCTTTAACCATCAGGATATTGCGAATGGAGGAATGATGGAAATCAAGATGACCGATCATCCTACGAAATGGGGAGTCCTCTCTCCGGCTCTCTCCTCCAAAGAAGAGGAATGAGTTGGTACTAGCTGTTCAAATTGAATAAAAAAAACAAAACCTTGAAAAATAAATTGGCTCAATCGATTTCTGATTCGATTGAGCCATAAATAATAAATAAGACCATGAAAAAGTATCTCCTATTAGTATGCGCATTAAGTTGTATCGTCTTTGCAAAAGCCAAAGACTGGACGCAGTATGTCAATCCGCTTATGGGTTCTCAATCTAGTTTCGAGTTATCAACTGGTAATACTTATCCAGCCATTGCCCGTCCGTGGGGGATGAATTTCTGGACTCCACAGACAGGAAAGATGGGAGACGGATGGCAATACACTTATACAGCTAATAAGATTCGTGGATTTAAACAAACACATCAACCCAGTCCGTGGATTAATGATTACGGACAATTCTCTATTATGCCTGTAGTAGGCAAACCGGAATTCAATGAAGAGAAGCGTGCCAGTTGGTTTGCCCACAAAGGAGAAACTGCCACTCCTTATTATTATAAAGTATATCTTGCAGAGCATGATGTAGTGACAGAAATGGCTCCAACCGAGCGTGCCGTTCTTTTCCGTTTCACTTTTCCGGAAAACGATCATTCGTATGTTGTAGTGGATGCCTTCGATAAGGGATCGTATATTAAGGTTATTCCGGAAGAAAACAAGATTATCGGTTACACGACTCGCAACAGCGGTGGAGTTCCCGAAAACTTTAAAAATTACTTTATTATTGAATTCGACAAGCCTTTCACATATAAAGCTACGGTAGCCAATGGCAATCTGCAGGAAAATGTTACCGAACAGACAACAGATCATGCCGGAGCCATTATTGGTTTCCAAACACATAAGGGCGAACAAGTACATGCAAGAATTGCTTCTTCTTTCATCAGTTTTGAACAGGTAGCTTTGAATATGAAAGAGTTGGGCAAAGATAATATTGAACAGCTAGCCAAGAAAGGAAAAGAAGTGTGGAACCAAGTGTTAGGCAAAATAGAAGTAGAAGGAGGCAATCTCGATCAATATCGCACATTCTATTCTTGTTTATATCGTTCATTGCTCTTCCCACGCAAATTCTACGAACTGGATGCTGCCGGACAACCTGTTCATTACAGTCCTTATAACGGGCAAGTATTACCGGGGTATATGTATACTGACACAGGCTTTTGGGATACTTTCCGTTGCCTATTCCCGTTATTGAACCTAATGTACCCGTCAGTCAACAAGGAAATGCAGGAAGGTCTGATCAATACATATAAAGAGAGCGGTTTCTTCCCGGAATGGGCAAGTCCGGGGCACAGAGGCTGTATGGTTGGTAACAACTCTGCTTCTGTCTTAGTGGATGCTTACATGAAAGGAGTGAAAGTGGACGATATAAAAACATTGTATGAAGGGCTGATTCACGGAACGGAGAATGTACATCCACAAGTATCATCAACAGGACGTTTGGGATATGAATATTACAATAAACTGGGTTACGTGCCTTATGATGTAAAAATCAATGAGAACGCCGCACGCACGTTGGAATATGCATACAATGACTGGTGTATCTACCAACTGGCAAAGGAACTTAAACGTCCGAAGAAAGAGATTAACCTCTTCGCCAAACGTGCCATGAACTACAAGAATCTTTTCGACAAAGAATCCAAACTGATGCGCGGACGCAACGAAGACGGTACATTCCAGTCTCCATTTTCTCCGTTGAAATGGGGTGACGCTTTCACGGAAGGAAATAGCTGGCACTACACTTGGTCTGTATTCCACGACCCTCAGGGACTTATCGACCTGATGGGTGGAAAAGACATGTTTATCACAATGATGGACTCCGTATTTGCCGTACCGCCTGTCTTTGACGACAGCTACTACGGACAGGTGATTCACGAAATACGTGAAATGACTGTTATGAACATGGGAAACTATGCGCATGGCAACCAGCCTATCCAGCACATGATTTACTTATATGACTATGCCGGTCAGCCCTGGAAAGCCCAATACTGGCTGCGCCAGGTTATGGACAGAATGTACACTCCGGGCCCGGACGGTTATTGCGGCGATGAAGACAACGGGCAGACTTCCGCCTGGTATGTATTTTCGGCACTGGGATTCTACCCTGTTTGCCCGGGAACGGACGAGTATATCATAGGTGCCCCGTTATTCAAGAAAGCTACGCTCCACTTCGAGAATGGAAACAGTTTAGTGATTGATGCTCCGAACAACAGCAAAAAGAATTTCTATGTCAACTCGCTGAATGTTAATGGTACTGATTATACCAAGAATTATCTCCGTCACGAAGACTTATTCAAAGGTGGCACTATCAAAGTGGATATGGGTAACCAACCGAATAAGAACAGAGGAACGAAAGAAGAGGATATGCCTTATTCTTTCTCTAAAGAGCAATAATCCTTTCTCTATAAAATTGTCGCCATCCCGGTTTCAGCCTTCAGTTTCTTTCTGAAAGTAGCTAATTATCGGGATTCTGGCTGAAAGCGATAGCCTGAAAGCAAAGAAGTCCGCTTTCAGGCTATTGTTTTTGATTACTTTTCACTACTTTTTGAGATAAAGTATCATAAATGCCACTATAAGACCATTACTATTCATCGATTTCACCTGATTCTCGAAATGCCGATGAATAAAGAGATAGCGGGTGAAAGCAAGTGGCAAATTCAGGTAAAACTGGACATTATCGGTTTCACCTTGTTTTTCAAAAATATCCCTTGAGCTAAAAACAATATCATTATAGCTAATCCGGATATGATTATAGCTAATAAAAATATGCTTATAGCAAATCTGTTGTCAGGTATTAATAGATAATCCATCAGGTATTAACAGCCTGAGCACAAGGTATTAACACCTTAATTTTCAGCCACTAATGCTTGAGTTGGTGTATCTATATATTCAACACATTGTATCTATATACTTACCATATTGAATCTATATATTCAGTACGGTGGCTCTATATGCCCAGCAACCGGTATAAACAAATTTGAAAAGTGAAAGCAATAACGGGAGATTTCACCTTGATTTCTTCTACGCTTTCACCCGCTATCTCCTTATTCATCGATGTTTCAGATATAAGGTGAAACTGGTGGAATTTATGAGTTTAAAGTTCATGTTATACTTATGAGAATCAGTAATTGAAAACAAATTCTCATTCATTTCCGTGCAGAATGGAATGAAATCTTCATTTCCCATCACTCCACAGCAATAAAAGGCTCTTCACTCACCGAAGAAGAATGCCGCCTGTTGATTGTAGACGGTATCACCGCCAAGGGAAAACCGCTGTATGATTATAATATGGTAAAGGATCATTTTGAAGCTTTGCGTTTTATAGTGGAAGAGGCTAAAAAGAAACGTGAAATTACTCCTGTTTTTATACAGGATATTTCAGTTCACGTAATGCGTACAACAGGAAGTATAATTCATTCCAGCGCAGGAGATTATGATTCTTCTAAAGGAGACTGGCGCAAATCTTCTGTACATGTAGGCGACCGTTACTTCGTAAACTATCAAAAAGTAGAACGTGAAGTAACCCGTCTATGCGAAATACTAAATCAGCGTATCAAACAAGTTCAGACACTCGACTCTATCTATCAGTTAGCTTTCGACGCCCATTTTTATTTAGTCAGCATCCATCCGTTTGCCGATGGAAACGGAAGAATTTCACGCTTATTGATGAATTATATTCTCTCTTATCATCAACTCCCTCTAGCCACTATATTCAAAGAGGATAAACTGGAATATTATCAGGCATTGGAAGCATCATGTCCTCAAGATGATGAAGAACCGGACTTATGCCCTATCCGTAATTTCATGTTTGCTCAACAAATGAAGTATCTTTCAATGGAGATTAAGAAATACAAGCAGGCGGAGAAAAAGGGGGGGATGAGGTTTGTTTTCTAAGTAGATATAATGAAGGTAGCAGTTGAATAAATTATACATTTAATCAACTATTGAATTATAGAAATACAAAAAAAGAGCCAGGCTTTCTGAATGAAGCCCGACTCTAAAATTAACTTGTATGCTAATGACTAGACCTTACTGAGCGTTGTAGATATAAACTTCAGTTAAATCAATAAATCTATTATAACGTCCCTCTAGTTCAACCTTCACATAGCGAGTGTTTTGAGGAGTAAAGAATTGGAAATAATGGTTATACGCCTGAGGAGTATCAAGTGAACCTTGCGTAACCCATGTTTCATTATCCATTGAGGTAGAAATAGTTACCTTCTTAGGAGATGATGCCGAACCATTATTATAATAATCAATACCAAAACCGGTCATTGTCTTTTCCGACTTCATATCAACAACAAACCAGAAATCACCCTGCTTATAGACATCATTTCCACCGCTTCCACCTTTGCCGTCAATAAGCACATTACCATTCCCCCAAAGACTCGAATCCAATTCTACCGACCAACCAGTTTTAGCCAGTTCAACCCAATTAGTAACCTTATCGGATACATATCCAAAGTTTCTGAAGACTTTATTGACATTGAAAGTCAGGAAGTTCTCCTTCTTATTTTCTACAACAACAGGGTCTTCACTTTCTGCCGAAGCAGTCACCACAAGCGTATGAGTTTCAGGATCTGCAGTTGTCAACAAGAAGGCGTCGGTAATAGACCATGTAATGTCTGCTGATTCTAACTCTCCAGCAGGTATGATGATTTCAGCAGGAGTAACAGTGATATCATTCATAAATTGTTCGTCCAGCCCTGTAGTGGCAAGTTTCACCTTTACGTCTTTTCTTGCCGGCTTATCCAACTTCATCTTGAAAGTATAGGATATAGGATCAGGATTGACAATCGCTCCTTGAGAGAAAGCACGTTCAAATGTAACGTTATTACCGCTCTCACCAACCACAGAGCATGAAGCTGTGTATGCTTCCTTCTCTATTACAACTTTAGATTCTATTGGTTCAGTTCCTATCTTATATCCTTCCACACTGGCTTTCACACCCAGTTCGTAGGTTGCCGCATCATAATTGGGTACTGCAAAACTAAAATCTTCATCCTTCAAAGCCACAGTGACAGAAGCATCTGTTGAACCGGCAGGAAGAACTACTTTAGTGGCACTGATCTCTACATTTTCTTTTGGGATATTAGTATTTATAATATCAAAAGTCACTGTAGCATCTTCCGGTGATGCAACAAAATGGAATGTATAAGTTCTAGTGACAGGACCATCTAATTCCAATGTACCATCAGATTTGTAAACTGCAGTTAACGCCGCTTTAGACGCTCCTTCCGCATCGTCAATCGTTATAGTAGGCTGATTCACCGGATATTTAACCAAATCCACCACCTCATCATCCTGACATCCAGCAAAAGTAACGAATGATCCTATTGCCAGAGATAAAAAGAGTTTATAATGTGCTTTCATATTCTTGTTTTTTATTTGTTCCTATTTTATTTAAAGATCATCCGGATATTTATATGGCGTCGGATCATTCTTCTTGTAGAATATAGTCGGTGCTGCTACATTAGACCCGTACAATACTTCACCACCACCTTGAAGACGGCTGAAAACACTACCATATTTAGCCGGACTTGGAGCAAATCCCATAAACCATCCATACCCTCCATCTATCATACTTTGAGCTTTAGAAGCTGATAAGCTACCGCCACCGCCTAAGTTGAATTCCATTGAAATACCGGAGCATTGTTTCTTTGTCATTTGTCCGATAGGATATGCAGCACTACCATAGTTGGCTACCACAATATCTATCCATTCTTTTGCATCTACCCCGTCAACAGTAGCTACACCATACATCTGTCCCCAATCAAATACAGTAACCAGTTTATCCGGCATTGCCTGTTTGGTTTCATAACACAGACGAGCTGCAGCAGCCGTACTTGGATTAGTAAGAGACGGATTGCTCAAATCAGGACTGTTTGAATACTCATCGTCATAATTTACTCCATCCAAGTTATATGCCTTACAATACTGGGCAACTTCACGGGCAAAGTCTTTAGCACCTTGTTCGGAAAGCTGTGCCAAGCCTGTAATGTCATGGTTACCAAGCAGTCCTAACAATACTTTCACACCACGTCTACGCAGTGGCTGAAGAAGAGTTTCATTATTATCCAACAGATACTGTACATTCGGGTTACATTGTACACGAGGACGTCCTGCTTCAGCATCATAGTTGATATTAGCAGCAAACAGTACAACAACATCCCAAAGAAGTTTTCCATTCTCTAATTGGAAAGAAAGAGTATTCAGCGGATTTACGTCATTTACTTCAAAGAACAAATAACCTTGCATTACACCTTCTCCTTTATATGCATCACCGGCATTTCGCATATCTTTCACCAGATAAATACAATGTTTCGCATCTTCATCTTTAATAGTGATATCACTGCTCTGATCACTGATAGCTACCGGAATAGCATATGTTTTATCTTCCTGCAGACCTTCTCCTGCCCGAATAGTCATCTCTACCTCCGCTGATTTAGTATTAGCGTTCACTGTAAGTATTCCTTCGTTAGCAAAGGTAACCAGGTCCTGCGGATACAATGCAAAATCTGTATTATGCGCTTTATTATACGTTTCCAAATAAGCAGCATCAATTTTCACTTTTGCCGATGTAGCTGTATTAGGTGTCTTGCTCAACCCCATTTTTACGGTAGTGGCATAAGTCTCACCGTGCAATTCGACAACCTTAGAAACTAAGTTCGACTTTCCATCACGCAGATATGCATTATTTTCATAAATGCCACTGTAGGCCGACTCATCAATATTCTTTCCGACCTCAAGATCATCAGCACAAGAGGTCAAGAATGCAGTACTGCTCACAATCATGGCAGCGAACAAACCCGAAGTTATATATTTCATATTCATAATGAATTCTTGAATAAAAGATTAAACCAACAATTAATTTATCTTAGGAATCTCTACTTTTACCCAAGTAGGATCGCCCGAACCTGTAATATCATTACCATGTCCAGTCTGGTCGGTAATAACATTTCCGGCACCTTCATTAAACTTCCAGTAAGCAACCAGTCCTTCACTGGCAGGATCTACTTCATAAGGATTAGTGGCAATTTGCTCTGCCGTTCTTTGCACTGACCACACGCGGACTTCTGAAATATCTCCCGGCAACCAACGAGTATCATCCCAAGCGCGACCAATATAACAACCACTGCTCAAAGATACATTACCTGAAGCTGCTTCGTCTTTATAAACAAGCACACCATCTTTATAATAGATTCGTTCTTTTGTCGTATTATCATAAACAATGGCAATGTGTACCCACTCATTAATCGGTAAACCCGGAACAACATTCGGACCTGGGAAATTACCACCGGGAGCTACTACCTGAACTTGATCACGTGGACGGTCAGCATCACCAATACGTACAAGGAATTTACCTTCAATACCGAAAACAGAACTCAGGGCATTTTCACGTCCTGCCACCCAGTCTTCACTACGAACCAAAGCCTCAATAGTAACAGTAGAAAGACCATTCACACTGCTCTTCCAGTTAATTGGGAAATAGATTTCTTTGATATTTGCCACTACATTAATAAGGGCAGCACCCTTAAATATGAAATAAGCAGTACGGGCACTTTCAAGTACATCAATATTGGATGCATCTAGAATGGTGACGGGCAATACATAGCGTTTTGACTTATCCAATTCGTTGGTATTCTTAAAGTCAATCACAATATTATCACTGGAAATATCCCCTGCCTTAATAGTAGTAGTTTTTGTTGGTATATTATAAAAATATGAATCCAGTGCAGTTGCATTATCATTGTAAATCAAATTATATGCTGCTGTCATAGCGGGAGCCGCATCAAAGCTTATTTGAATATCTTGTTCTGCCGGCGATGCTATACGATAGCTAAGTTCACGGGTAGCCTCAGTTATACTGGGCTTAATCAGCAAATCATCACAAACAGGAGCCGAGCTAACATAGAGTTTATTGTCATAATGATGCTCTTCATTGATATCTTCATTCTTACAACCACTCACTGTGACTGTTGTAAGAGCCAAAAGCGCAAAACAATATTTATAGAGTTTCATTTCTATTCTTATTTATTAGGATTCATAATACGAATAACTTCACGCACATATCCATAAGTATTGTTATAATAATCATTATGGACATTCATAATAAAGATTCCTTTCCGGGTGTAATTAGGAGATGCTTCAACCATCCACTGGGCTGCTCCCGGAGCTGCTACTAGTTTATTGCCTTTTTCATCTACTGTACTCCAGTAACCCTTCACTTTATCCTTATCGTCAGCCTGCGGCAATTCGACACAAACGATAAAACGATCAACAGGAACAGGATTCACTCCCCCTTCTGTACCGCCTACTGCATCTATACCTGCCTGAATAGCTAAATATGCTTTTAAAGCAAGATCATCAGCATTGGTAGAAGAAGCAGTTTTCAACATGATGTAGTCAAACTTGCTTAACATATCCATATTCTCCGGCACTAAATATTGTACATTTCCGTAGAATACCAGAGTCTTGTCATCATGATTGCCTTGCCAGTTCATCACCTCGCCAAAAAACTTCTGTTGACGGTCATTATATTCTTTCAGAGCTGCCTCCGGAAGGCTCACCAGTGAACGCCCCGTATAATCAGCAATAACACCATCAAAGTTATATTTGTCACAAAGTGCCAACATCTCATTAGTGCGTTCACCGATATACTGAAGAGCATCCTCTTCTGTCAACTCCGGTTCGGCTTTTACTTTCTCCTTCCAGGCATTTTCAATGCTGGAATAATCAATACTGTAAACCGTACGAGTTCCTTTCTCGCGTATTTTGACCATTTCTGCCTGTACTTCGGGACTTACTTCCGGATTATTCAGACAAATGAAATCAACGCTGTCAGGTACGACGGTCAAACGTTCAGCCTGCTTGCCGGGAGATCCCTTAGGGTTCTCGAAAGAAACAAAAGTGACCTTATGTTCTTCAGACTTATATCTGTTCAAATCCTTCAGATAGTCAGCATACAACTGAGGATTCTGCTCTTCAAATGTAGGAGTATTCAATTGGAGACTTTCCACATCTGTCCAATCACTACATGAAGTTATTGTCAGAGCTGATGCCAGAAACAGCAGAGCAGACAATCTATATTTCAGGTTATTTTTCATATATACTTTCCTTTAAGTTTAATATTATTTTTTAGAAGCCCACCATACATCTGTAGCCATATTATCTGCACCGTGCAGGTAGTTGGCAATCGCATATTCTACATTTGCCTTGTTGCTGACAAATTCATCCAACGGATAAGGCATACGACGTGCACCTTTCTCTGAATCAACTACACCACCGCTCTTATTTTCTTTCACCGGGATCAGTTTCGGATATCCGGTACGGCGGAAGTCTGCCCAAGCTTCATTACCTAATTGCCAGTTAGCAATCCACTTCTGTACGATAATGCGTTCTTGCTTCTCTTCTTTGTCGGCACTATCATTCCATTTAATAGTGATATTGGACAGAGCATTCTGATAAGTATTCGTACCTGCCGGATCGGTATATGCAGTCGGTTTGTTTACATCATCTTTCAGATAGTCTTCTGCACCGTCTACCCCCCATTGTTCAAATGACAGACGGATACCTTGATTATAGAATGATTCGGCTGTACCACCCATGCTGAAGTTGAAAACAGCTTGTCCTTCAGCACGTAAGAAAGCTACTTCGGCTGCATTCATCCAATAAAGCGGAGATGTAGGAGCAATGTTCACCCCAGAGTATTTATGTCCGGTTGTCTTCAGTTCGGGAATGACAATACCACGACGCATTCCTACATAGCCCTGTCCTGCCCATTCGGATTTTGTGAAGAACTTTTCACGTCTGTTATCCTTGTAACCATTCATATAGCAGATGATATCAGCAGCAGCATGCGTATCACCACCAGTCAAACAGGGTACGCCGCCATGATCGGAAGTCTGTACCTGATTGTAGCGGGTAGCTACATAAATAGGATTTTGTGAAGTCTCAAAGTAGTTCCATGTTGCATTGTCCGCATTCGATTCAATGACACCTCCGTTTGCAGGATTCACAGCTTCTTCAGCCATCTGTTGAGCTTTCACCGGATTAGCATAAGCTATACGGATAGCAAGACGCAACTTCAGTGAGTTGGCAAATCTGATCCACTTCTTTACATCACCTTTATATATATAGTCGGCTGTAGGAACGAGCTGTTCGTTAGAATTCTCATTGAGTGTGGCAATAGCTGCATTCAACTCATCGAAGAATGTATTATATGTCACTTCCTGAGAATCATAAGGAGTAGCAATTTCGCCATTCGCACCTATCTGAGAATAAGGTATCGGACCAAAAGCATCAGTTACACGATGCATAGCTGCCACCTTTATCACTTGTGCAATGGCATAAGGAACCGGATCATTCGTATTCTGTGATACCAGTTTCACTTGGGTCAGATTAGAATATAATGTCGGAATAATCTTATCACTTTTCAGAAACACACGGCTCCAGTCGTCTTTCGGATTAAAAGTGGAGATAGCCTCAGTAAAGCCAGCATTAGAATCGGCAAAATATCCGCCTAAAGGTCCGCCCAACAAGCAGTCTGTGAACTGAGCTGTATTTACATCCGGTGATACCACGCAACCGGCCAGATTATTCATGGCAGATCCCAAAGCGTATCCATCCGCTGACAAATCAGGAGCTTCATATGGGTTGGAATTGATATTCTCATAGTTACCGATACACGAAGACAGGGCAACGGTAAGAGATCCAAGTACTATTTTATTTATTATATTTTTCATACCTATCTTGATTTATTTAGAATTTAAAGCTCAGATTAAAGCCAATATTACGCAATGAAGGCATCATAAAGTAGTCAATTCCCTGATAGAAGTTATCAGTAGATGCCACGCTTTCAGGATCGAAAGGAGCCTTGTTGTAGATCATCCAAAGATTACGTCCGATCAATGAAACTTTGATATCACACACATTGCCCAGCCATTTTCTCGGAATAGTATAACCGATAGAAGCTTCCTGCAAACGAATATTAGTAGCGGAATAAATGTAATACTGAGGAACAGCCGTACCACCAGCTACTACTGAATACCAGCCTTCCGGATTTACACGGTCGTTTCCATTTACCGATACATAACCTTTGTCACGTGCAGCAGCAGATGCTTCAGAAACTCCGAAATTATCGAGAACAGCTTGTGTACGTGAGAATACAACTCCACCCAGACGAGCTGATACAAGGAATGCCACATTAATGTTTTTCCAACTGAAATTGTTACGCCATGCCAAGTTTCCTTTCGGCAATACACTTCCTAATTTGATGTAATTATTAGCTTCCAGACTCTCTGTTACAACACTGTTGTTCTCATCGATATAAACAGCTCCATTGGCATCTCTCTTCAAATCCATCAAGGAGTAAATGTCACCCATGCTTCCACCTTCTTTCAGGATGAAACGGGTACTACCCAAGCCACCCATATTCAAAGAAGAAATAGAGAATTTCTCGCCAGTAATAGGATTGATGGCATTATCAGCTAAGGTAAGAATCTTGTTCTTGTTCATTGAATAAGTAACTCCTGTATTCCAAGTAAAATCTTTCCATGTATTATTGTAGTTCAACGCTAACTCAAGACCTTGATTGCGAACTGCACCTGTCTGAATGTAGATACGCGCATATTCACCTACCGGCAACTCAGGATTGAATGTCTGATTCATTGTCTTGGCGTTATAATAAGTCACATCTAGTTCGAAGTTCTTGAAGAAACGCATATTCATACCCACTTCAAAAGAATTAGTACGTTCCGGTTTCAAATTATATACCGGGAAGTCAGTCAGGTTACTCCACTGACCAATACTAGTATTCCATGTAAACAGAGGATTAGCTATATATCTTTTGAATGCTGTACCCACAGAAGCAAAAGAACCGCGTATCTTCCAGTAAGACAGATAGTCCTTATTCAATTTAGGCATCAACTCAGACAACACTACAGACATACCTACCGAAGGATAGAAGAATGATTTATTGACGGAGTTAGGACCTGCCAACTGTGAAGGCCAGTCATTACGACCTGTCAATGTCAGATAATAAGTACTTTGGTAACCAACTTCGGCAGATGCATAGATAGACTGAGTCTGTTCACGCCATCCAGTCTGCATTTTGTTTGTCTTAGTCGTACTCAGGTTTTGAATATAGAAACCGTTTGTCAATCCAGCCTTTTCACCGGCAAATGTTTGTGAATCATCAGCAATAGGTCCGCGTACAGCCATTTCATCATATCGCATATCAGTAAACGATCCACCCATATTAGCCTGTAAAGACCATTTTTCGCCGAATGTTTTGTTCACACTTACCAGGAAGTCTGCATACAACTGCTTTTCGTAGCTTCTGGAAATGCCATAAAGGCCACGATCAGACAGCTCTGTCAGCTGAGTATTTGTACTGGCATAAGCCTTTTCCGTATAATCATTGTTAGAATTATCCAGGCGAACACGTCCGGAAACACTCAACCAGTCAAGAATCTGATAATTCAGACTTGCACCTAACATATAGCGGTCTTTCTTATTTTCACGCAAGTTACGGTAGTTCACCCAATAAGGATTCTGCATAGTCATATTACCATCACCTGTCGGCCAGTACTGAGTATAAATCTTACGTGCAACGTCATAGCGTTCGTACATTTTAATATCTTCCCAATCATTGCCGCGAGGGAACAAGTAAGCTCCTACCAATGGATTGTTGTAAGTACCCTGGTTCACCATATTGCGGTCTTTCTGCAAAATGTAGCTGGCATTTACATCCAATGTCATTTTATCATCGAGGAATGAAGTAGTATTACGCACGTTGAAATTATAACGGTCATATTTGTTGTTAGGAACGAGACCTTTTGAATTAACCGCTGCAGCGGAAGCATAAGTTTGGTTCTTTTCCGAACCGGTAGAGAACGATACGCTTTCTGTACCGATAACACCTGTCTGAAAATAATCATCACGAGGATTATATCCGAAATATCTGGCCTCTGTCAGTTTAGGACCCCAGCTACGACTGGAGTTATCATCTTTCACACCACCAATACCTGTACCATAACGTGTCTGGAAACGGGGCATTACCAAAGGAGCGTTAAACTCAACACTACTGTTCACAGTGATATTCACACGACCTTCTTTTCCTTTTTTAGTAGTAATGATAATCGCACCATTGGCAGCATCGGAACCGTAAAGCGCAGCTGCTGCCGCACCAGTCAGCACAGACATTGATTCAATATCTTCCGGGTTAATGTCGGCAATCGGCTCAGTATTTCCTTTAGAAGAAAACTCCGTTCCGTTCACTTTATTTGCATTGGAGTACATTGGAACACCGTCTACTACATACAATGCATTGGAAGACTGCATGATAGATTTTGTACCACGCATCACTACCTTGGACATACCGCCCACTCCGGACGAAGAAGCATTGATATTAACACCGGCTACTTTACCACTCAATGAATTGATAAAGTTAGGGTCTTTATTGGCAGTCACCGCATCAGCGTTTACTTGCTGTACATTGTAAGACAGCGCTTTCTCTGAGCGTTTGATTCCCAATGCCGTAACTACGACTTCCTCCAAGACTTGAGCATCTTCTTTTAAAGTAATATTAATAGCAGTATTGCCTGCTACAGCTCTCTCCAATGTTTGATACCCAACATACGAAAATTGCAAAACTGCATCTGAACCTGTAACGACCAATGTATAATTACCATCAAAATCAGTAATAGTACCATTAGTGGTTCCTTTTTCCAAGACGGAAACACCAATCAGAGGTTCGTTATTAGCATCTACCACCTTACCTGTTACTTTCTGTTGTTGTTGAGCCGACTTTGTCGTAGAAGATGCATTTGCTTTCGACAAATAAACGACATTGTCATCAATTTTATAAACGATATCTTTCCCCTTCAAAGCCTTGTCCAGTACTTCTACCAAAGAAACATCTTTAACATTCAATGACTCTATGCGCATTGAAGCCAAATTGTCATCATAAAAAAATTGATACTTAGATTGAGACTGGATTTGCTTAATCACAGTTCCTAAAGAAGAATTGGAGATCCTAATTGTCAACTGTGCTATTGCAGATTGTGCCGGAAGGGCGAATAGCAACAAGATCAACAATGCCCGAAAAATCTTCGAGCCTCTACACGAGTCATTGATTCTCATACATTTGAATTTAAGATTAAACATTAGTTTTTAAACAAAAATTAGAATCGAAATTCTATGTATTATTCTCGATTCACATTTATATAACAACCCATACCTTAAAAAACACTTAGAGGATTTTGAAAAAAAATAAATATAATCTCATATTTACTTTCCCATAATGAGTATCTTTTCTATTCATCCTAACTGGAAATCAATAATTTATAAAGAAAAAGAGATTTTTTTATAAAAATTGGAGTCTGTTCAATTTTTATAAAATCATAAAGACTACCAATAAAGGCATCATACCAATCCTTATGAATATACAAGGAAAAAACGCAATATTAAAGTAAGCAGACATTAATATTGTGGTTTTCATTTTTTAATTGACGTGATAGTAAATCTTACTATCTATACACATATTTCAACCAGTATTCAAATGCAGGATCTTGAATTTCAATGATATTTCCAAACAATACATCAATTAAATCCTTTCCCAATGTTGCCTTACGCAAATTTTTAATATTGGCAGATGTACCTAATTTATATTTGGTCAACACTTCTTTTGAAAAGAAATTAGAAACCCCATCAGCTACTGCAAGCAAAAAATTAAGTTGTTTGGGTGTTAAAGAATCAACAACATTAGCAAATAACAGACTCAATTGAGCAATCAAGCTACTAAAAGCCTCTTCAACAATTTCTTTCGTACAACCGCTATCCGGCGTACGAAACCAAACTTGTTGACTTAATTGTTGAGTATAGTAAGGATGATTTTTCATCTTATCGGCAATAAGTCCTGCCAATTCTGTTGAGATCTGTTTTCCCGTATCAGCAAAACGTTCAGAAATAAAAGTAACCCACTCCGCACGTTCTATCTTTGAAAGAAAAAGAATATCACCAAATTTATAAAATGGCATACCATAGTTATTAAATATATTCAGCAACATATGCCGCTTACTACCATACAAACAATAACAAACTGAAGTATGCTTTTGCCAATGGGAACGAAGTTTACGTTGAAAAGCCAATGGTTCTTCATATTCATTGATATTTTGAAACTCGTCAATATAAACAACAATCCTTTTTTTCGTATCATTAGCAATCACCTGAGGCAAATCCAAAATTTCATCATAAGACAAACGACTGTCCTTAAATTCAATACCAAACGAAAGTTCATAAGTTTGAGTTGCATCAGATATAGAAACTATAGGAGCCAGCCGTCCCAAGTATTTCTTTACCCCACCGACAAATTCTTCCCAAACAGTAGTGGTAGATTTTAATAAGGAATTTGCAAAAACAGTATAAAACTCTTCTTCTGTACGACAATTAAAAATATCAACCTGACAAATGATAACATCCTTTTCTTCCTCAGATATCAATTTAGCGACTTTATGTACCAAAGACGCCTTTCCCCAACGACGAGGAGATATAATAACAGTATTTATCAGCCCTTTAAAGTTTTTCTTTAAGAACTCTGTTTCATTCCTACGATTCGTAAAATTCTCGTTTTCAGCTATTCGCCCATATAAAAAAGGAGTTTCCATATTCATCTGTTTTGGTGCAAAAATAGGAATAAAGTATGAAATCAGTTAGTTTGAAATCAGTTGATTTCAAACTAACTGATTTCATATTTGATATTCCAACCATCTATTCTACCTGCTCTTTCGGATAATTCACCAAATACAGTGTCTTCGTCGCCCGAGTGAAGGCGGTATACAACCACCGGAAATAATCTGGAGTCAAATATTCATCTGTCATATACCCCTGATCTAAAAATACATTCTGCCACTGTCCGCCTTGCGCTTTATGACAGGTTATTGCGTATGCATATTTCACCTGTAAAGCATTGTAATGTGGATCGGCTTTCATCTTTTTCATCCGGTCTCTTTTGTTTGGAATATCTATATAATCCTCAAGTACCGTATAGAACAATCGGTCATTGTCTTCTTTCGACAATGCAGGTGAGTCCGAACGTAAGGTATCCAATAATAGATTCGCATCCAATTCAAAATCATTCTGGTCAGGAAATCTGAGAGTCACTTCCGCAAAGCGAAAACCATACATCTCCCGTGTCTTACGGACACGACGCACGACTGCAATTTCTCCATTGGCAATGAAGTCCATTTCCTTATATTGCTCCGTCCAATAATAATTATTTTTGGCTATCATCAACATATCTCCTGTATTCAGTTCATCTTCCCGCCAAAGGATCTGTGCACGTATTCCGTTATTATATAGGTTCGCGCGTTTATTTGAACGACAAATCACAATCGTCTCATCCATGCCGTCATGATCATAACAACTGGTAATGGCATCAATCAATTCCGTACCCGGCATCATCTTTATATCAGGAAAACCTGTTATTTTTATTTTAGGTAAAGAATAACAATCATCCTCCGCTATCAGTTGCCTCAACTGCGTGGCATTCCACAATATTCCGGATTCTTGCACCTGCCGAACCACTTGGGTAAGATCAATCTCACGTACTTCAAGTCCATAACCTTTCAATGCATCAGCAAAAAGCGCAGGACTCAACTCCTCACCTACCGGGGGAAGCTGTGCGGTATCTCCCATCAACAAGAGCCGGCAACCTTGTCCCGAATACACAAATTGCACCAAATCATCCAATAAACGTCCTGTTCCAAACATACTGCCCGACAGTCCTTCGTTTGAAATCATGGAAGCCTCGTCGACAATAAACAATGTATTGGTAGCTAAATTGTCATTGATCGAAAAGTTACTAAGCTCATTAGAAAAAGATTGTTGTCTATATATTTTTTTATGAATAGTAAAAGCCGGATGTCCTGCATACGCTGAAAAAACTTTTGCCGCACGTCCTGTAGGAGCCAACAATACAGATTTCTGCTGCAGCTGATCCATCGTTTTCACCAATGCCCCTACCAACGATGTTTTACCAGTACCAGCATACCCTCTTAAGATAAAGACTTCATCTGCCAGTGTGGACAGCAGAAACTCTGAAAGAGATTTTACAGCAATTTCCTGCTCTAAAGTTGGCTGATAAGGAAAATTTTCCTTAATTTGCCTTTCTAAATAGTTATTTATCATTTTTGTACGAGAAAAAAGTTCGAGGAACTATCGTATTTAAATTTATTTATTCTATTTTTGCGATGCGAATATAACAACTAAAAACATAATTTATCATGAAAACAGTATTTAATATTGTATTGGTGCTTTGTGCTGCTGCACTGATTTACATCTGTTACACCAGCATTATGGGTCCTATCAATTTTGAAAACGCAAAAAAAGAAAGAGAAAAAGCAGTCATTGCCCGTTTGATCGACATCCGTAAGGCACAGCAGGAATACCGTTCGCTGCACCGCGGAATGTATGCACCCAAATTAGACACACTGATTGATTTCGTTAAAAATCAAAAATTGCCGTTCGTTATGAAGATGGGAATGTTAACTGACAAGCAATTGGAAGACGGACTGACTGAAAAGAAAGCCATGGCTATCATCGAAAAAGCAAAGAAAACCGGTAGATACGATGAAGTTAAGAAATGGGGACTTGAAAACTTCAAACGTGACACTATGTGGGTAGCTGTATTGGATACTATCTATCCAAAAGGATTCAATGCCGACTCTATGAAATATATTCCTCACGGAAATGGTGCTCAATTCGAAATGAATGTGAAAAATGACACTGCCAAGTCTGGTGCTCCAGTATATTTGTTCGAAGTGAAAGCTCCATACGAAACTTATTTGAGCGGACTTGACAAACAAGAAATCATCAACCTAAAAGACCTGGATTCTAAACTAGGTAAATATAGCGGCTTGATGGTAGGTTCTATCGATACTCCAAACAATGGTGCTGGTAACTGGGAATAATGATTGATTTTACTAAATCAAAACAATATACTTTATCCATCCGTCTTAGTACGGATGGATTTTCTTTTTCTATCTATAACCCGATTCATGACGATTCGCTTTCAATAATAGAGAAAGAGATAGACACATCTCTATCCCTTACAGCCAATCTAAAGGCGGTCTTTCACGAATCGGACTTCCTAAATCATCCTTACAAACGGGTAAATATAATGATGGCAAGCAAGCGTTTTACAATTGCGCCATTAGACTTATTTGAGGAGGGGCAGGCGGAACTTCTGTTTTATCATAATCATCAGAAAAGAGAAAACGAAACGGTGCTCTATAATATTCTAAGAAAGAATAATGTAGCTGTCATCTTCGGCATAGATAAAAGCGCACAGACCTTTTTGAATGAACAATATCCCGAAGCTCGTTTCTATTCTCAATCTACTCCATTCATCGATTATTTTTCTGTAAAAAGCAGACTGGGAAACAGTAAGAAGATGTATGCTTCTGTACGCAAAGACGGCATTGACATCTATTGCTTTGAACGAGGACATCTGCTTCTGGCCAATTCCTTTGAATGTACGCACACAGAAGACCGTATTTACTATTTATTGTACGCCTGGAAACAACTGGAGTTTAATCAGGAACGGGATGAGTTACACCTAACCGGAATACTTCCGGAAAAAGACGTTTTAATGAGTGAATTAAAAAAGTTTATCCTACAGGTATTCATTATGAATCCTGCAACTAATATTGACATGCAAGCCTTATTAACATGCGAGTAATCAGCGGTATTTACAAACGAAGAAGATTTGACGTGCCCCGAACATTTAAAGCACGCCCTACGACAGATTTCGCCAAAGAAAATCTGTTTAATGTACTCAATAACTATATCGATTTTGAAGAAGGAATAATAGCTCTTGATTTGTTTGCCGGGACAGGAAGCATCAGTATCGAACTGGTATCCCGTGGATGCGACCATGTTATCAGCATTGAAAAAGATCCTGCACATCACTCATTCATCTGCAAAATCATGAAAGAGGTGCAGACAGACAAATGTCTGCCGATACGCGGAGATGTATTCAAGTTTATCAGGAATGGCCGCGAACAGTTCGACTTCATTTTTGCCGATCCTCCCTACGCTTTAAAAGAGTTGGAAACAATCCCCGAATTAATCTTTCAGAATAATCTTCTCAAAGAAGGAGGATTATTGGTATTGGAGCATGGAAAAGATAATAATTTCGAAGAAAATCCACATTTCTTTGAGAGAAGGGTGTATGGAAGTGTGAACTTCTCACTATTCAGATAAGATCCAAATACAATTTCATCCTTATTAAAGTAGCGGAGCCAATAAACGCACGATAGACTCCGCAGCTTTTTGTCTCCACGAACGTCTGCCCCAATTCTTCAAAAAGATCTGTGTACTTTCGCGCTGGTCCTGAAGAAATATTTCTTTCATTTCAAGGGCAGTTTCTACGTCATACATAAAAGCATTCACCTCAAAGTTATGCTCAAAGCTACGGAAGTCAACATTGGTAGAGCCTACAGTGGAAAGCATATCATCTGAAACCATCAGCTTAGAATGTAGAAAACCTTTCTTATAAAAATAGACTTTAACACCTGCCTGCATCACATCTGCCAAATAAGAACGCGATCCAAGATGAGTTATCCAGTTATCTGCACGTTCCGGTAACATCAAGCGTATATCCACCCCAGACAATGCTGCTGTTTGCATAGCTGCTAATATTGGTTCTGTAGGCAAAAAATAAGGTGTTTGCATATAGAAATATTTTTTTGCACTGGTAATGGCAACAGTCAATCCCTGCATGATTTCTTTCCATGGCCCGATAGGCTCACTCGTGACAATCTGCACTAAAGAACTTCCGCAAGAGTCAATCTTCGGAAAATAACGGGAAGCGGTTATCAACGTACGGTCTACAAAATACCAATCAAGCAAAAAAGCTGTTTGTAAACCATGCACTGCCTTGCCTTCCAACATGATATGCGTATCGCGCCAAATCCCCCAAGAAAAGCCACGCATATAACGTTCTGCCAGGTTCATTCCCCCAACGAAGCCCACGCGTCCGTCAATAACGACAATCTTTCTATGGTTACGGTAATTCACCCTACTGGTAAATAAAGGAAAACGTACTTTCAAAAAGCTCCTGACTTCGATACCGGCATTGCGCATTTCTTCAAAAAAACGGTTAGGTACATGCCAGCAACCTACATCATCATAGATAACCCGTACTTCAACCCCGTGAGAAGCTTTTTCTATCAGCACATCCCTGACCATACGCCCGATAGCGTCATCTTCAAAGATGTAATATTCCATGTGGATATGCTGCTTCGCTTTTTGCAGTTCACGCAACAATGATTGAAGTTTGGTATATCCTTCGGTATAGACTGCCACACGGTTCCCCTCAAATGGAAACGCTTGATTCGTTTGCTGGAAAAGCTGAATAAGACGGGAGTATTCATAAGAAACGTCCGAACAATCCTGTGCGAGATATTCGGCCATTGGTTTCTTCAATAAGCGGTCGTAGCTTTTTTGCCCAATGATACGTTCGCGACGTTGACTCCGCCCAAAGAAAAAATAAAAGACAAGTCCGACAATAGGAAGGAAAAGTAATATGAGTATCCATGCCATGGTTTTAACCGGATTCCGGTTGTCAAGAATGATGATGACAATCGTACCGATAATGGCTCCAAAATAAAGAATATCAAAAGCCACTGTTGCTATCTGACTAAGCATATAGTTCCAATCAATCATAGGAATCTCCTTTCATACGGATACTAAACAACAAATATAGAGTAAATTCTCGGATTAACAAAGAAGTCCCGGCAACAACATTGAATCGTTGTGCCGGGACTTCCTGTTTTTATTTAAACCTATTACTCTGCTTTAGTGTGGTCTGCCACCTCCAAAGCCACCACGCGGGCCACGAGGTCCACCACCATCAAAACCGCCATGACGCATATTGCCGCGAGCTTCTTTATTTCCAAAAACATTCAGACGATAAGAGAAACGAAGCATGCAGTAGCTATTAATTCCGTTATATTCAGAAACAGAACGCATATCGGCTGTTAACGAACGGCTGATATTAGATTGCTGCCGCAGAATATCATATACTTCAAAACTGATGGTTGCGGCATTACCTTTCAGGAAGTTTTGGGCAATCTGTGCATTCCAAATAAGTTCATTCTTATTCATACTGGCATCACGATAACCACGACGAGCGTTATTAGTGATATTGGTAGACAACGTCATACTCCAAGGTAAAGAGATATTAGTACTTGCACCATAACCAAATGTATAGGGTTCTTGATTGTTTTCCGGACGCAGTTGATTTCGCTCAAAGTTATAGTTGATTGAACCATTCAAGGTAAATTCAAACCAGTCGTTACGGAAAGTTCCATTCAAATTCTCTCCGAAAGTCAGTGTCGTACTAGTGTTCTTGTCATTTATTTTAGTATCGTCATTAAAAAGATAAGAAACCGCATTGGTATAATTAGCACGGGAGAAAGAATTTATGGTAAACCGCTTATCTCTCAATGCAGTATTGAATCCAAACATTCCCATCGCATTCCAGTTTCCGTTGATATTCTCCGGTTTAACAGTCACTCCACCAGTACTCTGATTATAAGTAGTGGCATTAGTAATGCTATTTTGAGTCATATTCAAGTTTGCATGAGCCATCATGCCACGCTGTTTATCTGCATTATAAGTATTATAAAACAAACGCATAGAATGAGAGAAAGAAGGTTTCAATCCCGGATTACCCTTACGGATATTCAACGGATTAGAGTCATCAGTTACATCAAGCAAATTTTCCATACTCGGCTGGCTTGCACGTCCCCGATAGGTAAAGCGCAACTGGCTGACTTTAGAAAATCTGTAACGAAAATCAACGTTAGGAGCAAAATTGAACACATTTCTTTTTACTACAGTATCTACTTCGGCTTTCTTATAATCCAATCTGGTGTTCTGCGGTTGCAAAGATACTCCAAAGTTCAATCTATATTTCTCGCGGATAATATTTAGTCCTGCATTAATATCATGGTTATAATATTTATATTGAGCATACTTACTCAAATCTCTATCTTTATTCTCTTCATATCCTACAGGCAGGCCATCACCAAAATTCCAAAACCAATCCTGTCCTTTATCTGCATCAGGAATCAAGCTGTATGTACTTCTATCACTTTCACTATATTTATATTGAAATTTATAGCGGAACTGTAAGAAGGTAGCTCTCGCAATCGGTTCGCTATAAGTCAGTTCGGCAGTATAATCATAATTCTTGGTTGGAGAAGTAGTATATTGTTTACGCTCATCATCTTCTTTTTTTGCATTATCATCAAAATAACGCGTCAATGATTCACTAAACTGTTCGCTGTCATTATCCCCATAACTAAATGTACCACGGAAAGTGATGTTTCGTCCCTGATTATTCAATCTACGATTCACTTGCAAAGAAGCATTTGCAGAGAGATTCTGCCCTTCAGATTTTGATTCACTATTACTGGCGTTGACACGAATAGCTTCTAAAGGATCATCCGTACTTCCCCAGAAAATCTTATTCAAAAACTCATTAGGATTAGACACCAAATTAAATGGATCTCCATTAAAAGTACCCGATTCGGAAATAGAATAACTGTTAGACTTTCCATAAGAAACATTCGGACGGAAAATGATATTTGTCAATGTGTCCGGTTTCCACTCCAACCGAAAGTCTGCATTAAAGTTCGTATTCTTATTGCGGCCCTTACTGTTCGAATTTGAATAAGAATTTCCATTTTGCAGGAAACGTTCCGAGTAGTTTGTAGATGTTGCATCCCGATCACTGAAATTATAACGGGCACTACCTCCCAGTTCCAATTTTTCAGTCTGGGTAGCAAAGTTAGCCCCTAACATCTTGGTAGCAGTCAAACCATTGCTGTTCCGGAAACGAGGTCCGCCACCTCCACCGGAGAATCCCTGATCGTTCACATTATTAGCAGAACCGATTAAAGAGAATTGGCTATTATCGACAAAACGATTCAACATCAAGTTGCTTCCGTAACGATCTTCTGTACCACCGGCAACACTTGCATTACCAAACCAACCTTGATTCATACCTTTCTTCACTTTCAGGTCAAGAACAGTTTCTTCTTCTCCGTCATCTATTCCGGTAACACGTGCCAAATCAGACTTTTTATCGTATGTTTTCAGTTTGTCGATCATGTTGACCGGTAAGTTCTTCAATCCGGTTTTCACATCACCGCCAAAGAACTCTTTACCATCCACCATAATCTTCTTTACTTCTTTACCATTGATTTTGACGTTACCGTCATCGTCTATTTCTGCTCCCGGAAGTTTCTTCACCAACTCTTCGAGCATCGCCCCTTCGGGAGTACGGTAAGCTGTTGAGTTATATTCCAGCGTATCTTCTTTCACGACCACCTGCGGAGCTTCAGCAGTAATCACCGCTTCCTTCAGCATGACAGCATCAGGGTCCAATGTAATGGTTCCCAATTTTTTATCAGTGGCGTTAGCAGATAATTGTACCGGTACGAGCTTGGTTCGGAATCCAATATAGGAAACTTTCAACACATATTTTCCGGCTTTTACTTTGGGGAGAGTAAACCATCCCTGGTTACTACTGGCTATACCGGCGGCATAAGCGCTATCGGGTAATGACAACAATTGAACTGTAGCCTGCGCTGCGGGCTCTTTAGTATCGGATTCCACCACACGTCCCGAAACGGTAATAACCTTATTCTGTGCAAAAATTGAGAAGGTGCATAGCAACATCAGCACCAACCCTGCTGAAAATCTTTTCATTTACCTTATTTACGATTATATTAGTAGCAATAACAATGTCTTTTTGACAAATCGAATCGTAAAAGGTTTAATTGAAAAGAAAATTATCTTTTAAAGAATCGATCAACAAGCGCTTTTTTCAGACCAAACTCCAGACAAAGCACATTAAAAACCAGAAAAGTAAGGAAAGAGGAAGTATCGACGTTTATCACATCTCCTTGCATAACACGCCACAACATACCACCAAAGACGAACAAGAATGTCAAAAAGATAGCATTACGAACAGCCGAATTCCGGATTTGCTCCGTTTCACGGCTTTCATTCTTACTCAATGCAAAGATTATCAACAAGCATCCTGCCATCATCAACAACTTTGTACATTCTTTATAAAACAGCAAATTAGTATCAGTTACTACTCCCTGCATCACCAAAATAAAAGGGATAAACAGAGCTACCAACAAGACAACATATCCTAAAGGACGACAATATACAGGTAATAATGCTTTCATGATTAAACGTTTTAATGAGACAAAAGTAAGTAAAAAAAGATATTTTATATACATTTGCAGAGTAAAAAAGCAAAAGAATCATGAGTAAACAAGAAGTTATTCTCTGCGAAAGCTTGGAAACGAGCCTCGGTCGTGCCATTGAGCTATGTCCGCATGACAAATTATTCGTCCTCACAGACGAGCATACCCAGCGTCTTTGTCTCCCCTCTCTAAAGGAATCGGGGCTGTTGAAAGATGCTGTAGAAATCTGTATCGGAGCAGAAGATGTGCATAAAACTCTGGAAACACTCGCTTCCGTCTGGATGGCATTAAGCACTCAAGGGGCTACCCGCCACTCTTTACTTATCAATCTTGGAGGAGGGATGGTGACAGATCTCGGAGGTTTTGCCGCAGCTACATTCAAACGGGGCATTTCCTATATCAATATACCAACCACTCTGCTCGCTATGGTGGACGCATCAGTAGGGGGTAAAACAGGAATCAACTTCAACGGACTGAAAAATGAAATCGGTGCTTTCGCTCCGGCAAACAGTGTATTGATTGAAACTGAATTCCTACGCACATTGGATACACACAATTTCTTCTCCGGATATGCTGAAATGTTGAAGCATGGTTTGATTAGCAATACGGCACATTGGGCAGAATTGCTCAATTTCGATTCCTCTAGTATTGATTATGCAGCTCTCAAACAATTGGTAGGCCAATCGGTACAAGTGAAAGAAGATATTGTAGAACAAGATCCCTTCGAACATGGAATTCGCAAAGCATTAAATCTAGGACACACCGTAGGACATGCGTTCGAAAGTATGGCACTGGCAGAAAACCGTCCTGTATTACATGGATATGCAGTAGCTTGGGGAATTGTGTGCGAACTGTATCTTTCTCATCTCAAAGTAGGTTTCCCGAAAGAGAAAATGAGGCAAACGATCCAGTTTATCAAGGATAATTATGGTGTATTTACTTTCGACTGCAAGAAATATGACCAACTGTATGCATTTATGACGCATGATAAAAAGAATACTTCAGGTACTATCAATTTCACCTTACTGAAAGATATTGGAGACATTTGCATCAATCAGACTGCCAATAAGGACACTATCTTCGAAATGCTCGACTTCTATCGCGAATGTATGGGAATTTAACCCATCCTACATCAGATATACCGCATAATAAAAGGGAATGAAATAGACTTCATTCCCTTTCTCTTCCCAATCCCTATAGATATTATTGCCTATTGTGAGGCAATTGTCCGCACTATTGTTCTAAGTTACTCATTCGATATTGTGAAAGCGACATTCCTGTATGCTTTCTAAAAAAACGTCCAAGCGACGATTGATTCGCAAAGTTCGTTTTAATCGCTATTTCTTGAATGTTCAGGTTTGTGTTTTTCAACAAAGCCTTGATTTCTAATATGATGTATTCAACAATCCAGTCTTTAGCAGACTTCCCGCTTGTCTCCTTAATTACCATAGTCAGGTATTTGGAAGTAATACACAGTTTATCCGCATAAAAAGCCACATCCTTATTCTCCTTAAAATGCTTCATGATAAGCCCAAAGAATTTATTAGCCAACTCTTCTTTACGGGTATCCCTGCGGGCAGTCATCAAGGTAGATTCCTTCTGATAAGCATTGAACAGTTCCAGATACAGATACCTCAACAAATGAATAATCAGCTCCCGCCTATATATATCTTGAGAGGTAACTTTATCTTTTATCATACCCAGATAATTATATATCCGGGGAATATCTCGTTCTGACTGCGGATACCAGTAATGAGTCCGCATGTAGAAAAAGAAATGCGGAGAAAATCTGGGCACACCACTTAACGCATCACTAAACAGTGAAGTAGATATAACCATCGTAACGGTCGAGAAATCTTCACTTGGCTCACTAAATGAGACAAATTGTCCGGGTAATAATATAATCAATTCCTCCGGTTGTATCCAATGTACATCTTCATGCACTGTAATTTTGGCCTTTCCACCTAAACAATATATAATCAAAGCTGATTGATTATTAGAAGGATAAGAAGTCAAAGGAAGATACTTCAGATTTTGATAAAATTTAAAATCGTCACCCAGGACGTATATCTCTAATGTCTCTCTATTTTTAATGTCTAACATTTAACACCTTTCTAAACTAAGTCTTTTTACAAATGTATAACTTCCTAATTTACTACGCACCAAAAATGGAAATATAGTATCATACTAAGGAAGTCAAACACCTTTTATTTGCATTAATTTATAAACAAACTCTCTGATTGTTAGTTCATTTATCATTTTCCTATTTCGTTTTATTATAGACTGACCTGTTTTTTATAGTGTTTTTAGGACAAGAAAAGGATTAATGCTTTCAAATGAAAAATAAGCAGATTGTTTTCTAATTCAAGCAAAATTAAAGAAATGTACTTTTATATCACATAAGAGGCAATCAAAAAAACTACTAACTCATTGAAATAAAGATTTGTATGTTCACAAGAAAGACTAATAATCAGAATAATAGCTATAAATCGGCACAATTCATACTAGAAAAATCAACGGATTATTTGCTAATTAAAAATTAATCTGTACTTTTGCATCCGCAATTCGGGGTGTAGCTCAGCCCGGTTAGAGTACGCGTCTGGGGGGCGTGTGGTCGCTGGTTCGAATCCAGTCACCCCGACTGGTTAAAGAGGTTAGAAACCGAATGGGTTCTAACCTCTTTTTATTTTAGAAAACAATGAAAGAAGATCCTAGACATATCCATATCAGTGAATACAGTTATCCTCTTCCGGATGAACGTATTGCTAAATTCCCGTTGCCTACCCGCGACCAGTCCAAACTCTTAATATACCGTCGTGAAGAAGTTAGTGAAGATGTTTTCACTTCTTTGCCGGAATATCTGCCGCAAGGCAGTCTGATGATATTCAATAATACAAAAGTCATCCAGGCACGCCTCCATTTTCGAAAAGAGACGGGAGCACTGATCGAAGTGTTTTGTCTTGAACCGATTCAGCCAAACGATTATGTCTTGAATTTCCAACAGACAGCACATGCCGCCTGGCTTTGTATGATCGGCAATCTGAAGAAATGGAAAGACGGACAATTGAAACGCGAAATGACCGTCAAAGGATTCCCTATTACTCTGACCGCTACCCGAGGAGAATGTAAAGGAACCAGCCATTGGGTAGATTTTGCATGGGATAATCCGGAAGTGACGTTTGCCGATATCCTTGAAGTATTCGGAGAACTTCCTATTCCGCCTTACTTGAACCGGGATACGGAAGAAAGTGACAAGGAAACTTATCAGACTGTTTATTCTAAGATTAAAGGTTCGGTAGCTGCGCCTACGGCGGGATTACATTTCACTCCACGAGTATTGGATGCACTTCAAGAGAAAGGCATCGATCTTGAAGAATTAACTCTACACGTAGGAGCAGGCACATTCAAACCTGTAAAAAGTGAAGAAATCGAAGGTCACGAGATGCACACGGAATATATATCGGTCAATCGGAGTACCATCAAAAAACTGATTGACCACGACGGTTGTGCTATTGCAGTAGGGACTACTTCTGTACGGACTCTGGAAAGCCTGTATCACATTGGAGTTACATTGGCTGAAAATCCGTATGCTACGGAAGAAGAACTACGTGTCAAACAATGGCAGCCTTATGAAAAGTACGACCAGATTCCTCCCGTTGTTGCGTTGCAAAAGATATTAGGATATCTCGACAGGAATGGTTTGGAAACCCTTCACACCAGTACACAGATTATCATAGCACCGGGATACAATTATAAAATAGTGAAAGCGATGGTTACTAATTTCCATCAGCCGCAAAGTACCTTGCTGCTTTTAGTTTCAGCTTTTGTAAAAGGGAATTGGCGCACAATTTATGATTATGCACTGGCGCATGATTTCCGATTCCTAAGTTATGGAGATTCTTCTTTATTAATACCATAAGAAATCCTCCTCTCCGAAAGATTTTACGCAATATAAAAGACACTATGCCAAGCGATAATAACCAGGAAATGTTCCCTATCGTAGACGAACAGGGAAATATCACCGGAGCCGCCACTCGCGGAGAATGTCACAGCGGTAGCAAACTGCTTCATCCGGTAGTTCACCTTCACGTATTCAATGCCCAAGGAGACATCTACTTACAGAAACGCCCCGAATGGAAAGACATTCAACCGGGGAAATGGGATACGGCTGTGGGCGGACATATTGATTTGGGCGAAAGCGTAGAAATCGCCCTAAAGAGAGAAGTCCGTGAAGAATTGGGCATCACAGACTTCACCCCCGAGCTTCTCACCAGTTATGTTTTTGAATCCAGCCGTGAAAAAGAGCTTGTTTTTGTCCACAAAACCGTTTATGAGGAAGAAATCCATCCCAGCGACGAACTGGACGGTGGACGATTTTGGAAGATCGAAGAAATAAAAGAAAATCTGGGTAAAGGAATCTTCACTCCCAACTTCGAAGAAGAGCTGAAAAAAGTATCTCTTATTCCTTCTCTATCCAAGTAATAATCTTTTCAGAGAACGGACTTTCTTTCGGAGACACAACTCCCACCCAATGTCCGTTCTCATCAATCATAAACTTCTGAAAATTCCACTGAACCGGTGCGTTTTCTTTCCCATTCTGTTTTTTCTCCGTCAACCATTGGTAAAGAGGAGCCATATCTTTTCCTTTAACGGAAATCTTAGCCATCATCGGAAAAGTAACATCATAGTTCAAAGAACAGAACTTGGCTATTTCCTCATTACTACCCGGTTCTTGTCCCATAAAGTTATTCGCCGGAAAACCGATAACAACAAAGTCTTTTTCTTTATATTTCTCATATAGTTTCTCCAGTTGAGCATACTGGGGCGTCAGCCCACACTTAGATGCCACGTTGACTACCAGCACTTTCTTACCTTTCAATGAAGATAGAGGAAAGTCCTTACCATCAATAGTTTTCACTGTAAAATCATAAAAAGACTTGTTTTGCGCTTCCGAAGAAATTGCAAACAACAGGCTTACCATCATCAAGACGAATGTTTTCATGCTGAATATACATTTAGTTTGTTTTTTATATTAAACGAGTAAACTGAAAGAAATGTTTGTTCAGCAGTGAAACAAGAGCTATGATTTTACATCTTTCAATTCCCAAATCCGTCACTTCACCCCACAATCTTTCCGCTTCATTTATTCTTAGTGATAACGGATGAAGATAGGCAGTAATTTTGTACTGTGAAATAATAATACAACGAAAGTCATGTTTACAGCTATTGTACGTTTTTCAATCAAGAAGAAACTATTTGTAGGACTCACTACTCTCTTCCTGTTTATCGGAGGTATCTATGCGATGCTGACACTACCTATTGATGCCGTGCCCGACATTACCAATAATCAGGTACAAATAGTGACCGTATCCCCTACACTCGCGCCACAAGAGGTGGAACAACTCATCACTATGCCTATCGAAATAGCGATGAGCAATATTATGAATGTCGAAGATATCCGTTCTGTCAGCCGCTTCGGGTTATCGGTCGTAACGGTCGTTTTTAAAGAAAGTGTCCCCACACTCGATGCACGGCAGTTGATAAATGAACAAATACAAAGCGTAACAAGCGAGATTCCCTCCGAACTCGGAACACCGGAAATGATGCCCATCACCACCGGTTTGGGAGAGATTTACCAGTATATATTGAAGGTAGCTCCCGGATATGAGAAGAAATATGACGCAATGGAACTCCGCACCATTCAAGACTGGATGGTGAAACGTCAGTTGTCCGGTATACCCGGTATAGTAGAAATCAATAGTTTCGGCGGTTACCTGAAACAATATGAAGTAGCCGTCGATCCGGACGCCCTGTTTTCTTTGAATATCACTATCGGCGAGGTGTTCGAAGCACTTAGCAGCAACAACCAAAATACCGGCGGAAGCTACATTGAAAAGATAAAGAACGCCTACTATATCCGGTCGGAAGGTATGATTACCCGCATCAAGGATATTGAACAGATTGTAGTGACCAACCGGAATGGGATTCCGGTACATATCAGTGATGTAGGAGTTGTCCGCTTCGGTTCTCCAAAGCGTTTCGGTGCCATGACAAAGGATGGTGAGGGCGAGTGTGTCGGCGGAATTGCCATGATGCTGAAAGGTGCCAACGCAAATGTAGTGACTCAAGAACTCGAAAAACGGGTAGAAAAAATACAGCAGCTATTACCCGAAGGAGTCAGTATAGAACCTTACTTGAACCGTTCGGAACTGGTAAACCGAAACATCTCTACGGTTGTCAACAACCTGATTGAAGGAGCGGTTATCGTCTTCCTTGTACTCATCCTCTTCCTCGGCAACCTCCGTGCCGGACTGATTGTAGCATCCGTCATCCCGCTGGCAATGCTCTTCGCTTTTATCATGATGCGTGTATTCAATGTCACCGCCAATCTAATGAGTCTCGGTGCCATTGACTTTGGTATTGTAGTAGATGGCTCTATCGTTATATTGGAAGGTATCCTCGCCCACATTTACGGAAAACAATTCCGAGGCCGCACACTGACCCGCAAAGAGATGGACAAAGAAGTGGAAAAAGGAGCTTCCGGCGTTGCACGTTCCGCCACCTTTGCTGTATTAATTATCCTTATCGTCTTCTTCCCCATCCTTACATTGAACGGGATTGAAGGGAAATACTTCACCCCCATGGCCAAAACACTTGTGTTCTGCATTATCGGAGCCTTAATTCTTTCACTGACTTATGTTCCTATGATGGCCTCCCTCTTTCTGAAGCATACCATTGTTGTGAAACCCACCCTTGCCGACCGCTTCTTCGAGAAACTGAACAAGATCTACCAGCACACCCTGCGCGCCTGTCTTCGTTACAAATGGCGTACCGTCATCGTAGCCTTCTCTGCGCTGATCGGTTCACTTTTTCTCTTTACCCGCCTGGGAGCAGAATTCATTCCTACTTTGGACGAAGGAGATTTTGCCATGCAAATGACACTACCCGCAGGAAGTTCGCTGACCGAAAGTATCGAAGTATCCCGCTTGGCAGAGAAAGCATTAATGGATAAATTCCCTGAAATCAAACATGTTGTAGCCAAAATAGGAACGGCGGAAGTTCCCACTGACCCGATGGCGGTGGAAGATGCCGATGTGATGATTATCATGAAACCATTTAAAGAATGGACAAGTGCCGGAAGCCGTGCAGAAATGGTGGATAAAATGAAAGACGCACTTGCTCCGCTCTCCGAACGCGCCGAATTCAACTTCTCGCAACCGATACAGCTTCGCTTCAACGAGCTGATGACGGGAGCAAAAGCAGATATTGCCATCAAATTATATGGAGAAGACACGCACGAATTATATGAAAGAGCCAAAGAAGCAGCTACCTTTGTAGAAAAAGTGCCGGGAGCAGCGGATGTCATCGTTGAGCAGACGATGGGATTACCCCAATTAGTAGTGAAATACAACCGTGGCAAAATAGCCCGTTACGGCATCAACATACAAGAGCTTAACACCATTATCCGAACTGCCTATGCCGGAGAGTCAACAGGTGTAATCTTTGAAAACGAACGGAGATTCGATCTCGTGGTCCGGCTTGACCAGGAGAAAGTGGCCGACTTGAATCTTGATAAATTGTTTGTACGCACTTCAGAAGGAATTCAAATCCCTGTTGGAGAGGTAGCAAGCATCGACCTTGTCAGTGGGCCACTGCAAATCAACCGGGATGCAACCAAACGGCGCATCGTCATCGGGGTCAATGTGCGTGACGCAGACATCCAGCAAGTTGTCGCCAATATTCAAGAGACACTGAACAAGAACATAAAACTGAAACCGGGATATTACTTCGAATACGGCGGCCAGTTCGAAAACTTGCAAAATGCCATCAATACCTTACTGGTGGTCATCCCCGTGGCATTAATGCTCATTCTATTGATTCTGTTTTTCGCATTCAAGAACATCACCTATACCCTGATGGTATTCTCAACCGTCCCCCTATCGCTCATCGGTGGTATCGCCGCACTTTGGCTACGCGGACTTCCGTTTAGCATATCGGCCGGAGTAGGATTCATCGCTTTGTTCGGGGTGGCAGTATTGAATGGTATCCTGATGGTAAATCACTTCAACGAACTTCGTAAACAAAATACCTATTCCATGACTACAAACCAGATTATCAAAAGAGGGACTCCACACTTGCTCCGTCCTGTATTCCTGACAGGACTGGTTGCATCTCTGGGATTCGTCCCGATGGCAATAGCCACTTCAGCCGGCGCAGAAGTACAACGTCCGTTGGCAACAGTGGTCATCGGTGGCTTGATTATTTCTACCGTACTGACTTTACTCATCATTCCGGTGTTTTACAAAATTGTAAATTCATTTGCTACCTGGAAACGTCCGGGAATCAAACTGCGCTGGCCTTTCGGGGGATTGTATCTCCTATTCTTGTTTCTTCCCGCGTTCGTTTCCGCTCAACAGACACAAACAGTCAGTCTCGAACAGGCGATAGAAATAGCCAAACAAAATCATCCTCGCCTGAAAATAGCCAATAATGCTATTCAACAAGCCAAAGCCACTCGCGGAGAAGTGATAGAAGCAACGCCTACCTCGTTCAGCTATTCCTGGGGTCAACTTAACGGAGAAAACAAAAAAGACAAGGAACTGGCTTTCGAGCAAAGTCTGGGCTCCCTTCTAACGCCATTCTACAAGAATGCGTTAGTCAACCGTCAGGTAAAAACGAACACCTATTATCGGCAGATGGTAGAGAAAGAAATCACAGCAGAAGTGAAAAGGGCGTGGGCCTACTACCAATATGCCACTAATCTCTGTTCAATGTATCGGGATCAGGATAAAATGGCAGAAGAACTGCAGCGCATCGGAGAATTACGATACCAACAAGGAGAGATCACCTTGCTAGAGAAAAATATGATGACCACCATAGCTGCCGATCTGCATAACCGCTGGTTCCAAGCAAAAGAAGAAGAGAAAATGGCATTGGCACGTTTCCAATGGAGTTGCTACTCCAACGATCCCATTGTTCCGGTGGATTCCACTTTATCCTTATTCTATACCGGCATTTCGGATGGAAACCTGTCGGGAGCACATACTGCCTACTTTCAAAGCCAGGCAGATGAAGCGAAAGCAATGCTCCGTGTAGAGCAGAGCCATTTCTTTCCTGAAATCAGTGTGGGGTATACCCGTCAGGACATTCTCCCACTTAAGAATCTGAATGCCTGGATGATCGGGGTTTCTTTCCCCATCTACTTCCTGCCACAAAAGAGCAAAGTGAAGCAGGCACGGCTAACTGCCACTTCAGCGCAAATACAGGCAGATGCCAACATCCGGGAGTTAAGAAATAAAACACTCGAACTGGAAGCATCCCTCCGCAGATACAACGAAAGTTTACGATATTATACCTCTTCTGCCTTGAAAGAAGCGGACGAACTGACAAAGGCAGCCAACCTGCAATTGCAGCAGAGCGAAACAGGCATTGCCGAATATATACAGTCGATTACCACCGCCAGAGAGATACGCAGAGGCTATATTGAAACAGTCTACCAATACAATATTGCTGCACTGGAATATGAACTTTTCAAGTAGGTGGAAGATCGAGACATTGAATGACATACATCACCCAGAATAATTATTATAAAACATAAGATATGAAAAAGATAGTTTATCCCATCCTTCTACTAGTTCTAACGGCTTGCAAAGGAAACCAGCAAACTACAAATAACGAATCCGCCGCAATTCCCGTTGCCGAAACAATAGCGGATACCATCGCACAACCCGAAGTGGATGCCATCACTTCAGCTACCTCAAAACCTAATCAGGTTTCGTTCAACGGACGAATCGTTCTTCCTCCCCAACGTCAGGCAACCATTGCTTTAACCATGGGAGGCATTGTAAAAAAAGCTTCTCTGCTTCCAGGGCAATGGGTGGCTGCAAACAGTGTAATCGCCACGTTAGAGAATCCGGAGTTCATCACCCTGCAACAAACTTATCTGGACAGTCACGCACAAACCGAATATCTCTTAGCTGAATACGAACGGCAAAAAAATCTGTCTGCCGAACAAGCAGCTTCTCAAAAGAAATTCCAGCAAAGTAAAGCGGACTTTCTCTCCATGAAGAGTCGCCAGGACGCCGCTGCTGCACAACTTTCTCTTTTAGGCGTTCAAACGGAGGCATTACTTAAGAACGGAATACAACCGCTACTGGAAGTCAAAGCCCCCATTAGTGGTTATGCCGCTAATGTAGCGATGAATATCGGCAAATATATCAATCCGGGAGAAGCACTTTGCGAACTTATCGATAAAAGCAGCCCGATGCTTTGCCTGACTACTTACGAGAAAGATCTTGCAGACATACAAGTCGGCAGCCCGGTACAGTTTCGTGTAAACGGAATGGGGACACAAACCTTTCACGGTATCGTGATTTCCATCGGACAAAAAGTAGACGAAACCAATCGTTCGCTCGAAGTGTATGCTTCCATCAAGGAGGAAAATGTACAATTCCGCCCCGGTATGTATGTCACGGCACACATTCAGAAACAATAATTGACCAACTGTGACAACAGCATTGACATTTTATAACCGGTAACTCATAATTTACCACTATCTTTGTTGTATGATAGCCAAAGCAATAAAAAAAGATAAATATATACTTTCCACAGTCATCATCTCCTTAGCGGTTGCTGTACTGATTCATTTTCCTGAATCAGTATCTCTTTTCGACCGTTTCGAAAGTCATTCCTTATTCCCGGGGATGAAGTTTATAGATGTGGCAAACGAAATACTTTTTACCTTTCTGTCGCTATTGTTACTTTTTGCCATCAATACCCGTTTGTTTCATTTCAATCAGGCTTCCATTAAAATTACAGGGACAAAGATTTTGCTTTCCTTTATCGTGACATGGATATTGAGTAACTTGTCAGGACAGTTTTTTGTTTTCCTTCACAGAACGTTTGATATTCCGGCCATCGATGCCATGGTACATCATTATTTGCATCCATTGCGGGATTTTATTGTGGCATGTCTCGTCACCAGTAGTTGCTGTATCATTCATCTTATATTCAAGCAGCAACTGGTACTTATTGAGAACGAACAGCTTCAGGCAGAGAATCTCCGCAATCAGTATGAAGTACTGAAGAATCAGCTGAACCCACACATGCTGTTCAACTCGCTGAATACCCTGCGTTCGCTGGTACGCGAAAATCAGGATAAAGCGCAGGATTACATTCAGGAACTCTCCCGGGTACTAAGGTATACTTTGCAAAGTAATGAGTCACAATGTGTCAGTCTCCGGGAAGAAATGGAATTTGTTTCCGCTTATATTTTTCTATTAAAGATGCGTTTTGAGAACAATCTACAATTCGACATACAGATAAGCAATGCATACGAAGAATATCTCCTCCCTCCAATGGCGGTGCAAGTGTTGATTGAGAATGCAGTAAAGCACAACGAAATCAGCGACCGGAAGCCGTTGACTATTCATATCACGACGGACGATAACGGCAATTTGTCTATCAGCAACGACATTCAGCCCAAATGGACTGCAACTTCCGGAACCGGCATCGGACTTGCCAACCTTGCCAAGCGATACAGGCTCTTGTTTAAACGGGATATACAAATAACGGAGGACAGAGAGTTTACAGTTTGTATTCCTTTGATTGAAAAATCACAACTAGAACAATAATCACCATGAAGATTGTCATTATAGAAGACGAAAAAGCAGCAGTACGAAACCTGACTTCACTGCTTAATGAGATAAAACCGAATGGAGAAATCGTGACCATACTGGATAGTATCAGTTCCACTATCGAATGGTTCAGTTCTCATCCGATGCCGGAACTGGTATTCATGGATATTCATCTGGCAGATGGTTCCGCCTTCGAGATATTCAATCATATCAATATTACTTGTCCGATTATCTTTACAACTGCCTATGATGAATATGCGTTACGTGCATTCAAAGTAAACAGCATCGACTACTTATTAAAACCCATCGGTAAGGAAGACATAGAACACGCTTTCGATAAGCTCCAAGGTTTACAGGATGCTGCTGACAAACACCAGTTTCCTTTTCCACAACAGGAGAATGAGCTACTGAAACTAATACATTCACTCCAAAAGCAAGAAAACTATAAAAGTCATTTCCTTATTCCTACCAAAGGAGACAAACTATTGCCCGTTTCTGTAGATATGATACAATTGTTTTATATTAAGGACTGTCAGGTCAAGGTAGTCTTAACCGATGAAACCGAATACTGTTTTTCTCAAACATTAGATGAACTTACGGAGTGTCTCAATCCTTCTCTTTTCTTTCGGGCTAACCGCCAATATCTTATTTCGCGAGAAGCTATCAAAGATATTGACTTATGGTTCAACAGCCGACTGTCCATCAACTTGTATTATTCAGGAATCAAAGAAAAAATACTTGTCAGCAAAGCCCGAGTAGCAGAGTTTAAAGAGTGGTTCTCTAAGAGAAAACGTTGATTCCGAGACATTGCCTTCTTAGAACAAATAGCAAAACAAAGTGTTTCATGCCGTGAAACGATTGGTTTCAACGCTTGAAACAAGCAGTTTCATGTAGTAAAACACTTTGTTTCTCACCGAGGAAACTTTAGTTTCAAGCCTCTGAAACTGCAGTTTCCCCTAATGGAAACTAAAGTTTCCCGCCTTGAAACTAAAGGTATCCCCTGTTGAAACTTCTATTTACATACAAGCTTATATTTATATGCAGGCATGTTCATTTCAAACGGTGATAGATGAATGATTAGGTGACAGGTGGAGAACAATCTATCACCACCCTGAAAGCTCGATGAACAATGCGTTTCAGAAGGATGGTGATAGATTGAAAGATGATTTCCATTTTTACGTATGGAAAGTTAGAATATGTGCCATCATTCAATGACAGCTGCAAAGCCACCATTTCTAACCATCTTTATAGTTAGCTGCTCCCCGGCTTTCACTTGGGCTGACTTGCAACGATAATCCATCGCCTGACGTCCTGCGTTGATACCATCCTCAAAAGATGTCATTTGATAAGAGCGATCTTTATTCAAGAAATCTAACTTTATGGTAAACTCACGTTCCTTTTCACCATTGTTAGTCATTCCTCCTATAAACCACTTATCGCCTTTCCGTTTTGCTACAATGACATATTCACCCGCTTTAGCTTCGAGTGCCACAGTCTCGTCCCACGTTACGGGAACTTGTGTAATGAAACGGGTACAATCTTCATTACGATAATAAAGAGTAGGATTATCCGCCAACATCTGCAGACCACTTTCAAAAACCACAAAGAGTGCCAACTGATAAGCGCGTGTTCCGATACTTGCAGCATTGGGACGTTCCGAGCGATACACATTAGGCTGCATACTAATCATCGCTCCGGGAGTATAATCCATCGGACCGACAGCATTACGCATAAACGGTAAATACAGACTATTATCCGGATAACAACCGCCCATTTGTTCCATGCCACGCACTCCTTCGTAAGACAATACATTCGGATATTTATATTCCAGTCCGGCAGGTTTGAAAGAGCCATGAAAATCGACAAACAAATGATGTTTGGCTGCTTCCCGGGCTACCCGTTCGTAATAGTTGACCATCCACTGATCGCTTCTGTCCATAAAATCAATCTTAAGTCCTTTTACTCCCCATTCATTGAAAGTCTTGAAGAGATCAAAATTGTTTTCTACCGTCAACCACGTCAACCAAAGCACAATCCCTACATTTTTTTCTTTGCCATAACGGATCAACTCGTGCAAGTCTACTTTGGGATTAGGCGTATAAGGATCACGTGTACTTTTAGCCCAGCCTTCATCCATAATGATATATGGAATACCAAATTTAGAAGCAAAATCAATGTAATACTTATAAGTCTCCAAGTTATAACCGGAAACAAAATTCACATCCGGTCCGTAAGGAGAAGCGTCATTCCACCATTCCCAGCTCACCTGTCCCGGCTTAATCCATGAAACATCCTGAAGTTGATTCTTTTCAGCCAGTTTATAAGTCATTGTATTCTCAATCAACTGCTTATCATTTTTACTTATCACAAAGTAACGCCAAGGATAATTTCTCGTACCTTTTGTTTTAGCAATGTAATCAGCTTCTTGAGTAATCTTCACGCTTCGATCACTGTTTTCGGCAAACGCAAGCGGAGCTTTAGGAAAAACAGAAATTGCTCCGTTCGTGCCTGTTCCTTTGAGAAACATACATGGATAATCAGCCAGATCCGACTCGCTGATTAATATTTTATAGTCTTTTTGTGTGTCAATCAATACCGGCAAAACAGCTATCCGTTCTTCAGGCTTCCACGCATTACTTTGAACATGTGTGTAAGGTTCCTCATAAGCTGTATGGAAGCCTCCCGGTTGTTGCAAGTGAAGAAGATAATCCGACGGGAAGTTGATAGCAAACTCTTCGTTCATTACTTCAACATCACCTTTTTGTGAGGTAATAAACCGGTAAGCAACTCCATCGTCAAAAGCACGGAATTCTACTGAATAATCTTTAAAGGTCAGTAGCAATTGATTATAACGATTATTGACTTTCGCATATTTCAAAGGAACAATAGGAGTTAATTGCTCGTCGACACTCGTACGTTTCTGACGGCGCAGTTTGGGATTTTCTCCCAACACCTGATTCTTCAATGTCAACTGAAGGGTATTGTCTTTCAACAATACATCTCCGTTATAATCTATACTATAATAGATTTTATCCGAGAGATTCAAGGACACTTTCAGCTCTCCATTGGGAGAAATTAACTCTAACTTATTCTGTGCACGAAGTAGTGATGCCAAGCACAAACACACAACTAACAGGAAATATCTTCTCATGATTTAGATATTTAATTAATAATCGTTTTACATTGGCAAATGTAATAAAAACATCACTTCGTACTATCAAACGGACTGGGTAATACTCCTTCAAAAGTTATTTTCACTGGTTTGATATACCCGTTTTCATCAAATTTACCTGATATTTCATTGTCTTTCCAGGCAACGACAAAGAAGGAGCTACCGCTTCATCCGATACCGCACGCTTATAGTTCGGTTTACTGCTCATGACAAAACGTAGTTTCACGCCATCACGTATATCCTCATATTTCAAATAAGATTTGTCATACTTCTTGCCATTTACATACAATTCCTTTACATACACATTCTTCGGCGACCAATTATCTGCTACCATTTCAATAACTTTTCCGTTACTCATCCGAACTGTTATTGCCTCAACGCAAGGAGAACCAATGTTATACATATTGCTTGAAGGAGCCACCGGGTAAAAGCCAATGCAATTGAACATATACCAAGCCGACATCTGCCCGCAATCGTCATTGCCACTTAATGCATCCGGAGTATCGCCATAGAAACGGTCAACAATCGTACGGACCCACTTCTGACATTTCCAAGGTTCTTTCAAGTAATTATAAAGATACGCTACATGATGGCAAGGTTCATTTCCATGCCAATAGGCTCCGATACGGCCTTGAATATCATGTGCTCCCGGAATGTCATCCGGCAACTCTACCGTGAACAGTTCATCCAACCGGTTGCGGAACCAATCTTCGCCAGCTTCGTTCATATATCCTTGTACATCTTGTGGTACATACCAGGTATATTGTACAGTAAATCCTTCCGTAATATCCCCCCATCCATTTACAGATCCGGGTCCCTGATAAGCTACCGGAGTAAACGGTGTACGCCAGTTTCCCTGACTGTCCTTGCCACGCATATACTTCGTTTCCGGATCAATCAAAGTCTGATAAGAGAGTGCACGATTCAAGAAATAACGGTAATCATCCTCTTTACCCAAAGCCTTGGCAGCCTGTGCCATGCAATAATCATCATACGCATATTCCAATGTTTTAGATACTGACTCCGCCTCTTTATCAAAAGGCACATATCCCATCATACGATATTCCGGCAAACAGTCATAATTCGGATTCATCGCCGTGGTCTTCATAGCCTCATACGCACGTTCGTAATCGAATCCTTTCACTCCCTTCACAATCATGTCAGCCAATACGGAAACTGCATGATAACCAATCATACACCAAGTCTCATTTCCATAAAACGACCAGATAGGAAGCATTTTCTCCACACTTTTATCATAATGAGCCAGCATGGAATTGGCAATATCGGCATTCACTTCCTGTTGAACCAGATTGAACCAGGGATGCAAAGCCCGGTAGGTATCCCAAAGAGAGAATACCGTATAGTTAGTAAATCCTTCGGCTTTCTCTATATTTTTATCTAATCCTCGAAACTGCCCGTCTGCATCCTGAAAGATGAACGGATGCAAAGCCGCATGATAAGCCGACGTATAGAATGTTCTTTTCGTTTTACGGTCGGCAGTAAGGGTATATTTTCCAAGTTCTTTTTCCCATAGTGCTTCTCCTTTAGCTTTCAGGTCATCGAAAGTGAGTCCGGCAAGTTCCGCCATATTGTTTTTTGCCCCGTTTGTGCTGACCGATGAAATAGCAGTTTTTACAATCACCTCCTCTCCGGCTTTTGTATCAAAAGAGATGCAAGCCATCAGATTCTTTCCCCAAGCTTCATAGCTGCTACGAAACCGGGAGGTATTGTAAATCACCGGCTTCTTATTCTGCATAAAGCGCAAGCCGGTCAACTTTTTAGAGAAAGTAGCCGTGAAATAGATATGCCGTTCCGGTCCCCAGCCTTTCACCAGTTTATATCCGGTGATGGTAGAATCATTTTCCATGCGCAGATTCGCCCATTCACAAGATTGCCATAAAGTATGGTTCATATCGATCATAATAAAAGCTTTATCCGATTGAGGATAGGTGAAGCGGAACATACCACTACGTACCCCTGACGTCATTTCAGCCTTTACTCCATAATCTGACAGTTCCACCGCATAATAATTAGGTGATGCCCATTCCTTTTCATGAGAATAACGTGAACGGTATCCCTTTTCCGGCTCCTCACGTGTCCCCGGATCCAGTTTCATCTCTCCTGTTCCGGAAATAAACAAGAAGTCTCCCAAATCAGGTATACCAGTCCCGCTTAAATGAGTCAGACTGAACCCCAACAAAGTGGAATGATTATATTTATAACCGGAAGCCGCATCATAGTATTTACTATCCGTGTCCGGACTCATCTGAATTCCTCCGAAAGGAATCTGCGCACCCGGATACACATTACCATAACCATCTGTTCCCACAAATGGATTCACATAATCAATCAGTTTCTCGGTTTGAGCCATGCCTGGCAAAATACTCACCAGGCACAGCCATACTAAAAACAATCCTCTTTTACCCATTACACTCACCATATTTACATTATTATGCTTGTATATCACCTACCGCAACTTGATATTCATGCCACAGTTCATCAATATTATATTCGTCTCCTAGAACATGCTTGATAGCTCCATCAAACGACCAAGGGATAACCTCCAATGTACTCCGGTTAAACTTACGCAGGAATTCAGGATCTTTGTTGTCACGTAACCACACGAAGAAATAACCCGCCGTACGGTATCCGTCCATATAATTTCCACCTTTCGGACGGGCATTCGGTCCGTCAAATCCTCCATTGGCAACCCGCACAGCATCTGCCATTCCCTCGATAAATGCCCAGAACACACGATTGGTTCCATAAGAGCCGATTCCCTGCGGCTCCAGCTGATATGCGTGCGTCAATTCATGCAAGAGCACCCCGCGTGTTTCAAAAAACAACTTCGCCGTATCATTCGCTGCAAAAGATTTTTCAATGTGACGTGTACTGTAGAAAATCGTCACATCACCATTACCACCACCTTTCGCAGAAATACCGTTGATATCTTCCAATGTATAATGTATCTTGTGCACTGCAGGAATACTATCTTCCGGAGAATTGTAAAGAGTAGCTAATACAGTACGTGCCTGTTCCTTGATGTACGATTCAGCATCGGGAATGATCCGATGGTAAATGTCCGATCCCAGCGTTTCCGGTGCTTTATCCTCAAACAATACAGCACCTGTATTGTACTCTTTCCATACATCAGAATTATCCTTCACCTGTTTTTGCACACTTGCAGCACAAGCCCCCATACCTACCAGCAGGCAGGCTGCATAGATTAAATGTATCTTTTTCATACTCCTTTATTGATTATTTGTTGATTCCGTTAGTTAATGAATAAGGTTTATCCTCCGGTGATAATCCGCGACGTTTGTTAGGTGACGCCCCCATCTTGAATTCAAGCACGCCTCCTTTCAAAATGTCTTCATGTGTAATATACATCTTGTCGTATACCTTGCCGTTCAATTTCAGCGACTGCACGTAACGTTTCTTGTCGCTGACACCCGGCGCTTTGATCTCCAATGTCTTTCCATTAGGAAGTGTCATCTTCAGATAAGGCAGGTAGGGCGCTCCCAATACATACTGGTCTGTACCAGGACAAACCGGATAGAAGCCCATCACGGAGAAAAGATACCATGCTGACATCTGTCCGCAATCATCATTTCCACCCAATCCGTTAATATCATTCTTATACATCTTATTCAGAATCTCACGCAGCCAGTACTGTGATTTCCACGGCTGGGAAGTCCACGCATATAGATAAGGAACATGGTGGCTCGGTTCATTACCATGCACATATCCGCCGACCAAACATTCTTCCGTAATATCCTCATTATGCTCATAGTACTTCTCCGGCAGATGCATGGAGAACAGTTCATCCAGTTTCTGCACGAACGTCCCTTCTCCTCCCATCAAGTCGATCATGCCAAATACATCGTGTGGCACATGAAAAGAGAAATTCCATGAATTGCCTTCGATAAAACCTTCACCATAGGTTTGCAATACATCAAACTCTTTCTTGAAAGAACCGTCACTATAACGGGGACGTGCAAAACCAATACTTGTATCATAGATAGTACGATAATTGAGGGCACGCTTTCGGTAAGTCTCCGCTATTTCCTTGTTACCTGCCTTCAAAGCTGTCTGATAGATAGTCCAATCGTCGTATGCATACTCCAAAGTAGAAGAGGCTGCTGTACCACTTTTGTCAAGCGGAATATATCCCAGCTTCATATAATCAGCTATACCTTCATAATACGGAACGGTGGATGTACTGACCATTGCCGCCAATGCCTCATCCACATTCGAAAAGACGCCTTTGGTTATTGCATCCGCCAGTACAGACACAGCATGATAACCGCTCATACACCAGTTTTCATTTCCCATCAGACTCCATATCGGCAACATTCCGTGCACGCTTTGTTGCTCATGTTTAATCATGGATTCCACCATATCCGCATTGCGTCCCGGTTTCACCAGATTCAGGAAAGGATGTTCCGCACGATAGGTATCCCAAAGGGAAAATATAGTATAGTTGGTGAATCCTTCCGCCCGGTGTATGTTATGATCCAGCCCACGATAGGAACCGTCTACATCCATATACACAGACGGATTAATCATGGTGTGGTAAAGAGAAGTATAGAACATTGCTTTCTGATCGGGCGTACCTTCGATCTCGAAATGCTCCAGTTCACTATTCCAATCTGTACGAGCAGCCTCCGCCAACTGTTCGAAACTCTTTCCGGAAGCCTCGGCACGCAGATTCTTAATGGCCCCTTCCGTACTGACTGCCGACAATGCCACTTTTACAACCAGTTCCGAATTGTTAGCGGTATCGAAGTTAAAGTAAGCCACGATTTTTCGACCTGTGATTTCGGGGAAGTTCTTTTCCATCTTGAAACGACGCCAGAAGCCATTGTACAGTACTTTTTCCTTATCCTTATATCCGTAGTCTTTAATCGGCTGTGACAAAGAGATAGCAAAATAGGTATAATTCGTGCGCGCCCATCCGTTGGTGATACGGTATCCGGTCAACAGAGTATCGTTTTCTACCCTTAAATTAGCCCATAGTACTTTGCCGTCATAATTATAAATACCATGCACCAGATCCAAAATCAAATGACCATCTTTTCCTTTCGGGAAGGTATATTTATGTATACCCGTCCGTTGTGTTGCTGTCAGTTGGGCTCTAATGCCATAATCATCCAGCATCACTTCATAATATCCGGGAACAGCTTTTTCTGTAGCATGGTCAAAACGTGAACGGTATCCCTCTTCCGGATAATCCGCCCGGCCGGGATTTAACTTCACATCGCCAACAGCAGGCATCAACAAGATATCTCCCAAGTCAGAATGTCCCGTACCACTAAGATGAGTGTGACTGAAGCCAACAATGGTCTTGTCCCTATATTGGTAACCGGCACAATACTCGTAGGCATTTTTCTGATAAGCTCCATTTACATTATGCGGAATTGTGTCTGTGTCCGGACTCAACTGTACCCATCCGAAAGGAGTACAAGCACCGGGAAAAGTGTGCCCCATCCCATTGGTCCCGATAATCGGATTCACATAGTCTACCGGCTGTTGAGCTATGGCGGACAAAGTTACTGCCGCCATAGTCATCATCAATACTTTCTTTCTCAAATTATTCATATCAGCTTACTTTGCGTCACGAGAGAATGAATACGGGAAGTCAGATTCGTTGACACCTCTTCCCTTATTCGGCTTGTTATCCATATCAAACACCAGACTCCCGCCTTTCAACAGGTCGAAATGGTTCAGATAATTCTTTGTATAATTCTTGCCATTATAATTCAATGAACGAATATAACGATTATCATCGTTATTCTTCGGGGCGGAGATTTCCAGTTTCTTACCGTTCTCCAGTGTAATCGTTGCTTTCTTGAAGTAAGGAGCTCCCATTACATATTCATTGCTGCCGGGACATACCGGATAAAATCCCAATGCAGTAAATACATACCAAGCCGAAGTCTGACCGTTATCTTCATCTCCACAATAACCGTCCGGAGTAGGAAGATAGAGGCGGTTCATCGTCTCACGCAACCAATATTGGGCTTTCCACGGTTCGCCGGCATAGTTATACAAGTAGATCATGTGCTGGATAGGTTGGTTACCATGTGCATAGTTACCCATGTTAGCAATTTCCATTTCACGAATCTCGTGAATCACTCCTCCATAATAGCTATCATCAAATACAGGAGGAAGATTGAACACAGAATCAAGCATACTGACAAACATCTTCTTGCCGCCCATCAGGTCAACCAGCCCTTGTACATCGTGAAATACCGACCATGTATAATGCCAACTATTTCCTTCCGTAAAGGCATCTCCCCATTTAAAAGGATTGAAAGGAGTCTGGAAAGTTCCGTCGGAATTCTTTCCCCGCATCAACTTAGTTTCCGGATCGAACAGATTACGGTAGTTCTGACTCCTTTTCTTATAAACATCCAGTTCTTCTGCCGGACGGCCTAATTTTTCACCCATACGGTAAATGCACCAGTCATCGTATGCATATTCCAATGTACGTGCCGCATTCTCATTAATTTTCACATCGTATGGCACATAGCCCAGTTTGTTATAATATTCATATCCACGGCGTCCGGTAGTAGAAACTTTCGGATGTACGCTATTGGCCCCTTTCAGTAGGCCTTCGTACATTTTTTCTGCATCCGCTTTGGTTACATTCTTCATGAAGGCATCCGCCACTACAGAAGCAGAATTATTCCCAACCATGCAACCACGATGGCCCGGGCTTGCCCATTCAGGAAAGAATCCACTTTCAAGATAGGTATTCAACAGACCTGCCTGCATCTTCTCACCCATTGAAGGATATATCAAATTAACAAATGGAAACAAGCAACGGAAAGTATCCCAGAATCCAGTGTCGGTAAACATATATCCTGGACGGATTTCACCATTATAGGGGCTGTAATGCACAGTTTCCCCCTTACCGTTTACTTCGTAAAACATACGAGGAAACAACACCGAACGATACAAACAAGAGTAGAACGTACGCATACGGTTCTCATCGCTGTCTTCAACCTTGATACGCCCCAAGACATTGTTCCATGCCTTACGACCGGCCTCTTTTGTCTGTTCAAAGGTCTTATTACCAATTTCTTTCAAGTTCAGTTCAGCCTGTTCAGGACTGATGAATGAGGATGCCACCTTTGCATGTACCTGTTCTCCTTTCTTCGTTGAAAATCCGATAGCAGCACCCACGTGATTGGATTGTAGTTCGAGATGTGTTTCAACCAAATGATAGTCTGCCCATACTTTATTGAAAGTAAAAGGCTTGTCGAACTCTATCACAAAGTAATTCTTAAAGTTTTGAGGAACACCGCCACTATTGCGTGTCGTATAACCAACTATTTTATTTTCTTCGGGAATTACCTTCACATACGAACCGCGGTCGAAAGCATCTACCACCACATAGGCATCAGAGGTTTCAGGGAAAGTGAAACGGAAATATGCGCAACGTTCCGTCGGAGCTATTTCAGTTGTCATGTCATACTCTGACAAATAAACACTGTAATAATAAGGAGTGGCTTTCTCTGCCTTATGAGAGAACCAGGAAGCACGACTATCCTGATCGATCTTCAACTGTTTAGTCATCGGCATGATTGAGAACTGACCGTAGTCATTGATCCACGGACTGGGCTGATGCGTTTGCTTGAAACCTCTGATTTTGTCGGATGCATAAGTGTAAGCCCAACCGTCACCCATCTTTCCGGTTTGTGGCATCCAGAAGTTCATTCCCCAAGGCAACGCGATGGCAGGATATGTATTCCCATTAGATAGTGATATTTTCGAATCAGTTCCCATTAAAGGATTCACATAGTCTACCGGTTGCTTTTGCGCAAAGGTAGAAGAAGCTCCCAATAGCAGGGCTATTGCGAAAGATAGTAGTTTCTTTTTATTCATGGTCTACGAATTAAGCTATTAATTAGATTATCAAGTCTTTTTTATTTACGTTACAAATTAAAGCATCTTTCTGTAATTATCAGTCCTCTGATACGCCAAAATAAGAAAAAAATAGCATTTGGTCAACCAAAGGATACGAGCGTCAACGAGAGTACAAGTTAAATAAGTGAGAATCAGGATGTAATATTTATGTGCATACCACGAGAGTACAACCGGAGGACTAACTGTTTAAGCAATAGAGAGAGGATAATTTGCCTTTACCCTCTCTCCAATTCTATCAGAAACAAATATTTATTATTACCTAATTAATTCCATCCCGGGTTCTGATGTCCTTCCAACGCAGGATTAGCCTGAATTTCATCTAACGGGATAGGCCATAACAAAGCATATTCAGGAATGGCACCGGCTCTTGTGCTTCCATCGGGCTTGTTTTGAATTTGAGCCGATGCAAGAGCAGTCCATTTCAATTTTCCTGATTCGGTAGATGCTTCCGGATACAAACGAGTACGACGAATGTCATCCCAAATCTTAAATTCCAACGGTAACTCATGCAAACGTTCAGTCAAAATCGATTGTATTAAATCGTTTCCTGTAGCCGTCTCATCTGCCAATCCAGCACGTTTACGCACTTGATTGAGATAATATTTAGCTCCACCGACAGCATTATCTTCATGATTTGTACGTGCCAGACCTTCGGCCGCAATCAGCAAGACTTCCGCAAAACGGAATACCGGCATATTATAATCACCATCGTGACCACTAATCAAAGCATTTTCATCAAACCATGCCCAGTTGCCTGCATTATTCAAAGTATGAGTATTTCCTTCAGCATCGGTATATTGCTTAAAGAAGAACTGTTTCTCATGTCCTCGAATATCATTAGAGGCATAGCTGTTAAGCAACATATCACAGGGAAGGTATGCATTATACAGCACGTCTCCTCCCGGATGGAACACTCCCCACTGAAAAGCATCTGTACCAATAGAACGACAAGCATAAGAGTTACCTACACTATAATCACTATAATTGTATTCTTTAGCATAAATGATTTCAGCAGATTCTTTCGTTGTCTTAATCACATTATACGCAGAGTTCAAATCATCAGTCGTTCCATTCGGATGAATAAGTTCGTGAGGACTATCATTGATCACTTTCAATGCCATCTGTGCAGCTTTTCCATAATAGTCTGCCCCCCCGTTTAACGGTGCACCAGCCCATTGTAGATAAACTTGTGCCAGCAAAGTCTGCGCCATTGCTCTGGTAACATAACAGCCATTTTCATAGAACGTTTTATTCGGCAATGCATCCCCGTTGACAATATCCAGCAAGTCGGCTTCAATTTTCTTATAAACCTCTTCAGCAGAAAGACGTTCTTTGTACATACCTTCTGTAGATGTGTAAGGTTCTGAAATATAAGGAACACCACCAAATTCTTTGACCAGCCAAAAATATCCGTATGCACGGAAGAATTTACCTTGAGCCACATAATTATTAATAGTAGCTTCATCCAGCACCCCGGTCATTGTCGGAATATTGGCTATAACAAAGTTGGCACGTGAAATACCTTTATAAAACTCATGCCAGTATTTCATTGCAATATCATCAAAAGATTCAATATTGAAGTTACACCCTTCGGATGCCGTAGTAAATGTTCTATCCTTACGCTTATCAACGTACAATCCGGACACAATACCACCCCACATTGTCGCTTTAGGAGTCCAGCCACCGCCTACATCAGTGTTGTGTAAATAAGGTACACCACCGAAATACAATGCGTTCACACCCGACTCCGCATCAGCTTTCGTCTTCCAGAATTGGTCAGATGATTTCATATCCAATGGTTCTTCTTTCAGGAAATCGTCGCATGAATTCAGCAACACAGAAAGTGAACACATACAAAATACAGATATATATACTTTTAATAGTTTCATAATTCTTATGGTTTTTATAACGGTGAATTAAAATGCTACATTAAGACCGAACGTAAACGTTCTCGGACGCGGATAGGTGAAGAATTGGCGGTTAGCCCCCCATTTGTTGTCACCTAAACGAGATGAGTTATCCGGATCGTATCCGTTATAGTCCTTAGAAGTAATCAGGAACGCGTTATTCACATTCGCATACAAACGCAATGAAGACAGACCGATCTTCTTAATCAATGTTGGATTGAAGGTATATCCGAGCTGAATCATGTTACAACGCAAATAAGAACCATTGCAAACCCAGTCATCATCTGCCTGGTTATTAGCTCCCTGACCAAAGTTATTCAGACGAATTGCCTGTTCTTTACCCGACGGATTGAGAGTTGGATGCCATGCTTCCTTATAAAGACGGTCTATACCGTTAGTCAGGAAACGGGCTACAGTAGAGTGATAATATTCTTGCATCACATCTACCCCCCATGTAAACTGGAAGTCTAAAGTCAAATCGAAACCTTTATAATTGAAGGTATTGATAAATGAGCCCATCCAGTCAGGCAATCCGTTACCAATAATTTCGCGTTTCTTATAAGTTACCTTTTCACCGATAGTGGAAGGTATGTTCATTGTCTCCGGATCCCAGTTAGACGGAATACCATCGTAAATACCGGCGCGCTTATAACCATAGAAAGAAGAAAGCTCTTCACCTTCACGAATCAACATATCGTAACCCACAAAACCATCGGTTGTAATCTGACGCTTACCGGTGACAGGATCAACAGATGCACTTTCATCCAGTTTCTCTACACGATTTTTGTTGAAACCTAAATTAAGAGTGGAAGTCCACTGGAAATCATGTGTCTGAATAGGATATGCTGTAACCAGAATATCTACACCACGATTGGAAACGGCTCCAATATTATCCATAATGGAAGAGTAGCCTGTTGATTCAGGAACCGGACGGTCGAGCAACAAATCTGAAGTATATTTATAATAATAGGAAATATCGAAATTCAGTCTGTTATTGAATAAACCCAACTCGAATCCTAAGTCCCACTGTCCTGTCTTTTCCCATTTCAGGTCCGGATTAGGCATATTGTCCAGATAAGACACTACGTGCAGAGCATCACCAATGATCGTATTCGACTGGCTCACCGTAGCCAATGATTTATATGTACCAATTTCCGAATTACCTGTCAGACCGTAAGAAGTATGTAATTTCAGCTTGCTGATCAATGAGTTATCTTTCAAAAAGTCTTCATTAGAAATCATCCAACCCAAGCCGACTGACGGGAAAAATGCATATTTATTGTTCTGTCCGAATTTGGAAGAGCCATCATAACGACCGGTTACGGTAGCCATATACTTGTTGTCATAAGAATATGCCAGACGCAAGAAATAAGAGTTCATCGCCCACTTGTCGTAATCATTGCCTACAGAAGGACGGTTCGTTCCGGAACCTAAATTATAATATCCGTAGAAGTCATCAATATACTTACTGTCGGAAGCTTCGAATTTGGTATAATTATACTCTTGCCAAGACATACCCGCCATTGCATTAATGTGATGTTTGTTTATATCTTTCACATAAGTCAAATAGGTTTCTTCCTGCCAATACAAAGAGTTGGAGTTATTTGCAGAAGCTGCTCCCTCGGAACTTTGATTAATCATCGGACGCGGAGTGAACGGCGTATAGTTAGCATCACGATTATTGTGGTAGTCGATACCGAACTGGGTCTTCAAATCCAATCCTTTCATGAGATGGAAAGTCAAAGCAGCATTACCAAAAATCTGCGTACGATATTGCATAGCCTGCATCCGTTCGAGCAACTCAACGGGATTACCTACACCTTCCGGGCTGAATCCTTGTTTTCCGCTATTAGGATCAGTCTGATTATTGAGAATAGAGCTTGTATTAATAATGTTCGTCTGCGTATATTCACCATCCAGCTTAACCGGTAAGAAAGGCAACTGTTCGATCATCGTACGCAATGCGCCTTGTCCGTAAGGGTTATCAGAAGTTCTATTACCCCAAGTATGATTTACTAATAAATTAGCGGAAGTAGACAGCCAATCAGTCGGTTTGTCATCATACGCCAATTTTGCATTGATACGTTTGAAGTAAGAATTCAACAAAATACCCTGTTGATCGGTATAATTGATGAATGCTCCGATAGAAGATCCTTCTCCTGTACGTTGGATACTGATCTGATGGTTATGAGAGATGGCAGTGCGGGATGCTTCATCCTGCCAGTTGGTATTATATTTCGGAGAACCGTCTGCATTGAACAAACGTTCGTCTGTGAATATCTGTGACAGATCAGTTGTGAAGTTCTTGCCTTGAAATTCGTTGGCATTTTCCAATCCCTGCTTGAAGGTAGACATCCATTCGTTAGCATCCATTACATCTATTTTTCTAGCCATCTTACCGATAGACAATGAACCATCATAGGAAACATGGACTCCTTTTCCTGCATTACCGCGCTTGGTAGTCACCATGATAACACCATTCGCACCACGGGCACCATAGATGGCAGCAGAGGAAGCATCTTTCAATACTTCGATAGATTCGATATCATTCGGATTAAGCAATTCGAAGTTTGACATCACCACTCCATCTACTACGTACAGCGGTGATGCCGACGCGTTGATAGTAGAAATACCACGAATGATGACACGCGATTCTCCACCCGGCTGACCGGTATTAGAGAAGATATTCACACCGGCCACTTTACCCTTCAATCCGTCAAGCGCATTGAATGATTGTGCTTTCAGCATGTCTTTACCTTTGGCTGTGGAAATGGAACCCGTCAAGTCTGATTTGCGCATGGTACCATAACCTACAACGACTACTTCGTCCAGTGCTTTCGTATCCGATTGCAGAACTACGTTCAGAACATTACTCTTTAATTCCGAGACTTTAAATTCTTGTGTGATATAACCAATATACGAAAACACCAAGGTGGCATTGGAAGGAACAGAGAGAGTGTATTTACCGTTAATGTCAGTGATTGTTCCTGTACTACCGTTTTTAACTTTCACCGTACCACTGATAACCGCCTCTCCCTGATCATCGGTTACCGTACCGGAGATTGATTTTACAGATTGAGCATTCATGCCCAAACTCAACATCATACCTATTACAAATAAGGTAAGATACTTTAGTTTTTCATTCATAATTCCTTTAAATTTGATTAGTAATAAGGTTAATTCCCTTTAAAAAGATTGTTGCAAATAAAGGCTATTCGAATAAAAGTCCAATGCTCTACCTTGCCAAAAAAACGGCAAAATAAAGACACATATCTAAAGCACAGAATGGTAAATTAGAGCACAGATTAACACACTAATAATCAATACAATAAAATCGACAAAAGGAATTTAGAGCACAAGGTTGTGACAAACAAATAAATAATAATGTTTCCCAACTAATCACCTATACGAAAGAATTTAACCTGACAATCAGCATACCTTTCGCTGTTCCCGATAATCTTTCGGTGTCATCCCGAACCGACGGGTAAACTCTTTATAAAAATAAGACCGGCTGGAAATACCGACCTCCATAATAACATCTTGAATAGAAAGTTCTTCATCAAGTAACAGGCGGGCTGCCTTTTCCATACGGTAACTCTTTATTAAATCACCGGGAGCAGTATTGGAAATTTCCTTGAATTTACGATAGAACTGACGGGAACTCATTGCCATACGATCAGCGATCAACGTTGAGCCCAGTTCTTCCTTGTCCAGGTTTTCTTCAATCACCTTTAACAATTTACGAATAAAATCAGCTTGTTCGGTAGTTGTACAGACAATCTGTCCCGCCAAATCTCCCAGTTCCTCCATATATATCTGCTTCGCTTCCCGCTTTCCATAAATAGCATTATGGACAACTTCCCGCAAGAATAATATATCATAAGGAAGTACAATATAAGAATCAGACCACAAGATCAGTTCCCGCTGAATGGCCGAACCAACTTTCCAGGTTAACAATGGAATAAAAGCTGTCTTTGAAAGCAGAGTACGATTCCGGCTAACATACTCCATAAAAGTACTTTCAGCATTGGCATACATTGTCATATCCACTAATAATAGAGCCGGAGCCGACCGACGAATTTCGTCAAAAGCAAGCTGCACACTCTTTACTTGATGAACCACGTATTCATCAGCCAGGAAATTACTAATCAACCAAGTCATTTCATCTCTGTCTTCCAACAAAAGCACAGTTTTTTTCCCTTGTTCACCTGCTACTGTCAAGACCGCCGGTTCAAAGATAATCGTCAACCGACTACCACTCTCATCATCATCATAACGAAGAACGGCATGAATACGTTCCAAAGCTGACCGTACAAAACCTAAAAGTAAATGCACAACAAACACATGATCGGAATCTTTCTCCGTCACTGAAGAAGCTTTATCTGAAAGATATTCATACAACGCTTTCGCAGTAGCATCTTTAGAAGAAAAATGTAGCTGCATCTTACCATCCTGTTCTGACATTTCTACTATTACGCCATGAGTACCCTTCATTTCAGTAATCCGGAGATAGCAGCAATAAAGAATACTGTATAACGCATTCTTGTAAACTGGAAATGTTAAGTGTTCCGGAATCATTGACGATATAGAAGAATGATCAATCCCTTGTTCTTCCAACGTACGCAACACCTCTTGAGAAACTCCCTGTATACTCATACGCGCAGAAACAATAAACCGATCCGGAAAGAATTGTTTAAGTTCTTCCAAAAACAGAGCGTCAGGATTAAGAAGTGCGCTCATCACAGTTTCGCGTATCAGTGACACTTTCTCAAGACATTGCTCATAAGAAAGATTCTCTGCACGCAATTGGTCACAATAATTATAAATAAGAGTAAAATCTTCAAGCATCCTACGGTTTGTATATACAGTCTCGGATTTCCGGCAACTTTCTGTCCCCATCAGTGTTTTCATCATCCGTTCCTGAAGGTAGTTTTTACGTAGCAAATATATCACGTACCCTAACAACAACAAAAAAATGATCAAATAAACAAAATAAGCCGCCACCGATCGATACCAGGGAGAAAGGATATATACCGGAATAGAAAAATGCCGATATTCTGTATCAAATACATCCCTCTTATAGCGTACCTTAAAGATATAATCACCTGCCGGCACTCCTGTATATGAGGCTTCATTAATACTACTAAAAGAGGTCCAATCCTTATCATATCCTTCCAACTGGTAAGAATATTCTATATCTTCTCCTGATAAAAAATCCGGAACAACAAAAGAAAGTGCAAATGAAACCTCCGTCCCCTTCAACTGTAATGCCTTACCATCGTCTGTATAGTAATCTCCATCCCCCTGAACCACTTGCGTATGTCCAACAGTCAACTTACGTAACAAAATATCCGGATAAAATTCCGGAGCAGCCTGCACCTCTTTATCCAAATAAAGCAACCCGTCAATCCCACCGAAAAAAAGCTCCTGTGTATATGGACACATGTAATAAGCATCATCACTAAACTCACCGATTTGAACACCTGCACTGTAAAAGTAGGCATGTGATGAGCCATTTATCGGATTATATTTAATCAGCCCCCGATTCGTACCAAGCCATAAGAGTCCGTTCTCATCTTCAAGTACACCATGAATCATATCATTGAGCAAACCTTGCTCCCGTCCGATATAGGTAGCTTTCATCTGTTTGCCATTAGAATTCAAACATACCAATCCTGATGTTGTCCCTACATATAACAACCCTTCTTTGGTCCGATACAGGCTAAGCACATCGTCTACCGACTTATGAAGCATTTCTTTCAAAGAAATCACTTTATATTCTTCAGTCCGCTTATCAAACCGTACGAGTCCTTTCTCCCGACTGCCAAGCCACAAAATAGAATCCCCCTCGGGCAGCATTGGATAGAACATCGTAATTTCTCGCTGACCGTGAAAAAAATGATAACTTTTCTGCGACTTGAAACGAATGGTACCTGCCTGCTTCTCAAGTATTAATTTATGAAAACCGGAACCGGCTGTCACCACATAAAGTACACTATCATTTTCCTCATAAATGCCATGTATCTCGGTGGGTTGTGCCGGCAGATTCTCCACAGAATGCAAAGCTTTGTCTTCAAAAGAATAGTAAAATAGTCCCGGATCTCCAGATCCTATCCAAAAGCCATCCATATAACGGCTTTGAACCAATTTATAAACAGGAAATTCTTTATTCCATCGTATATAAGACACAACATTTTGCTTACCTTCAGGAGAGTAAACTGTAACGGCAGAAGCCTCCTCATTCTCACGATAATCCGGTATATGCAACAGTCCATCCCCCTTCGTCCCGAACCATAGCCCACCACTATTGTCTGTCATAACAGAACGTACCTGCCTGCTTAAGTTAGATGACAGTTGATTGAGCATCAAATTGGTGGCAATAGAATATTTCTTAGCATACATAATCGTTCCTTGTCCGTCTGAAGCAACCCATAAGACATTCTGATGAGGATCTCGATAAATACTATATATACGTACATTCCGGTCGACCACTTCTTCTTTATATTTTTGTGAAGTACGGAGACGGACTAACCCATTCGTTCGAAAACCAATAATAATATCTTCATAGAAAAGGGCTATTCCTGCAATAGTTCCATTCTTCTGCACTAATGAAGAAAGGTTACGAATATAAATTTTAGATTGTCGGGAAATATCATAAACATAAAGATCATGCTCACTATCGATAAAACAAAGAACGCCATTCTGATAAAAGACATCTTCAATAGGTTTCGCATGAAAACTAGTAGATGAAACAGTTGAATGAATTGATAATGTGTCACAATCAAAAGCATCCTGCGAAACCTGTAACAGCTCCCCTGTTTGTTGAGTGAAAATCCACAAAACACCATCATCCGTGACGAACGCCCGTTTATCCATATCCTCTACGGGTACTTTCAGATTCTTAATCTGTATAAATCGTTTATAAGATGTATTATAGTAGAAAATTCCACCATGACTCACCACCCATGTGTTTCCTTTAGAATTGGAATGTAGATAATAATCATCTGTAAAGTCATAATATCCGACAACTTGCCGTGAATCCTGTGAAAGACGATTGATCCCCAAATGGGTAGAAATCCACAAACAATTATTATCCGCCTGCTGAATAGAATGGATTACGTTGTTACTCAAAGCCTTGGGAGCTGAAAAATCGGAACGGAAAACTTCCATGCTTCTGCCGTCATAACAATTGACGCCATCGTAAGTACCGAACCACATCAACCCTGTATTGTCTTGAAAAAGACAAAGCACAGCGCTATTAGATAATCCTTGCTGATAATCTACTTTCCGGAAGATATATGAATCTTTACCGCCATCTGCCTGACAGATCAATGAATAAATCAATAGAACAAAAGGAAAAATCAAGCGCATTTTCATTGTGTTAATCATTAATATCATCTATTAAATATCAGGCAATCGCTTATATGTTTTGTTTCGCAGTGCGAAAAAAATAGCCATTAATAATCGATGTCTTTGATTCTCTTTACACAAAGATACGTTTTTATACGGAAAATGCAACTCTATTTTATCAAGTACCTCTATTTTTCAACAATTACTTCACTACTAAGTTCACACAATCTAAGAGTCTGCCTCTTCCATTTTTCAATGATCTCATCATTATAAATAATGCAATCAGTTTTATTTTCATGCCGTACGTTTATCAATATGCATATTTAAGCCATGTGTTTATCATTGATATAAGACCTATAAAGTTGTATACCAATTGATATTCTTGTGGTGTATCTATGCTAACGACGCAGAGAAGTAAGCTTTGTTGATTACTTCTCTCTCAACACTGCTTACTTCTCATGTAATCTATTAATAGAAAAGTTGCTCTTGATTAAGTCCAAACTTTCTTTTTATTAACAGTAAAGTTGCTTTTCATCCCTTCCAATCTATAAATGCAATCTTCATTTATAAAAACAAAGGTTCCGTTTTTAAAAACAAAGCTTGCATTTATAAAAATGAAGCTTTCATTTTAAGTTTGTAAATAACAAAAGAGAAGTTTACTATTAGACGAAAGGAAGTTTAGACTTAATCAAAAGAAACTTTATTGTTAATACTCAAGGAGAAGAGTAACTATTATCATTCAGTGGATATCATCCTAATAAAAAGTCTCGTATATCAATGAGACAACTTATTCAGTTATCTTTATGATATACGAGACTCAAATGTTATAAATAAAATCCTATTTTGCAGGATATTATTTTGCTAATTCATTAATCACATCCATTATCTTCTGACCGATTTCCTCGGCAGCTTCCATAGTAGAAGCTTCACTATACACACGGATGATCGGTTCTGTATTACTCTTGCGCAAATGTACCCATTTGTCAGCAAAGTCAATTTTCACACCGTCGATATCGTTGATTTCTTCGTTCTTATAGATTTCCTTTACTTTTGCAAGGATAGCATCTACATCGATTTCCGGAGTCAAGTCTACACGGTTTTTAGCAATGAAGTAAGGAGGATAAGTAGCACGGAGCTCGCTAACCTTCTTTCCTTCGTGAGCCAGATGGCTAAGGAATAATGCGATGCCTACCAATGCATCACGTCCGTAGTGACTGGCAGGATAAATTACTCCACCATTTCCCTCACCGCCGATAACGGCATTGGTTGCTTTCATCTTCGTTACCACATTTACTTCGCCTACGGCAGAAGCGCTGTATTCCATTCCATACTTGCGAGTTACATCACGCAAAGCACGGGTAGAGCTTAAATTAGAAACAGTGTTACCGGGGGTATGTTTCAGTACATAGTCGGCAACAGTAACCAATGTATATTCTTCACCGTACATTACGCCATTCTCGCAGATCATTGCCAGACGGTCAACATCGGGGTCTACAACAAAAGCTACATCGGCCTTTCCACCTTTCATTAAGTTCATGATGTCACCGAGGTTCTTTTCAAGCGGTTCGGGGTTGTGCTGGAAGTTTCCGGTAGGTTCACAGTAGAGTTTTTCTACATGTTTCACACCTAAACGTTCAAGAAGTTCGGGAAGAATAATACCGCCTACCGAGTTTACACAGTCAATAGCTACCCGGAAATCAGCTTTTTTGATAGCTTCTACATCTACCAAGTCGAGAGCCAATACACTGTCGATATGTTTCTGATTATAAGTCAGGTCTTTGCGGTAAGAACCCAAGTGATCTACGTCGGCATAGTCAAATTCTTCTGCTTCAGCAATACGAAGTACTTCGTTGCCTTCGGCTGCATTCAGAAATTCACCATGTTCATTCAGTAACTTCAGTGCATTCCACTGTTTCGGGTTATGAGAAGCCGTCAGGATGATACCGCCACAGGCACCTTCCATTGTCACAGCAAGTTCTGTGGTCGGAGTAGAAGCAAGATCAATATCTACTACATCCCAGCCCATTCCCATTAATGTACCGACTACTACGTTTTTTACCATTTCACCTGAGATACGGGCATCGCGTCCCACAACAATCTTGTTGCTCTTCGCTTTGCAGGTCTTACGAATTAAAGTAGCATAAGCCGAGGTGAATTTTACAATGTCAAGCGGGTTCAGTCCTTCTCCCGCTCCTCCGCCGATGGTTCCGCGGATTCCAGAGATAGATTTGATTAGAGTCATAGGTTTTTAACTAAAAGATTTATCTAATGTTAGTGCTTTAGCTTTTTGCTTTCTCAAATTTCCAGATATCATAGAAATAAGGATTGACATATTGTTGTGCAGTTGTATGCCCCATCTTAGAAGGTACAATCAGGCGTACATGTGCATTATTACGCAAATAAGGTAAGGCAATCAACCATCCGGATGGAATTGCAGTTCCATAACCTTGATTAACCCATAATAAATCATATTCCAAACTACCGGATAAAACGATCCCATAAACAGTAGACGCGTTTTGTACATAACGGAATGTTAATGGAAACTTATAATAATCAGGAGCATCCATCCATTCTTCTAAAGGTACATTGAAGCAAGTAACCTCTCCTGTCATCATATCCTTTTCTACATAACGAGTACAAATGACATTATTATTAGCAAAAGTGTCTACCGCATTCTCAAATTCACTTTTATCTTCATCTTTCCCGCCACGATCTACGATCTGCATATATACGCCATTGGAAAAAGCAACATATTCGTCATATCCATCCCCAGCTTCTTTTGAAGCCGTAACAGTGTCTCGTTCGAACTCTTCCAGTGAAATGACACGAATATCATTATCTTTGATGAACTTATTCACCGCATTTTTCTCGTCTTCCAGCATTTCTGCATAAGTCTTCGAATTGTCGCATGCCTGGAACAGACTTCCGGCGGTTAACAAAGAGAGAAATAAAAATACAAGTTTCTTCATTATCTGTTATTTAGCTATATTCCGCACAAATGTATCTCAAAATCATTAAAAGTTGAAAGGGCGAAGTTGAAAGTTCGTATCTTTTAACCTTTCCATATTCACTTTTAACCTTCCATCTTTAGCTTTTCGCTGTTAGCAAAGGTTTATACTTCTCAAGCGCTTTCTCAAAGACCGCTTTTGCCTCTTCCATCGTTCCGAAAAACTCACCGCCCGAAGCGTTCAAATGTCCGCCACCGTTGAAAAATTCAGCGGCTAACTGATTACATGGAAAGATTCCTACCGAACGAAGGGAGATTTTAATCATCGGCTTCTCTGTATCTTCCCGCAAGAAGCAGGAGAAACAAACATTCTTGATGGAAAGGGGGATGTTTACGAAGCCTTCGCTATCACCTTTTATATAGTTAAACTTACTTTGCTCGGCTTTTGTCAATGTGATTAATGCCGAATTACAATCCGGATAAACAGTCATGTTCGACAATACATAGCCCATCAAACGCAAACGGCTCTCCGAATAGGTATTGTACACCTTACGGTAAATATCATCCTTATCGATTCCTTTGGAAAGCAGCTCGCTGATGATAAAATAAATTTCCCGGTTATTTGAATTATAAGTGAATCCTCCTGTATCTGTCATCATGCCTGTGTAGATACATTCTGCACCTTCCTTCGTGATATCACTGAAATATCCCATACGACAAATCAGCCGGAATATCAATTCGGAAGTAGAAGAAATCTTAGGATAGGACATTACAATCTTACAGAAATCTTCGGGATACAGGTGATGATCGATCATGATTTTACGCGCAGGAGATGCAGCCACAGCGTCTGCCATATCGTCAATACGCTTCAATGCATTGAAGTCGAGACAACAGATTACGTCAGCTTCGGCTATCAACTTATCGGCAAAATCTTTGTAACGGTCATACAAAAGAATATCCTTACTGCCCGGCATCCATCGCAGGAAATCGGGAAAGGCATTCGGCACAATTACGTTTACTGTTTTTTCCTGTGAATCCAGGAAATGATATAATCCCAATGATGAACCAATAGCGTCGCCGTCAGGAGAAACATGGGATACAATTACTATTTTGTCAGCTCGTTCAAACCATTTGGTAAAATGGTCTATTTTGGCTTGTTCAATTACTTTCGTCAACATACTCTTAAACTTTATCAAGGTGCAAATGTACGATAAATCTTTGTACTTAGAGCAAAAAGCGGACAGAACCTTCGTCGGACAAAGAGATAAATCGCAGACCGGATTTCTTGCATTCGCTTTCAAGTAGGTGTTTGCGGTATTCCGAGAGGGACGCGTCCAATATGACGTAAGAGAAAGAAAAGACCTGGGCGAGTTCTTCCAGATGACCGTCATATCCTTTGCATAAGTAAAGATACTGAATATATAACGGAGAAACGGTGGATTTGTTTCGCCAACGGTTATCGTTTATGACACATACACGACAACCATGATAGGATATAATCTGCTGTTGACGGTTAAGTTCAGCGTGCCGGCAATCAGCCGTTATTTCTTGGGGAGGAAGAAGGTGATGACGCTTCCAATAGTTAGCTGTCATGTGTTTCAGACGTTTTTCATTGGAGAGAGTATCCATATAGTTTATCCAGGATTGCCCGTCACTTTTTATGCAATGTACTGCCGGACAACCACGCACATTGTAAAAGACTAAACTCGTTTGAGGACAATCCAGCCAATACAGTGTTGCATGATAAGTCCCCATCAACAAGATAGAAAAAAGACAGATTTGCAGATTCCGGTATCGGCGATTCATGAAATAATAGGTTAGCAGAGCGATAACAATATAGATACCTAGCACTTCTGACTGATAAAGCCAAATTCCATCTATAGAAGCGCAAGGAAGCCGTTCTACCCATCGGACAAAGAAATTAAGTCCTTCCAACAGCTTCTTAACACCTCCGGCCACTCCTATCTGAAGCCAGGAGAAAGGAGTCAGAAGAAGCATTACGACAGCAGCATATAAGATAATCGTAATCAAAGGAATAACAACTAAATTCGTCAACAGAAAATGCACGGAAAATCGGGAGAAATAAAACAGAACAAGCGGAGCTGTTCCTATTTGTGCGGCAACAGATACACTCATCAGTCCCCAAACATGCTTTCCTATTCTACTTTTCACGGTAATCAAATGGTAGATCGGCTTTTGGATAAGCAAAATAGAAGCAACAGCAAGGAAAGAGAGCTGAAAACCAACATCGAACAGCCATGCAGGATTGCAGAATAACATCAACCACGCAGCTACTGCCAATGTATTTAAAGATAAAGGTTCACGACCAACCATATCCGCCATAGCTAAAATCGAAAACATACTGACCGAACGTACTACCGACGGAGAAAGCCCTGTAAAAAAAGCAAAGGTCCACAATAAGACAAGAAGAAAAACAGAACGCACACATCTACCTATATTTCCTCTTCGGGCAATAGGTTTCAGAATGAAAAAAAGCATTGTATATAAAAGTCCGATATGCAAACCGGATAAAGCAAGAATATGGCTTGCACCTGCTACCGAATAACTTTCACGAACCGAATCACTTAATTCTGTCTTATCTCCTATTGTTAGTGCTGAAAGTACTGCCAGTTCATCCCCGTTGAATCCCAGTTCCTGATAAAGTGAAACCACGTTTCTTCTACAAGAGCTGGCTACACTTTTGAGGTCAAAGTTATTCATTCCGTCGCATTTTATCCATTTCCCGGATGCAACATATCCTGTTCCGCTAATACCTTTCCGCATCAGGAAGCGGGCATAATCAAATTCATCAAAGTTTCGATTGTTAAGAGGAGGAGAAATGCGGGCAGAAATCAGCAGTTCATCTCCACTCTTCAAACGGGAGGCAGACGAATCTTGCTGTAGATAAAGAACCGCAGTATGTCCTATCGGATATATGCCCGCAGTATCACGACGTTCTTTTAATAATGCCTGACAGAGGTAAGTATGTTCTTTTGGTTGAGCTGCATCCGTTATCAAAACCCGGTACACAGTTTCTTCTTTCGGAAAAGAGCAGACAGCCTGTTGCAATTGTCCAGTCATCCCAAGCCATCCTCCCGTAAAACAAAGAGCGGAGATAGCTATCCCAAAACACCATCGCAGCGAATAGCGTTTCAGAAAATAAAGAGCAAAAGACAATACAGCAAAAAAGCCAAAGAAGAGAATACCACAAAGGGGATCCCATGAACGGTCAAAAAAATGATCTCCACAAAAAATGCCTGCTATCCAAGGGATAAGCAGGCGTATAAATGGATATCGATGGATATAAAAGGAATTCAATAGATTAGTTACAGTTCGTGCAACTGACGAATCATTTCTACCGGATCCTGTGCACCAAAGACAGCATTTCCAGCCACCAGCGCATCGGCTCCCGCCTCAACCAGACGGGCTCCTGTTTCCAGGTTCACGCCACCGTCTACTTCAATCAGGGCTTTCGAACCTGTCCGTTCAATCAGGGCACGCAGTTCACGAACTTTTTCTACCGAATGTTCGATAAACTTCTGCCCGCCAAATCCTGGATTCACGCTCATGATAAGCACCATATACACGTCCCGGATAATATCTTGCAGAAGAGCTACAGGAGTAGCAGGATTGATCGTTACAGCAGGCTGCATCCCGGCTTCTCTGATTTGTTGAATCACCCGATGCAGATGTGGACAAGCTTCATAATGCACATTCATCGTATGAGCACCCAATGCTTTTACTTCCGGAATGAATTTCTCCGGATTCACAATCATCAAATGCACATCCAACGGCTTCTTACTTAACTTCGCTACATATTTCAGTACCGGAAAGCCAAATGAAATATTCGGAACAAATACTCCGTCCATAATATCAATATGTACCCACTCCGCTTCACTGCGGTTTACCATTTCAATATCCTTTGCCAAATATCCAAAATCGGCAGAAAGAATAGAAGGAGCGATAATCGGTTTCATAATTCTTTTATTTTAGGTTCTAATTGTCTCGTGTTCGGGACGGTTTTTATTCTATCTTATTGTCAGATCACTCCATCTTACACCCATCTTCCAGGTGATAACCACGAAGCAACTCATCTGTTTTCAGTCGTTTTTTACCGGGTAATTGTAAAGAAAGAATAGATACAAATCCATCCGGTACAGCTACTTTCATAAATTTCTTGCCATCAGTTACGATTGTTCCGGCAGCCAATTGATGTGATTCATAAACTTTCTCACTTTCAAATATTTTCACGACCACACTTTCTGCTTTTTCGGAAGCAATCAGTTCACTCCAGGCAGCGGGGTAAGGTGATAGTCCACGGATAAAATCGTAGATCTTCTTCACCGGCTGGTTCCAGTCAATCCGGCAAGTTTCTTTAAATATCTTCGGAGCAGGACGGAGTTCACCGACAACTGCCATTTCTTCTTGAGGAATTGGTTTGACCGTTCCATTCAGTATAGCATCTACTGTTTCAAGAACCAGTTTTCCTCCCAACATCATCAAATTATCATGTACCACTTCTACATTATCCGTATCTGCAATAGGCACACGTACCTGTTGAATGACCTCTCCGGTATCTATCTCATGCTTCAAAAAGAAAGTCGTAATCCCGGTTTCCGTATCACCGTTGATAACCGCCCAGTTGATAGGAGCAGCTCCACGATATTGAGGAAGTAAAGAAGCATGAAGATTAAATGTACCCAGTCGCGGCATATTCCATACCACTTCCGGCAACATACGGAAAGCAACTACAATCTGCAAATCCGCTTTCCACTCACGCAACGCTTCCACAAAAGCTTCATCTTTCAACTTTTCCGGTTGAAGCAACGGTAAATTCTGTTCGAGCGCATATTGTTTGACAGGAGAATATTGAATCTTATGTCCGCGTCCGGCAGGTTTATCGGGCATTGTAATCACACCCACTACATTATAACCGCCTTCTACCAATTGGCGCAGGGCCTCTACCGCAAAATCGGGAGTTCCCATATATACTATTCTTAAATTTTCTTTCTTCATATTTTAAATCTGTTATCATTACTTAGGCACAGATTAGTCTTCTGAAAAATGTACCAGCACTTGCCGATACGAATTAAATATCTTTGATTTAGAGACAAATCCCTGATAGCGGCCTTCCTCATCTACAACCGGAAGATTCCAGGCTTTCGTATCGTCAAATGTTTGCATAACCTGCTCCATTCCATCCGTATCGAAGATTTTGGCAGGAGCAGATATCATCAATTTATTAACAGTGAAACGATGATAAAGTTCTTGCCGGAACATGATGTTGCGAATATCGTCGAGCAATACAATTCCCAACAATTCACCCGTTTTCTTATCTGTCACCGGAAAGACATTTCGATGGGAAGCTGCAATTGCTTTCACCAGTTCGCCCAAGTCCATTTCCGGGTGTACGACAACGAAATCTTTCTCCACCACGTTTTCCATTTTCATCAGCGTCAACACAGCTTTATCCTTGTGATGTGTCAGCAATTGTCCCTTCTTAGCCAAACGCATCGAATAGATACTATGAGGTTCGAAAGCAATAATTGTCAGATATGAACTTACAGATACAATCATCAACGGAAGAAATAAATCATATCCACCTGTCAGCTCGGCTATCAGGAACACCCCTGTCAATGGAGCATGCATGACACCACTCATTACTCCCGCCATTCCCATCAATGCGAAATTCTTCTCCGGCAAATAAGCGGAGAAAGCAAAGTCATTGCTAAAATGAGAGAAAACAAAACCGGCAATACATCCCAAATAAAGCGAAGGAGCAAAGATACCACCACAACCACCGCCACCGTTTGTTGCACTGGAAGCAAATACTTTCAACAAGATAATCAGCATCAGATAAACCAGCAACAAATTGCCATAGCCATAAAACATAGAGTTGTTCATGACCGTATCCCACTCTTCGGCAGACGTTCCATTCAACAAAAGATTAATCGTGTCATATCCTTCACCATAAAGAGGTGGGAAAAGGAAAATCAATACACTCAACATCACACCACCAAAAGCCAGTTTCTTGTAAGGGTTATTGAGTTTGCCAAATACACCTTCTACCGAATTCATGGCACGTGTGAAGTACAACGAAATCAGCCCACAAAAAATTCCCAGCAAGATAACGAAAGGAATACGCTCCAGTTCGAATGCCTGATCGAGGTGGAACTTAAACATAGCCTCCGTACCAGTGACTATGTACGAAACAGTTGCTGCTGTCACGGCAGAAATCAGCAGGGGAAGCAAAGAAGACATGGTTAAGTCAATCATCAGCACTTCCAAGGTAAATACCAGTCCCGCAATCGGAGCTTTAAAAATACCGGCAATGGCACCTGCCGCACCACAACCTACGAGCAGCATCAACGTGCGATGCTCCATCTTAAACACGCTCCCGAGATTGGAACCGATTGCCGAACCTGTCAGTACAATCGGCGCCTCTGCTCCGACCGATCCACCAAATCCGATGGTTATGGCACTGGCGATAGTAGACGACCAGATATTGTGTCGCTTGATACGTCCCTGCCTACGGGAGATGGCATATAGAATTTTGGTGACCCCATGACTGATATCATCCTTTACAATATTACGCACAAACCAACCTGCAAGGAAAATACCGACTACCGGATATACCAAATACAGGTAGTTAGCTTCTGTTGCATTGAAATTATTAGTCAGGAAATTCTGTATCTGATGGATAAAGAATTTCAATATTAACGCAGCAAACGCAGTGAAGATTCCGACCAGGAAACTTAATATCAGGATAAATTGCTTTTCCTTTATGTTCGCTTCCCGCCATTTGATACAACGCTGCAATAAACTAAGTTTTTCCCCTTTCATTTATTCGCGAATTATCTTTATCACTCCACCTTTTTCCAACTTAATAATACTTGAGGGTTTCGGCTTATTCATATCATCCTGACGAAAGCCAACGATATAATCTACCGCCGATTTGATTTCATCACTAATTTCACTAAAATTAGCAGCACCCGACTGCCCGCTGACATTAGCCGAAGTAGAAACAATTGCTTTACGGAACTGCTGACAGAGTCTTCTGGAAAAATCTTCATTCGTCACACGAATCCCGACACTGCCATCTTCGGCCAGCAGATTAGGTGCTAAATTTCGTGCTCCGGAATAAATAATCGTCAACGGCTTGTCGGCAACTTCAATCAAATCCCATGCTACATCAGGTACATCCTGTACATAAAAATCCACTTTAACCGGAGAGTCCACCAACACCAACATAGCTTTGCTATCAGCACGTTTCTTAATCTCATACACCCGGCGTACAGCCTCCTCATTAGTCGCGTCACAGCCTATACCCCATACGGTATCAGTGGGATAAAGGATCACTCCTCCTTCATTCATCACCTGACAGGCTTTTTTAATATCTTCTATCATTTCTTGATTAATTTCCGTTAAGAACAAGACGCAAAAATAACACATTTATTCCATTTAGTGAAATCTATCCTGACGTTTTTAAATCACCCTTTAAAATCAACTATTGGCAGACAACAATTTAACTATTACATTATTACAAGCGTGTTTCCCTAACAGAACAAACATCCCAAAACTTCGTTTTAAACGATTATTAACGAAAATCTTCCTTATCTCCGAAAGCAGAATCATTAGAAATCTCTATCTTTGCCTCAATTTCAAGCAAGAAAGCAAAAGTGCCATTTTTGTGTCGAATTTAAAACGTTTAAGAGAAAACAATGGAAGAAATCGTATTTCATCACACATTACCTATCCAATTGCGATTCAATGATGTAGACAAATTTGGTCACGTCAACAACACAGTTTACTTCTCCTTTTACGACTTAGGAAAGACTGAATACTTCGCTTCAGTATGCCCCGGAGTAGATTGGGAAAAGATCGGGATTGTCGTTGTCCACATCGAAGCGGATTTCGTCAAACAGATATTCGCATCCGATCATATCGCCGTACAGACTGCTGTTTCTAAGATAGGCACCAAAAGCTTTCACCTGATCCAGCGGGTTATCGACACAGAAACGAATGAAGTAAAATGTATCTGCAAGTCTGTTATGGTTACTTTCGATCTTGAAAGACATGAATCCATGCCACTGACAGAAGAATGGATAGAGGCGATCTGCAAATATGAAGAACGGGACTTGCAAAAAGCATAGATAGTTTTTTTTTGAAAAAGCCCCCTCACGAATGAGAAACAAAACAAGCAAAACCAATTCTCCGGAAAAAGTTTTATTCTGATTCATGTCCGCTATATAACAGAAATTGCCTATTTTTGTACCTTAATTAATAAGGCATAAAATATCTAGTACAGAAAATGATAGCTGACAAAAGTATAAATTTAGATACCCTTTATAATAAAAGTTCATCTTTTATCTTTCACGCTTTTCACAGTCTCATAAACTGTAGAATAACAGATGTTTGCTGTGATTTCACAACCCCATTTTTAAACTCCTCACATCCTTCACACTGTTCACACTTTTAAGAAAAGAAGCTCTAGTTCAAACAAAAACTCAGGTGTTTTCTTATGTGGAAGAACGTAAGAAGAATATGACCGGATACCGGATTGAAACAGCCGACATCGTATCAGTCGACTAAAGTCGGCTATATAGCCGACTCCAGTTGACTAAGCAGCCGACTTCAGTCAGCTAAGTGGCCGACTCCAGTTGTCGATTAATAAATCAACGTCAAAATCGCCATATAGAGCCGACATTATGTAGTATCCAGCCATATATTTATGTTCAGTATTGGCTTAGTTCATTTTCATACGGGATTCCTCTAACTCAAATACTGACTCACATTCTTGATTGATAAACCTCTCCCTATTTGATAAGGAATAATTTCCGCAAAACATTAGCCATATCCGTATTGTCTCTCCTGCCCGAATAAAGAACAGCCTGCTTGCCTATCGCATACAATGGCACGGGTGCTCCCGTATGCGTTTTAGTTGTCCATCCCAATGACGCCTTCTTATCCAACAAGGCAATAGCAGCCACCGCTAAAGGTTCATCTTTCGCGTAAAGGCTGACCACATCTTTCGACTTCTTCTTCAAGAAAGACTCTTCGTAGCAAACCAATAATTCAAGTTCTTCACGCGGAGTAATCTTAATTTGTTCCCAAAAGCCCAGGTTCTTTTTCAGAAACGCTTTCATGTCTTCCCACGAAGGAATCATCTTTCCGCTTTTCATTTCACGCATAGCAGCAGTCAAGGCTTCTTGTGAACACTTCTGATATTGAAGCAAGTCGATATTCAGGTTCATATCGGAGTTGCCCAGTCCAAGACCGCCCGTTTCGTGGTCGGCAGTCACTAATATCAATGTCTCGTTCGGATGCTTTTTGTAGAAATCATAAGCCAAGCGGATACATTGGTCGAAGTCAATGGTTTCTTTCACAACAGCGCCACCGTCGTGGGCATGGGCCGCCCAATCTATTTTTCCGCCTTCTACCATCATAAAGAAACCCTTCTTCGCGGTTTCCTGAAAATTAGCAAGGCAGGCTTTTGTCAAGTCAGGCAAACTCAAGTCTTTGGCGGAACGGTCCATCGCATATTTCAGGCTTTTGCTCACTGTATCGGTTGGGAAGAGGAGAATTTTATCCTTTGCAGCAGCACGGTTATAAGCGTCCATTCCACGAAACATCGTATAGCCTTTCTGATTGAACAGGTCATAAAGGCAAGGCGCCGAAAGGTTACGCTTGCTGCGAGGTTCGAGCAATCCCGCCCCACCGAAGAAATCGAAACCGGAATTGGCGGCATCCACTCCTATTTCGTAATACATAGAACGGTCGGGTTGTGAAGCATAAAATCCACCGGGGGTAGCGTGGTCGATAGAAGCAGAAGTGATTATTCCTATTTTATAACCTTTATCTTTCAGTTGGCGTGCCAGGGATTTTAACCCGTGATTCTTTTCCGCATCCATTCCGATTACATAGTTCGTCGTTTTTTCTCCGGTAGCCAAAGCGGTAGCTGCGGCGGATGAACACGTAATCAAGTGAGAAGCCGAGCGCGTGCATACTTGAGTCATCACAGGGAAAGTGGGGAATAACAGTGAACATTCGCCCGTATCTGTTCCTACTTTCTCCGCATAAATTTGGGTTGCTTCCACATGGTTGAATCCCATGCCGTCACCGATAAACAAGAAGATATATTTGGGGACTTGCGCTCCGTTTACAACGACACTGCACAATAATAATAGCCCCAACAGGGAGCATCTTAAAAGTTTCTTCATTTCATTTTCCATTTTATTCGCAACTTCAAGTCGTGCGATAGCTGATAAACAATAAGGTTATTCATAAACATAAATGATGTTGGGCACTCCGCGTTCTCCGGCATGGTCGAAACGTTTATTATCACAAGGATAATTGACGACACCATTCTCCGGTGCCCCCGACAGCCATAATGTTGTGGAACCGCCACCGTCCAGGTTCAACGCATCCTTACCGCCTAATATCCGAAGCAAGTGTGCCAGTTCGGGGATATTCACCCCTTCGGCACGCCCCGGAAAACGTCCGTTCACCGTGACAAGCAGTATTTTTCCATCCTTCGTCATGCAAACAGCACTACGGGGATGCTTATTCTGGACAAAGTCCTTTCCACACAAGCTCCAGTCGCATACCCGACCGTCTTTTAATAATAACGGTCCGGATGCCAATATTGTACCCACCTTTCGCTTATATTTTTTTTCTATCTGTCTGTTCCAGGGAATCAGCTTCATCTTTCCTTTCCGTTCGTAAACGGCTCCCGTGACACGTAGTTTAAACTCGTTTATCGTTGTCGTATCAATCACTTGCCTGTCTGTTTTCAGGAAACAGACAGAATTCCCATGCTTCATATCAAAATAAGAACCATTGATTGCCGCAAGCGCATGATGTTCGGAAGCTATCCGGCTTGTCTTTTTCATACCGTCCGATATGGCAATACCCGCTTTCATCCCTTTGCCGGGGTCAATCTCTATCAGGTTGATAACTTGGGGGCACTGATAAAGCTGAGGTATAGACGCACTCTTGTGGATAATTCCCTTTTGAGCATGTATTATCTCCCATTGTGCAGAAACGATTGCCAAAGAATCTGATGCGGTCTGCCCTTTCAATGTTCCGACGGAACAGAGAGCTAAGACAAGGATAACGAAGTATTTTCTCATTGTAAACAGACAGATAAATGTGTTAAGTTAATAAATTAATTAAGTTATCTTATTCAGTAAGACTATTCCCTTGCAATATCCACGCAGCTTTCCGGGTTGCATATTGCGACCATGCCTTGATATCCGCAGGTATCTGTCCACTCAACTGATTATCATTCACTCTGAATATACCACTCGAACCACTCTTCTCGATTACCGTTCCATATCCGTAAGGGATACTTCCACTGAATCCGTTGGTATAAATCATAAACTCTTTCAGGCTCTTCCAAGTGGTCGGTTTATTGTTTCCGTCTAACGGAATAACCGGAAGCGGCCCGCTCAAATTATTACAATATGCCTTTATTGTCACCATACCGGGGATATTTATCAACATATCCAGATTACCAGTAAACGTGTTGTTAAATCCGGCCGGAGTGGAAGTTGGATGATTTGAGATGTTAAAGCTAGTCAATAATTCACATTCTCCCAAAGATTCCGGCAAGTTTCCGCTTGCAGCAGATTCTATTATCCATAAAGTGGTCAATTGGGACAGTTGTCCTATTTCCTCGGGAATACCTGCTAACTTCTGATGTTTGAACTTTATGCTTCTCAGTTCCGACAAGTTGCATAAGGGGATAATATCTCCTTCGATATTATTCGGGGACTGAATATCAATCTCAACCACCCTCTTATTCTCAAACTTCAATCCGAACCAGTTTGTCGGGTTAGTTTCCAGTGGAGCGTCAAAGTTCCATTTCTTCGTCCAGTTATCTCCGTTCGCACTTTCGTAGAACATTCTCAGGTAATCGATGTCTCCCAAAGGTTTCTTATCCTGCGTTATTGTCAGTACGTCGGTAATCCCATTCGAACCTTTCAGGTACAATGAGGCGGTACGTCCCTCGTCTATATCCGTATAAGGGTCAATCGCCAATTTCAGTTCCGATTCATTGATGACGCCCGGAGTAATTGCCGCCCCGTCGGTAACGTGTATCCAGTCGCATCCTTCGGATAGTTCGTATGTGTAAGTAACCATTGTCGAAAAAGGTATCACCTCTTCCGCACTGCCTTCCGCACCTACTTTCACCGCACGTTTTTTTAAAGCGATGCCCACTCCTTCCTGTACCACTTTCAGCTTTGTTTCGGCACCTTCGATAATCCAGCCTGCAATTTCCGCTTCGCGGGGAGCTACATTCGCATTCTTGGATACCGATATTCTGAAACTTCCCGTACCCATCCCGTTCGATGAAAGCAAGTCAATCCAAGTGGCGGAAGTCTTCACACGCCAAGGCAGATTGGATTCGATATCCACCGTATATTCCTTTTCTTCCAACGGAAGATTCAGCGTTCCGTCCGCAAACTTCAAATCCGGTTCGGGCATTGTGCGTCCCGTATCATCCGTAAAGTCCTGACAGCTTGCCATACCCAGCAGCAAGGACAGACAACAGATGATTCCCCATAGACCTTGCCAGCAACTATACATTCTATTATTTCGTATCATAATGATTCAACTATTAAGATTCAAACTATTAATTATCGGTCACCACCAACAGTCCGTTGGCAACTGCTCTTTCGACACCGCCATTATCATAAGGCCAATTGCGGATAGCAAAACGGTTCTCTTCAAATCCCGCCTTCGAGCGGATAATGAACGTAGACGAACCACCGCCATCCAGATTGATAGCATCCTTCGCTCCCAACGCTTTCATGACAGCTCCCATTTCAGCATACCTCATGCCATTGGAGTACCAAAAGTTACGTCCGTCGGCAACCAAAATATAAACGACATTATTGTCCGTCACGCCGATAGCCGTCCGGGGTTCCAGTGCTGTCGATGTCTGAGGAAGCACATTCCCGTTCGTCATCAAACGCACGCGACCGCCCACCGCTTCCTGAATCTCATCCTTATAAGTATCATATTCGTCATACGAGCCAATCACCGCCTTCTTACCCTTCGTGACGGCAAAGAAAGTACATACATTATCGGTCATCGTATTCTTCAAGCATACCCCGTTCCGGTAGTAAATGCCTTGCGGTGTTCCGTCCGTAGCAAAGAAATCACCATTCACGGCAGCCAGAACACGGCTGCCCTGTTTGTCGTGTGCCAATGCCTGCAACGTCATTTGTTGTTTCGTCTTGAGCTTGCCTTCGTCTTTGGGAGACGAAGCCTTCATCGTCAGATGCGTGTCTTTCAAATCGACTTCCAGGACAAACATCTTTACCGCCATACCTGTGGCAGAAAGGATTTCCATCTCCAAAGCCTTTACACCCGGAGCCAACGTGTAAGTAGTGTCCGAGAAATATTGTCCGACGTATCCGTCACTTCCGACAATTATCTTCTGTCCCAACTCCGTTTTCGCGCCCTCGGTGGAATAGACGGTCAGGTCTTCATCATTATTGCATCCCGTCCATAGCAGACACCCTAAAAGAAGAAGAGCGGAATCATATATCAGTTTTTTCATCATTTTGTCTCTTTAATAAGTATAAATACAATCATTATCAATATCCGGGATTCGGCTCCAGGTTCGGATTCGAAATCATTTCCTTGCCCGGTATAGGCAATACCAACTGGTAATCTTTCAGTCCAAGCATTGTCTTTGCCTTATTCGTACGTATGAGGTCATAATATCTGAAACCTTCGGCGAGCAGTTCCTTCCGGCGTTCGTCCAGGATATATTCTATAAATTCGTCTTCATCCTTCGGATTTACGGCATCCAGCCCGCGTTCTTTCCGCAAGTCGTTCAGCCGTCCCAGACCTTTGGAGAGTCCTTGCGCTTCCGCACTTATCAGGTACATTTCAGCCAGACGGCTCATCACTACCGGGTCGGTACCGGTTTGTCCGCTCGGATATTTATTGATACAAGGTTCGGCACCTACATTGATAATGGAAACTTCTTTCCGTTTATCCTTGTCGTCATACATATTCATCACGTCGTTCGTGGGACGATACACATAGCTGCCGTGATTGGGATGAGCATATGTATAGAATAAGGTGGAAATGGTGATATTCGATTCTTCCGCCAGACATTGGAAGGAAAAGATAACTTCCGTGTTGGTCTTTCCACGGAATATCTTGTCGAAGCTATCCAGTTTGTATTTTCCATCCTTTATCAGACCTTCCGCCAGTGCAGCCGCTTCCGTCTTTTTGCCACGTTCGAGCATCACACGGGCTTTCAGTGCAAGGGCGGCATCGCGGGATACATAGTAACAACTGGAAGAAGTCCCCAAGAAAGCAAGGGCTGTTTCGAGTTCTTCCTCAATAAATGCCCACACTGCTTCTTCCGAATCACGGAAAGGCTTGTCCATCGTATTCACTCTTTGGATAGGCACACCACCCCAGCGTGTCACCAGTGAATGATAGATATATGCCCTGAAATAATGCGCTTCTCCGATAATCAGATTCCGCAGGTCGGATTCGGGAAGGTCTTCTACAATGGAGATAACATTATTTACTTGATATAAAGCATTGTAATAGCCGTTCCAACTGTTGGCTACGATCGAATTCAGTGAGGAAAGTACAGAGTTTATCAAGTCCCTTGCATTCCCTGTACTTTGAGTCAAGTCTCCGCCCAATATATCGAATGTAATATATGACTCACGCGCCGGAGAGTTCTGTACCTTATTGTACATTCCCATGCGTAAAGCCGATAAGTCTTTGGGCGTCACACTTCCCGGCGATACGGCGGAGTGGGATTCGATATCAAGCATGCCACTGCATGAAGCCAGCAACAGGCATCCCAGAAATATAGTAATAATCTTTTTCATCATTGTGAGCGTTTATGATTAGAAACTAAGGTTTATTCCGAAATTGACCGAACGGGAAGGCGGCACTCCATACAAATCGACGCCAAAGTACTGCGGGTCCATGTTCTTACTCACTTCAGGGTCCCAGCCGGAGTATTTGGAGAACAGCAACAGGTTGTCCCCTTGCACATAGAGACGCAGACCTTTCAAACAAATCTTTTGTAACATTACTTGCGGGAATGTATAACTGAATGTAAGAGAACGCAAGCGAATGAAAGAGCCGTCTTCAAGGAAACGGGTGGAGTTCTTGCTGTTATGCCCACACAGCGTATTGACCGCACGCGGATATTTATCAGAACTTCCCGGAGCCGTCCAACGATTCTTGGCGACATCTTCCGTAATGGCCATGCGGTATCCGGGACGGGTAGCGGTCACCGCCCATTCGGCATACACATCATTTCCGTACATATACGTAAAGAACACATCCAGTTGGAAACCTTTGTATTTGAAAGTATTGTTCCATCCACCGAAGAAATCGGGATTGGAAGAACCGGTCAGTACACGGTCGTTATCATTGATAATGCCATTATTATCCGCGTCATGATATTTCACGTCACCGGCACGTACACCCAGGTCGTACAATGGTTGCGGCACTTCACCGTCATATTGGTAGAGCCCGTCCATCTGGAACAGGTAGAAAGCTCCCAGTTCCTCACCTACTTTCAAGGCGCGGTTAGAACCTATCGGAAGCAAGTCGTCTCCCAGCAGTTTAGTCAATTTGTTTTTGTTGTGGGAGATGTTGAAAGAGGAAGTCCAGTTGACTTTCCCTATATTCAAATGGCCGTTGATGGAGAATTCCACACCGTAGTTCCGCATGGAACCGATGTTGCTGGTGATACTGGTGAAACCACTTGTTCCATGCAAGGGCATTGAATAAAGCAGGTTGTTCGTATTCTTCAGATAAATATCGGCTATCATATTCAGTTTGCCGTTCCAAAAGCCCAGGTCGAAGCCGAAGTCATACTGGTCGGCAGTTTCCCATGTCAGTTTGTTGTTTCCCATGCTGGTGACAGCCATACCGCTATTATTGCCGTAGTTAATGCCGCCGGACATTAACGGTTGCCAGGCATAATTGCCGATTCCATCCTGATTTCCGGTCTTACCATAACTCAGGCGGAACTTCAAGTCTGTCTGAGGGAATTTCCAGAAAGATTCTTTCGAAACATTCCAACCTAAAGAGACAGAGGGGAAATATCCGTAGCGGTCGGAAGGGGCAAAACGGGATGAACCGTCCGAACGCATAGTCACATTCAGAATGTAACGGTCTAAATAAGACAGGTTGATACGTCCGAAGTAGGACTCCATGGCAAACTCGGAGATGCCGCCCGAAGCATTATAAATTTCGGAAGCCGTGCCGACCGTATCGAATACCGGAGACGGAAAACCGCGTCCGTCGATAGAAGATGTACGGGTGGACATCTTCTGGAAAGAATGTCCTAGCATCAAACCCGCTTCAAAATCACCGAACTTATCATTATAGTTGAATACATTCTCTATCAATAAGTTCTTCACCAGGCGGTTGTACTCCACAATACGTCCGCCGCCTGCTCCATAAGGATGATTCTCATTGTAGTACACATAGTCATACGTATATCCGATGTCGGTGCTGACAGAGTTTTTCAGACTGAACTTCTTGTATTTTAAGTCTGCATTGAACGTTCCTAAATAACGGTAGGTATCAATATAGGATACTTCTTCATTCAGAATCTGAAGTGGATTATGACGTGCCAACTCGTCGGTTCCACCTAAATAATAGTCACCGTTCGGTTTGTACGGACGGTCGAAAGGACGTTGTTCAACGGCACGGGCTACGATGGTAGAACCGATATTGGCTCCCGGAACACGGTTGTTTTTCAGATAATTACCGCTGACATTGGCGCCGACTTCCAACCAGGAAGTCATTTCGTGGCTAATCTTGGCTTTCAGATTGATTTTGGTTATGTCATTGGTCTTGATTATACCTTCCTGATAATTGTAGTTGGCTCCCACATAGAATTTTGTTTTCTTGCTTCCGCCGGAGAAGGAGAGGTCTACATTGTAAGAATGTCCCACTTGAGTAATCAAATCCAGCCAATCCGTATCGGGTAATCCCTGGAATGGGTTGGAGATAGGCACTACATACCCTGCAGAACCTACGGTATAGCCATTCTGACGGTTATAACGTTCGACTCCGTCGTTATAAGTTTCCACATACAAGTCAGAATCCGCATATTTAATGCGTCCTTTATTGGCGAATTTGGAGATTCCCGTACTGACATTCAAACGAATATCCGAACGGCCTTCCTTACCGGATTTGGTTGTAATCACCACCACGCCATTCGTTGCCCGCGAACCGTAGATAGCTGCCGAAGCGGCATCTTTCAATACTTCAATAGATTCGATGTCCGTCAGATTCAATACTGCCATCGAGCTCAAATCTTCCCCCATATTGAATAAGGAAGCGTTACTGTTAAGGATGGGAATTCCGTCCACCACGTACAGAGGTTCGTTACTGGCACTCAAAGAAGCCGCACCGCGGATACTCATTCGTTCGGAACTTCCCAAATTGCCGGAGCCGGTCGATACCGTAACACCCGCCACTCGTCCTTGTAGTAATTCGCTCGGAGTCAACACCGGACGCATATTCGATTCGCTGGGCTTAAAAGAACTGATTGCATTAGTCACCAACGCCTTACGTTGTGTGCCGTATCCTACAACCACCACTTCATTAAGTGCTTTTGAATCTTCGCCCAAGGTCACATTGATAGTCTGCTGTGCTTTCACCGGATATTCCATACTCTTATATCCGAGGAATGAAAAGACCAAGGTTGCATTATCGGGAACTTCAAGGCTATACTTGCCATTTATATCAGTGATTGTACCGATGGTAGTGCCCTTAACCGACACATTGCATCCTACGATGGCTTCGCCCGAATATTCCTTCACCAGACCGGTTATTCTTTTCTTGTGTTGCACAGGACTTAGCGCTTCAGCTTGTTTTTTCGTAAGGATGATGTGTTTCCCTTCCATTGTATAGGAGAACTCCGTACCCTTCAGTGCATCCAGCAGCAGACTTGCCACTGTCCCATTCTGAGTGAAAATAGATACTTTCCGTTTCAGACTAACCTCACGTTCATTGTAAATAAACAAATAGTCTGTTTGCTTTTCAATCTGCCTGATGATTTCAGCCAATGTTGCGGTTCCTTTATTCATCGAAACTTTCTGATTTTGCGAATAGCCGTTCAGGGCATATGTCTCAAGAATAATGAATAACAGGAAAAAGACAGTTAACCTCATAATTCTTAAAATTTGAGTACAGTGTGTTTTTCTATGGACAATACGCCCACACCAAAGATTATTTTTCATATCTTTGCCTAGAGTTATTAAGTTAATACATAAAGATTTGTAACAGATGTCGAGTCTTTTTTATTGACTTCTCACATATCGGTAAGTGTTGCAGCATTTACCGATATTTCTGTTTTGAAAGGGCTGGTTCTCTTGCTCTCATTCCGGGTGTTTCTTTTTTAGATTAAATACTAGGGTTGATTTAATAGATAATTATCTGATTTTTCTCATCGTCCTGTATATAGTTGAATTTGACGTACTTCTGCAATACCTTCATCACGTGCTCGATTCCTTCTTTCTGACGGAACTTACCGGTACACGGGCGGGAAGCGATTTCCTCGTTCTTATTAATAATCTTCACTTCATAATATTGCTCCAATTTCCTGAAGACAGTTTCCAGCGGTTCATCCTTGAAAGAATAGATACCCATTCTCCACAAGAAATCATTGTCCGATGAGAAAGTCTCCTTATAGAGTTTGCCATCTTTAACTTCTACCTTTTCATGAGGTTTCAAGGTCATTTCATGTTGTGTATCGGGCTGATACACGGTAACTTTACCTTCAATCAAAGATGTCTCGAATAAACCGGAGTTTGGGTAGGCAGAGACATTGAAGGTGGTTCCCAATACTCTGATATCGTATTTCTCCGTTTCTACAATGAAAGGATGCTTCTCGTTATGTGCCACTTCGAAATATCCCTCTCCTTCCAGAATCACTTTCCTCTCTTTGGAATGAAATCCGGTTGCCGGATATTTCAAGGTAGAGTTGGAGTTCAGCCAAACAATTGTTCCGTCAGCCAAGACCAGACTAGCCCTTTGTCCTGCCGGGACGGTCATAATTTGCATTTCGGCAGAATGTTCTATCCGGTATTCCTGATATTCCTTATGGATAATAAAAGCAACCATGGCAACGACCGCCGCTATCTTTATAGACGCCCAAAGGTAACGCATCACAGGTTTCTTGTTCTCTGTTTTTTCTGCCTGTAAGTTTCCATTCCATATAGTGGCATTGTAAACACGGTGCAACTGCATCAACTGTTCCCGATTTTCTTCGCTCTCCTTCATCCAGCGTATCACTTCCTTTTTTTCTTCGGGAAGTGCGTCACCTGCAATATATTTATTCAATAGTTTCGCGTCCATACCTTTTCTTAGGTTTATATATAAACTCTTTGTGGGCTTACATATATAAGACACGCCACTTGCAAAGTTCACTAGTGGAAAAAATAAAAAAAGTGCGTTATTAACCGTTTATTTGTTCCCCGGTACCGGAAGGTGTGTTCCTCGGTGCCGAAGGAGTGCTTCACCGGTGGATAACTTTATTAGAAAAATAATAAGGTATAAAGATAATCTTTCAGGTTCTTTCTCAATTGTTGCAGCGCTTTACTGATATGATAATCGGCTCCTTTCACTGTGACATTCAGCGCTTCGGCAATCTCCTTCACCGATTTGTTCTCATACCGGCTCATCATAAATGCTTTTCTTGTCTTTTCCGGTAATCCGTTCAAAGTACGGTTCACAATATCGGTTATTTCTTCAGAGAAAAGTCGGTTCGGGTCGGAAGAGTCCAAAGAAGCGATGCGGAAATCAAGTTCGTAGAGTTCATCAGCCAATATACTTTCACGGGCTTCCATTCGCAGATGTTCATTTCGCATATGATTCAATGCCTGGTTCTTTACTACGGTCATCAGGAAAGCATGGATATTTTTCACATCTTCGGTTTTCATCGTAGTCCATAAAGTTATCATGGCTTCGGAAGCTATATCTTTGGATAACATTTCGTCATGAAGATAAGACTTAGCAAATAAGAAGCAGCGTTGATAATACTCCATATAGATATTATCAAATGTCATTCCAGTGTTTATAGTATCATCCAGTCTTCCCATTTTTGTGGATTTCTCTTCTAGTTTTTATATTGGTTGGTGAAGCAAAGATAACCAAAAGAAGTTAGCTGCCAAAAAGCAGTATAGAAAAGTAAAACCATAAAGAAAAAAAAGTCCGGATGCCACTACATTTCTATTGCAAAAAAGTCCTCATCCATACTTCACTGAAATATTTTCGTAATATCTGCCTTTCACTTCCGCTTTTTTTCGTACTTTTACCCCTTGTTGGGAAGAAGTTCCTTTCCAACCCTTGAGAACAGAAAAAGAAAAAACAATATATAAAATGAATCACAAATGGAATTATCGACCCATTACACCCGAACAGGCAGAGACAAGCCAGACATTGGCCCAGGAATTAGGGATTAGCCCGATTCTTGGACAACTTTTGGTACAGCGGGGAATTACGAAGGCAGCAGATGCCAAGAAGTTTTTCCGCCCGCAGTTGCCCGACCTGCACGATCCGTTCCTGATGAAGGATATGGATATTGCAGTAGAACGTCTGAACAGGGCGATGGGAAAGAAAGAACGTATTCTAATTTATGGAGATTATGACGTAGACGGTACTACTGCCGTGGCATTGGTCTACAAGTTTATTCAACAGTTCTATTCGAACCTTGATTATTACATACCCGACCGCTACAACGAAGGGTATGGCATTTCTAAAAAAGGAGTGGACTACGCCGCTGAAACCGGTGTGGGACTGATTATTGTACTCGATTGCGGAATAAAAGCAGTAGAGGAAATCACGTATGCCAAAGAAAAAGGGATTGACTTTATCATCTGCGACCATCACGTACCGGATGATATTCTCCCGCCTGCCGTAGCTATATTGAACGCCAAACGCTTGGACAACACGTACCCGTACACCCACCTTTCCGGTTGTGGAGTCGGTTTCAAGTTTATGCAGGCGTTCGCCATTAGTAACGGTATCGAATTCCATCATCTGATTCCGTTGCTCGACATCGTAGCCGTGAGTATCGCATCGGACATCGTTCCGATTATGGGTGAAAACCGTATTCTCGCCTACCACGGTCTGAAACAACTGAACAGTAACCCGAGTATCGGTATGAAGGCCATTATCGATGTATGCGGACTTTCTGAAAAAGAAATCACTGTCAGCGATATTGTGTTTAAAATCGGACCGCGCATCAATGCGTCGGGACGTATCCAGAACGGAAAAGAAGCAGTAGACCTGCTGACGGAAAAAGACTTCTCGGTGGCACTTGAGAAAGCCGGACAAATCAACCAGTACAACGAAACCCGGAAAGACCTCGACAAGAGTATGACGGAGGAAGCAAACAACATCGTTGCCAATCTGGAAGGATTAGCCGACCGCCGCTCTATTGTGCTCTACAACGAAGAATGGCACAAAGGAGTGATCGGCATCGTAGCTTCCCGTCTGACGGAAGTGTATTACCGCCCTGCCGTGGTATTGACACGAACGGATGACATGGCGACAGGTTCCGCACGTTCTGTTTCCGGCTTCGACGTATATAAAGCAATCGAGCATTGCCGCGACCTGTTGGAGAACTTCGGAGGACATACATACGCCGCCGGACTATCAATGAAAGTGGAGAATGTGGATGCTTTTACCAAACGGTTCGAAGACTACGTTTCACGGCATATCCTGCCGGAACAAACCAGTGCCGTCATCGAAATTGATGCTGAAATCGACTTCAGGGATATTTCGTCCAAGTTCTTCAACGACCTGAAGAAATTTAATCCTTTCGGCCCCGACAACACGAAACCCATTTTCTGCACTCATCACGTCTATGATTATGGAACGAGTAAAGTAGTGGGACGCGACCAGGAACATATCAAGCTCGAACTGGTTGATAATAAATCGAATAATGTAATGAACGGTATCGCGTTCGGACAGAGTTCGCACGTGCGCTATATCAAAACAAAACGTTCGTTCGACATCTGTTACACCATTGAAGAAAACACGCATAAGCGTGGCGAAGTTCAACTTCAAATCGAGGATATAAAGCCGATTGAATAAGTATCAGGAGATATTAAAACAATATTGGGGATATGAGTCCTTCCGCGACTTGCAGGAGGAGATCATCACCAGTATCGGCGAAGGCAAAGATACACTGGGGCTCATGCCTACCGGAGGCGGTAAGTCCATCACCTTTCAAGTGCCTGCTCTCGCCCAGGAAGGGATTTGCATTGTCATTACTCCGCTCATCGCCCTGATGAAGGACCAGGTGCAGAACCTCCGCAAACGCGGTATCAAAGCTCTTGCCGTATATTCCGGCATGACGCGGCAGGAAATTCTCACTGCACTTGAAAACTGCATCTTCGGTGATTACAAATTCCTTTATATTTCTCCGGAACGTCTGGACACGGAAATATTCCGCACCAAACTGCGGTCGATGAAAGTCTCTATGATTACGGTTGACGAAAGTCACTGTATCTCACAATGGGGATATGACTTCCGCCCCGCTTACCTGAAAATTGCCGAGATACGGGCGCTGTTACCGGGAATTCCGGTACTGGCACTTACCGCCACCGCTACTCCGGAAGTGGTGAAAGATATTCAAGCACGCTTGGATTTCCGTGAAGAGAATGTTTTCCGCATGAGTTTCGAGCGGAAAAACCTGGCGTATATGGTGCGGCAAACAGATAACAAGACTCAAGAACTGTTGCATATCTTACGAAAGGTACCGGGCAGCGCCATTATCTATGTCCGCAACAGACGACGGACCAAAGAAATCACCGAATTACTGGTAAATGAAGATATCACCGCCGACTTTTATCACGCCGGACTGGATAATGCCGTAAAGGACCTACGTCAAAAACGTTGGCAAAGCGGAGAAGTTCGTGTGATGGTAGCTACCAATGCCTTTGGAATGGGGATCGATAAGCCCGATGTGCGTATCGTATTGCATCTCGACCTCCCCGATTCTCCTGAAGCCTATTTTCAGGAAGCCGGACGTGCAGGAAGAGACGGTAAGAAAGCGTATGCCGTAATCTTATATACTAAAACGGACAGAACGACGTTACACAGGCGTGTAGTGGATACTTTTCCCGATAAAGAATATATCCTCAATGTGTACGAGCATCTGCAATATTACTATCAGATGGCAATGGGCGACGGTTTCCAATGTGTACGTGAATTTAACCTGGAAGAGTTTTGCCGGAAGTTCAAATACTTCCCGGTTCCGGTAGACAGTGCGCTGAAGATACTGACTCAAGCCGGTTATCTGGAATATACGGACGAACAGGACAACGCCTCACGCATCCTTTTTACGATTCGCCGGGACGAACTGTACAAACTGCGGGAAATGGGAACGGAAGCGGAAGCTCTGATACAGATGATTCTCCGTTCGTACACCGGAGTGTTCACCGATTATGCCTATATCAGCGAAGCCACCCTGTCCGTACGTACCGGACTGACCCGTGAACAGATTTATAACATATTGGTCACGCTTACCAAACGTCGCATCGTGGATTATATTCCGCACAAAAGGACTCCTTATATTATATATACGCGCGAACGGCAGGAACTTCGTTTTGTGCACATCCCCCCTGCTGTCTACGAAGAGCGTAAAGCTCGGTATGAAGCTCGCATCAAGGCGATGGAAAAATATGTCATTTCGGAGAATGTGTGCCGAAGCCGGATGCTGCTCCGCTACTTCGGAGAGAAAAACGAGCATAACTGCGGACAATGTGATGTTTGCCTTAGTCACCGTGCAACAGATACGCTGACCGGGAAGTCTCTTGAAGAGCTGAAAAAGAAAATAACAGAATTACTTGCCCAAAAACCGCATACGCCGGCAGAAATAGCCGAGAAAATAGAAGCGGAGAAAGAGAGAGTCAGTGAAGTCATCCAGTATTTATTGGAAGAAGGTGAGTGGAAGATGCAGGATGGAATGATACATATTTCAAAATAAGTTACTACCTTTGCAAGGTAACTCAAAAATAACACAGTCATGCCGAACTTTTTTAAATCTTTCTTCTCCGGAAAGTCGGAAACTCCGGAAAGTGAAAAACAGAAAAACGATCAGAAAAATTTCGAGATTTTTAAATACGACGGTTTACGTGCGCAACGCATGGGACGTCCGGATTATGCAGTAAAATGTTTTACAGAAGCTCTTGCCATCCAGGAAGAGTTTGAAACAATGGGCTATCTTAGCCAACTCTACATTCAAATGGGAGAAACGGCAAAAGCCCGCGAACTGTTGGAAAAAATGGCTGCCATGGAACCTCATCTCACGAGTACTTTCCTGACACTGGCAAATGTATGCTTTATCCAGGAAGATTATCAGGCCATGGAAGAGGCTGCCAATAAAGCAATTGCCATTGAGGAAGGAAATGCCGTAGCTCATTATCTGCTAGGAAAAGCCCGTAAGGGACAAAACGACGACCTAATGACCATTGCCCATCTCACCAAAGCGATCACTTTGAAAGACGATTTCATCGAAGCCCGCCTGCTACGTGCAGAAGCTTTGCTGAACCTGAAACAGTATAAAGAAATGATGGAGGATATAGACGCTGTACTTGCTCAAAATCCAGAGGAAGAAACTGCCATGCTCCTGCGTGGAAAAGTGAAAGAATCCAACGGTCAGGGCGAAGAAGCGGAAGAGGATTACAAACTGGTGACGGAAATAAACCCGTTCAACGAACAGGCTTACCTTTACTTAGGACAACTTTATATCAATCAGAAGAAGCTGACGGAAGCCATCGGACTGTTTGATGAAGCCATCGAACTGAATCCGAACTTTGCAGAGGCCTACAAAGAACGCGGACGTGCTAAATTGCTGAATGGTGATAAGGATGGTTCTGTAGAGGACATGAAGAAATCTTTGGAACTGAATCCGAAGGAGGAAGCTGGTCTGAATGGAGAATTCAAGAATCTAGGACCAAAGTCAGAAGCGCTACCGGGAATCTTTTAAAATAAGACCGAAAGCCTTCCATTATATAGCGTAGAAACTATCAAGACGGATTGATATCAGCTTGATAAGGCTGAAAGCCTTCCATTATATAGCGTAGGGCATCGCCCTACGTATTTATAAAACCCAAATACAAGCCCTGAAAGGGCGGAACATGAACTAACTATATGCCACAATCCCTATCAAAGAACTATATTCATCTGACTTTCAGCACTAAATACAGGAAGGACAGTATAAACGAGGATAAATTATCAGAAATATCCAAATACATCTCCGGCATTCTGAAAAACATAGACTGCCCACCTATCATAGTAGGCGGATTTACCAATCATATACATATCCTATGTATTCTCAACAAAAACATCGCATTATCCAAAATGGTAGAAGAAGTAAAACGTAGTTCGTCAAAATGGATAAAAAGTTTAGGACCCTCATATCATGATTTCTCCTGGCAAGAAGGATATGGAGCTTTCTCAGTCAGTCAATCAAAAGTTGAGACTGTAACTCGATATATTCTGGGACAAAAAGAGCATCACAAAAAAATGACCTTCCAAGATGAACTGAAAATGTTTCTAAAAGAATATCAGGTTGAATATAATGAAGAGTTTATATAGAATCATACTATGAAAGACGTAAACATCCAAGCAGTTCCGCCTTTTCAGGGCTTATGTTAGGTATATGCTTTTACGTAGGGCGATGCCCTACGCTATATAATAGAAGGCTTTCAGCCTTAATGAAAGAAAAGGCTACACGCAAACCAGAGAAAGACGACATGTAAAGCTCAAAACAGAATAACCTTTTCATTTGTTTTTGATGAAAAAACAAAAAAAATATCGTTTTTTGTTTGCATCTAACAGAAAATTATTACTTTTGCTCCAGAATTAGAAACCAAAGCAAAAAACAAAGATTCGAATGAAATCATTTACTTATGCATATTACTTCTTTTTTTACTTTTACTTTAGCAACAAAGTAGAGCGGGAGTTTGTATGTATCAAGTGACAGTGATGCTTAAGGACTGAATAGAGAAATCAATCATATGAATCCCGCTCCAATATGGACGCGGGATTTTTTTATATAATACATTAGAACAATGAAAAAGATAGCAATTCAAGGAACACTCGGCTCATATCATGATATCGCCGCACACAAGTACTTCGAGGGAGAAGAAATAGAGTTAATCTGTTGTGCCAACTTCGAAGACGTGTTTACTTCGATACGAAAAGACAGCCAGGTTATCGGAATGCTAGCCATCGAGAATACGATTGCAGGAAGCTTGCTGCACAACAATGAGTTGCTGCGACAAAGCGGCACACAGATCATTGGTGAATACAAACTGCGTATCTCGCACAGCTTCGTCTGTCTCCCTGATGAGAGTTGGGAAGATCTGACTGAAGTCAACTCCCACCCTATCGCCCTGATGCAGTGTCGCGAATTTCTGAACCAACATCCACAGTTGAAAGTAGTGGAAGGTGAAGATACCGCCCGTAGCGCGGAAATCATCAAGAATGAAAACCTGAAAGGTCATGCCGCTATCTGCTCCAAAGCAGCAGCCGAACGTTATGGCATGAAAATCCTTCAGGAAGGCATTGAAACAAACAAACACAACTTCACCCGTTTTCTGGTAGTTGCCGATCCCTGGCAAGTGGACGAACTCCGCCAACATCATGTCAACGCAACCAACAAGGCAAGTATGGTATTCACTCTTCCGCACACGGAAGGCAGTCTGTCGCAGGTTTTGTCTATTCTATCGTTCTATAATATCAATCTGACAAAAATCCAATCGTTGCCAATCATCGGACGGGAATGGGAATACCAATTTTACGTAGATGTGGCTTTCAACGATTATCTAAGATACAAGCAATCTATTGCCGCAATCACTCCATTAACCAAAGAACTTAAATTATTAGGCGAATATGCAGAAGGAAAGTCAAACGTATAAAATCGCTCCTGCCGACAGATTGGCAAGTGTTAGCGAATACTACTTCTCAAAGAAACTTAAAGAGGTAGCACAGATGAATGCTGAAGGAAAAGATGTCATCAGCCTCGGTATCGGAAGCCCCGATATGCCTCCTTCAAGGGAAACCATCGAAACATTGTGCAACAATGCTCATGATCCTAACGGACACGGTTATCAACCGTATGTAGGTATCCCCGAACTGCGCAAAGGTTTCGCCAATTGGTATCAACGCTGGTACGGAGTGGAACTGAATCCGAATACGGAAATACAACCATTGATCGGTTCGAAAGAAGGAATCCTCCATGTTACGCTGGCATTTGTCAATCCGGGTGAGCAGGTGTTAGTCCCAAATCCGGGATACCCCACCTATACTTCTTTAAGTAAAATACTTGGCGCGGAAGTTATCAACTATGACCTGAAAGAAGAAGACGGTTGGATGCCCGACTTTGAGGCACTGGAAAAGATGGATCTTAGTCGTGTAAAACTGATGTGGACCAACTACCCGAATATGCCGACAGGAGCCAATGCTACTCCGGAAATCTATGAGCGTCTTGTTGATTTTGCCCGCCGAAAGAATATCGTGATTGTGAACGACAATCCGTACAGCTTTATCCTGAACGATAAGCCTATCAGTATTCTAAGTGTGCCGGGAGCCAAAGACTGTTGCATCGAGTTCAACTCTATGAGCAAGAGTCACAATATGCCCGGCTGGCGTATCGGTATGTTGGCATCGAACGCAGAATTCGTACAATGGATATTGAAAGTGAAAAGTAATATCGACAGCGGTATGTTCCGTGCCATGCAACTGGCTGCAGCAACTGCTCTTGAAGCAGAAGCAGACTGGTATGAAGGCAATAACGAAAACTATCGCAACCGTCGTCACCTCGCCGGTGAAATTATGAAAACATTGGGATGCACCTACGACGAAAAACAAGTAGGAATGTTCCTTTGGGGAAAGATTCCCGCTTCCTGCAAGGATGTAGAGGAACTGACGGAAAAGGTATTGCATGAAGCAAGAGTGTTTATCACTCCGGGATTTATTTTCGGCAGTAACGGAGCAAGATATATTCGTATCTCTCTTTGTTGCAAAGACAATAAACTGGCGGAAGCACTGGAAAGAATAAAAAGAATATAGGTTTCTGTTGTTCTCTCTTCAAAGAAAAAGAGAAGAAAACAGCAGCATAATGAGACAGAATAATTTCAACAAAAACAAGTTATTAAAAGAATAAAAACAAATAAGAATATGGAACTCGAATCAATTTTATTACCGGGCATTGAAGCTAAAAGACCGATTGTCATTGCTGGCCCTTGTAGCGCAGAAACTGAAGAACAAGTAATGGATACAGCCAAACAACTGGCAGCAAAAGGACAGAAAATATACCGTGCCGGCATCTGGAAACCACGTACCAAACCGGGAGGTTTCGAAGGTATCGGCGTAGAAGGTCTTGCCTGGTTGAAAGAGGTAAAGAAAGAAACAGGAATGTATGTTTCTACGGAAGTAGCAACAGCCAAACATGTTTACGAATGTCTGAAAGCGGGAATCGATATTCTTTGGGTAGGCGCACGTACCACTGCCAATCCTTTCGCCGTACAGGAAATCGCTGATGCGCTGAAAGGTGTTGATATCCCTGTATTGGTTAAGAACCCGGTGAACCCGGATCTCGAATTATGGATCGGAGCACTGGAACGTATCAACAACGCTGGTTTGAAACGTCTGGGTGCTATCCATCGTGGTTTCAGCAGCTATGACAAGAAAATCTACCGTAATCTTCCCCAATGGCATATTCCTATCGAACTGCGCCGCCGTATCCCTAATCTTCCGATTTTCTGTGATCCGAGCCATATCGGTGGAAAACGTGAATTAGTAGCTCCGCTTTGCCAACAGGCGATGGACTTGAACTTCGACGGTCTGATCGTAGAAAGCCACTGTAACCCTGACTGCGCTTGGAGCGATGCTTCCCAACAAGTTACTCCGGACGTACTCGACTATATCCTCAATCTGCTGGTGATCCGTACTGAAACGCAATCTACCGAAAGTCTGGCACAACTCCGTAAACAAATTGACGAATGTGACGACAATATCATTCAGGAACTATCAAAAAGAATGCGCGTAGCCCGCGAAATCGGTACTTACAAAAAAGAGCATGGAATCACCGTTCTTCAAGCCGGACGTTACAATGAAATCTTGGAAAAACGTGGCGCGCAGGGCGAACAGTGTGGTATGGACAGCGAGTTTATGAAGAAAATTTTCGAAGCCATCCACGAAGAATCGGTTCGTCAACAGATGGAAATTATTAATAAATAAAAAGCAGTCTCTCCACTAACCCTCTTCCAAAGAGAGGAAAGAAAGTAACCTCCTGTTCATATTGATAAGAGTAACTTTCAGTCTGTTCTCCTTGGGAGAGGGTTAGGGAAAGGATTTTTAAATAAACATTATGAGAATATTAATCCTTGGAGCCGGCAAAATGGGCTCTTTCTTTACTGATATATTAAGCTTTCAACATGAGACGGCCGTGTTCGACGTCAACCCGCACCAGTTGCGTTTTGTCTATAACACGTATCGTTTCACCACATTGGAGGAGATTAAGGACTTTGAACCGGAACTGGTTATTAACGCCGTTACAGTGAAGTACACGCTGGATGCCTTTCATAAAGTATTGCCTGTGTTACCGAAAGACTGTATCATTAGTGACATTGCCTCTGTAAAAACAGGACTGAAGAAGTTTTATGAAGAAAGCGGTTTCCGTTATGTCTCCAGCCACCCGATGTTTGGCCCTACTTTTGCTAGTCTTAGTAATCTAAGCAGCGAGAATGCCATCATCATCAGTGAAGGAGACCATCTGGGAAAAATATTCTTCAAAGATCTCTATCAGACATTGCGTTTGAACATCTTCGAATATACGTTCGACGAACACGACGAAACAGTAGCTTACTCGCTTTCTATTCCGTTCGTATCGACTTTTGTATTTGCTGCCGTAATGAAACATCAGGAAGCTCCGGGAACTACGTTCAAGAAGCACATGGCAATTGCCAAAGGCCTATTAAGCGAAGACGACTATCTGCTTCAGGAAATCCTGTTCAACCCACGCACTCCGGGACAGGTAGCCAATATCCGCACGGAGTTGAAGAATCTTCTCGAAATTATCGAGAACAAAGATGCGGAAGGAATGAAAAAGTATCTGACTAAGATTCGGGAGAAGATTAAATAATCCATTATCTATTATATAGAGAGGGATCAAGGGAAATAATAATCTTCCGTGTGCCTCTCCGGTTACAGAACCATCCCTTATATAGGCAAGATTTAACGATCCTCTGCATACTTTTTTGTTTGCAGGGGATTTTTTTATGTGTACCTTTGTATCCGCAAAAACGGATTCACAGGAGAAAGAATGATAGATCAAGTTACCATAGACCGGATATTGGACGCGGCACAAATTATGGATGTCGTTTCGGATTTTGTCACCCTGCGCAAACGTGGTGTCAATTACGTCGGTTTGTGTCCGTTCCACAGTGATAAAACTCCTTCTTTTTATGTCTCTCCCGCCAAAGGATTATGCAAATGTTTTGCTTGTGGAAAAGGTGGAAACGCAGTGCATTTCATTATGGAGCACGAGCAGATGTCTTATCCGGAAGCGCTGAAGTATCTTGCCAAGAAATACAATATTGAAATCAAGGAGCGGGAATTAAGCGATGAAGAGAAGTTTGTGCAAAGCGAACGTGAAAGTCTGTTTATCGTCAATAACTTTGCGCGCGATTATTTCCAAAACATACTAAAAAATCATATAGACGGGCGTAGCATCGGTATGGCTTATTTCCGCAACCGTGGCTTTCGCGACGACATTATTGAGAAATTCCAATTAGGCTACTGTACTGAAAGCCACGATGCATTCGCCAAAGAGGCAATCCAAAAAGGATATAAGAAGGAGTATCTGGTAAAGACCGGACTTTGCTACGAAACGGATGACCACCGATTGCGGGATCGTTTTTGGGGACGTGTGATTTTCCCTGTCCATACGCTTTCCGGTAAAGTGGTAGCTTTTGGCGGACGTGTACTTGCCAGTGCAACGAAAGGGGTTAAAGTTAAATATGTCAATTCGCCCGAATCGGAAATCTATCATAAAAGTAACGAGTTATACGGTATATATTTTGCCAAACAGGCTATTGTAAAACAAGACCGTTGTTTTTTGGTTGAAGGTTACACGGATGTAATCTCCATGCATCAATCCGGTATAGAGAATGTGGTTGCTTCTTCGGGAACCGCCCTTACACCGGGACAAATCCGTATGATTCACCGGTTCACCAACAATATGACTGTGCTTTACGACGGTGACGCAGCGGGTATCAAGGCCTCTATCCGGGGAATTGACATGTTATTGGAGGAAGGTATGAATATCAAAGTCTGTCTTCTTCCCGATGGGGACGACCCGGACTCTTTTGCCCGCAAACATAACTCAACGGAATTCCAGGCTTTCATCTCTGAACATGAAACGGACTTTATCCGCTTCAAAACAAACTTACTGCTGGAGGATGCAGGAAAAGATCCCATCAAACGTGCGGAACTGATTGGTAACCTGGTGCAAAGTATTTCTGTTATCCCGGAAGCAATTGTCAGAGATGTCTATATCAAAGAATGTGCACAGCTACTTCATGTAGAAGATAAGCTGTTGGTATCGGAAGTTGCCAAAAGACGGGAAACTCAAGCAGAGAAACGAGCTGAACAGACGGAACGGGAACGCCGGATGGCTGAAAGAACAGCTACAATGTCTCAAGGGACACCGTCTGAAAATGCTCCGATGCCCAACGGAGATATTCCGTTGCCTCCTGAAATAGATAACGGATATACAGAGGTTCCTCCCGCTCTGCAGGAAGACAACTATGCATCTTTTATCCCCCAGGAAGGAAAGGAAGGACAAGAATTCTACAAATTCGAACGGCTGATATTACAGGCAGTAGTTCGTTATGGAGAAAAAATCATGTGTAACCTGACTGATGAAGAAGGAAACGAGATTCCGGTAACCGTTATAGAATATGTGATTAATGATTTGAAAGAAGATGAGTTAGCTTTTCATAATCCGTTGCACCGCCAAATGTTATCGGAAGCTGCTGCACACATGCATGATTCCAATTTCATTGCTGAACGTTATTTCCTGGCACATCCTGATCCGGTAATCAGTAAATTGAGTGTGGATTTGATTAATGTGCGATATCAGCTTAGTAAATACCACTCCAAATCCCAAAAGATCGTAACGGATGAAGAGCGTCTCTATGAAATGGTTCCGATGTTAATGATTAACTTCAAATATGCAATCGTAACGGAGGAATTGAAGCACATGCTTTATGCCCTGCAAGATCCTGCTCTCGCCCATGATAATGAAAAATGTGATTCGCTTATGAAACGCTTTAATGAGTTGAAGACCGTACAAAGCATCATGGCAAAACGACTGGGTGACAGGGTTGTTCTGCGATGATTCCCCATCGGTGCCGAGAGATGTCTTCATCGGTGCCCCCCCTCTTCATCGGTACCGAAGCCTGTCTTCCCCGATACCGAAACCCAATAGCGTTTCTTACCAGGTTTTCTCTACAAAGTCCCGTGTTGAATCAGATTCATAAACTCTTCACGAGTCTTTGCCTGATTGAAAGCCCCGGTAAAATCCGAAGTAGTAGTAATAGAGTTTTGTTTTTCTACACCACGCATCTGCATACACATGTGTTTGGCTTCCACTACCACCATTACACCCAATGGATTCAGTGTTTCCTGAATACACTCTTTGATTTGCAGTGTCATGCGTTCCTGCACTTGCAGGCGATGAGAGAATATATCGACTACACGGGCTATCTTGCTCAACCCTGTGATATAGCCGTTAGGAATATAAGCCACGTGTGCCTTCCCGTAGAACGGCAACATGTGATGTTCGCAAAGGGAGAAGAAATCGATATCTTTCACAATCACCATCTGACTGTATTCTTCCTGAAATTTAGCAGAGCGAAGCACTTCATGAGGATCCATGTGATACCCTTTCGTCAAGCTTAACATTGCTTTAGCCACCCGTTCCGGAGTTTTCAGCAACCCTTCCCGTTCGGCATCTTCACCCAACAAAGTTATAATACTACGATAATGACTCTTCAACTCCTCCAGATTCGGAGAAACAATTTCTTCTTTTTCTAACATGATACAATTATAAAGGAATATTGATCTGGTCTCTTACAATAGAAACCTCTTTGAACACACCGGTAGACTTCAACCGACGCATCATTGCGTCCGCCTCTTCAATGCTCCGGAAATCACCTACACGACAAAGCCAACGAGGTGGATTGAACGAAGTATATACTGTCAATTCAGGGAAATACTCTTTAACGCGTGATGCTACATGATAAGCATCATTCTTAGCCTGACGAGTATTATTACCGGCATACGCCTGTATTCTGAATCCGGAAGTCTTTATTACTTTCTGTTCACCTGTTGCAGGACGTTCCATCCCTATCAGAGCCTCAATACGGGGATCTTGATGAATAGTCACCTTTCCTTGTCCCGGAACGTTACGTTCCAGACTTTTGACAATGCCCTGTGCCTGTACACCGACAACTGCCAATACCAACAACAAAGTAAGTAAAGCTAGTTTTCTCATTCTATAAATAATATTTAGGCACGGATTACGCGGGTTACACAGTTTTTGAAATCTCTTGGACTAAACGATACCGTGTAATCCGTGAAATCCGTGCCTGAAAGAAGTTTTAATTATGCGTTAAAAGCATCAATGATACCTTTGAAATCAGATACTTTCAGAGCAGCACCACCAATCAAACCACCATCAACGTCCGGGTTAGCGAACAGTTCTTTAGCGTTAGAAGGTTTGCAGCTACCACCGTAAAGGATAGAAGTATTGTCTGCGATTTCTTTGCCATACTTGTCAGCTACGATAGAACGGATGAAGGCATGGATTTCCTGTGCTTGTTCAGGAGAAGCAGTTTTACCTGTACCAATAGCCCAAACCGGTTCGTAAGCCAATACAATCTTAGAGAAGTCTTCAGCCGACAGAGAGAATACAGATTCCATTTGTGCAGCTACTACTTCGTTTTGCTTGTTAGCTTCGCGTTCTTCCAACACTTCACCGATACAGAAAATCGGAGTCAGACCGTTAGCCAAAGCCAATTTTACTTTTTCTTCAAGGATAGCAACTGTTTCACCGTAGTATGCACGACGTTCAGAGTGTCCCAGAATTACATATTTTGCACCAGTAGAAGCAACCATTTCAGCAGAAACTTCACCTGTATAAGCACCTGATGCTTTGTCTGCACAGTTTTCAGCACCTACACCAATCTTAGCAGCGTCTACCAACGGAGTAACAGAAGCCAGGTGGATGAACGGAGTACAGATGATTACATCACAGTTAGGCTTTTCGTTAGCCAATGCTTCGTTCAGTTCTTTAGCCAAAGCGATACCCTCTTGAAGGGTTTTGTTCATTTTCCAGTTTCCTGCAACAATGTTCTTTCTCATTTTGTTTTTTTATTTTAAAGGGTTAATAAATTTACGATTGGACGATTGACGATTGAACGATTCAGGTTAGTGTTCGTTACAGAGGGTCGCTCGTTATCATTTTTTCTTATTCTTGTTCTTCTATTCCTTGATTCTTTGTTTCCGGTTCTTTGCTTTTTATCTCTTCTTCTTGTTGCTTCCGCTTCGCAGTTTTCCGTTCCCGGCGGCGAACGACCAACACATCCACCCCAAGCACTAACAACAACGGAATAACAAACCACAGAAAAACATATCCTACCGTATGAGCGTCACTGCTCACTTTCTGCTTTCCTAGCGGCAGATTCTCCAGCTTGTCCGTCAGTACGTATTCATCCGGTATATCCTCATCGCTCCATTTATTCAGAATGGTTCCGTTCTTAATCAACATCAACCCCGGGTTGGAGCGAACCATCGTCTTCAATGTTATATCATCCATTTGGCAGAAAGGATATTCGGCTCCTGTCTTGTCCTTCCACAGTTCTATCTGTTCCTCCGGTGAAGAAGTGAGGCAATAAAATTTGTAGCCATGCTCCACCGAATAGTCATATATTTCATTAATCAAATCAATGTTACTATCATCCGCCTCTTCAATCCGATGGGCAACCAACAGGAAAGTATATCCTATATCCGTCAATACATCGTCTGTTATATCTTCCCCCGTATTCAGATCTATCATAGAGAAATCGTGAATAGCCGGTTCATATCCTTTTTCCTTAAGGATGGTACGCGTATCGACAAATGTCCAGGTACTATCCGGATAGTTATCCAACGTAAATTTTTTCTGCTCTCCGTTCTTCTCCAGGATAAAGATGCTTTCATATACGCTTGGTTTGGCTCCTTCGGGCATTGTCATTCCTTCTAGGATATTCTTTCCGATCTTGTAAGGACGAAAGTCTAAAACAGGCAAACGGTCCAGGCAATAGAACGATAAAGTAAACACAAAAAACAGCGTATAAAGAGAAACCAGCCACTCCATCTTCACACTGATAAAACGAATCAGCATCCTCCTGTGACGGAAAGCCATTATTGCCGCAAACAGCAGAATGATATTCTTTCCAAATGTTTCCCAATTCGTCAATACCCAGGCATCACCAAAACAACCGCAGTCCGAAACCGGATCAAAGATGGCAAGATACAAGGTCAGTGGCGTCATGAAAATCATCAGCATCAAAGCCAATGAGGTAGCCAATGTTCTTCTTGTTGCAAAGAACAAAGAGATACCTATAAAAAACTCAACGGCAGATAAAACGATACCTCCCAATAAAGGGAAGAATGAAGGGAACCAGGAAGCCATTCCGAATGCAGTCAGATAATCCTGTATCTTATACTGGAAACCCAGCGGATCAACTGCCTTTACAAATCCGGAAAAGATGAACGATGCCGCCAAAAGAAAACGACACATATTCGCCACTACCTCCTGAATGATATGTAAGTTCTTATCCTTCAAATTCTATCTTAATCAGTCCGAAAACAGAGTAATTAATCATATCCATATAATTGGCATCAATACCTTCTGACACCAATGTATTGCCGGCCAGGCTCTCAATCTGCTTGGTACGGTAGATTTTCATCAGAATCAAGTCTGTGTAAGAGCTGACACGCATGCTCCGCCAGGCTTCATCATAATCATGATTCTTGGCAAGCATCAGTTCTAATGCCTCTTTTGCATACTTATCGTACAAAGCCATCGCTTCTTCATTGCTGATGTCGGCAGACTCGGCATACCCCAGTTCCAACTGGATAAGTCCGATGATGCCATAATTGACAATCGCAATAAACTCGGCACGGATTCCCTCGTCAATCAGGGTTACTCCTTTGGTTTCAATACTACGAATCCGATTGGCTTTAATAAAAATCTGGTCAGTCACCGAAGCCGGACGCAGGATACGCCATGCAGGCCCGTAATCGTGCAGCTTCTTGGAAAATAAGTCACGGCACAAAGCGATGACATGTTCAAATTGTTGCTTGGTATCTTTCATCTTCTTCCAAATAGTGCGCAAAGGTAACAATAATTAAGTAAAAACAGAAAGAGGGCACTCTAAATTATATTAAAGTGCCCTCTTCTAAAGATATTGTATTACTGTTTTATAAGCTATATTTTTTACGAACAACGCAAAACCTGTCCGATACGCAAAGTAGTAGTCGGTTTGATACGGTTCAGTTTGCAAAGTGTACTGACTGATACGCCACGCAATTTAGCAATGCGGGACAATGTATCGCCACTCTTCACCTTGTGATAACGGATGGTACCGTCAGCCACTTGAGTATCATGAGAACCAGCACGCTTCACGCCTTTTGCTTTGCGGAACGTATAAGTATCGGCAACGATATCTTGTTTCGGGAAGTCGAACATATAAATCGGATTAATTGCAATCCCCAGGAAGCGGGTTTCGAAATGAAGATGCGAACCAGTAGAACGTCCGGTGTTACCACCCAAACCGATTACTTCTCCGGCTTTCACTAATTGGTTTTCTTCAACCAATTGTTTTGATAAATGACCATACACTGTTTCCAATCCATTATCATGACGGATAACGACATATTTTCCATATCCTCTACGCTCATATTTTACGATACGTACTTTACCGTCAAAAGCAGCTACGATAGTATCACCTATATTCACTTTCAAGTCCAACCCATTATGCATTCTTCTCCAACGAGGACCGAAAGGCGAAGTAATTTTTGTACTTGGAGTTGGCATATGGAAACCTGTCAGGTCGATTGTATACGTATCAGGGATAATAGCATTTCCGTAAGCATGCACATACTGGTTGTTCCAGTTTGGATAAAGACTTAGGGCGGGATATTCGGACTGTTCGGCACGGATTTGCTTCTGCAAGGCCAAAGAGTCTACTGATTTTAATTTCTTGTCTATCGGTGCTTGGCGGGCAATCAGGTCTTGCGAGAAAGAGCTCAGACTGACCATAGCCGCAACAGCGACCAATCCTGTTTTAATAATGCTAAAATTCATTCCTTCTTTGTCAATTCAATTAATATTCGTCGTTTGCATACAGGTAATCAAATGTAGCCTGCTTGTAATCGAATATTTCTTCCGGTTTAAAAAATCTCGTTAATTCAATAGCTGCAGTCTCCGGAGAATCGGATGTATGAACGATATTCTCTTGAAAGCTCATACTATAATCCCCGCGAATGGTGCCTGGGGCAGCTAAACGTCCATTAGTTGGTCCCGCCAACGTACGGACTGTTTGAATAGCATCCACACCTTCGAAACAACAAACAATGACAGGAGTTGTCATCATCGAATCTTTCACACGCTGAAAGAAAGGTTTGCCGCTAAGGTGGGCATAATGTTCGCTTAACAATTCATCAGTCAGTTGCATCATCTTCATGCCGGCCAACCGTAATCCTTTACGTTCAAAGAGATGAGTAATCTCACCAACCAATCCCCGTTGAAGGGTACATGGTTTTAAAATGACCAGCGTTTTTTCAAGCATAATACTCGACTTTGCAAATGGTTAAACAATACATTTACTAAAAAAATTCCCCCAAAGGTAGTATTTTCCTGTGAATTGGCAAGGGAGTTATTAACTATTTTTCAGATGCTTAGTGCAAAAAGAGGGAATAATTGTTCCGTTAAACTCCTATAAATAGGGAGGATAGGGACAAAATATGTTTTGCAACACATTTACGCAAATAAACTGCATGTTTAACCGTTTTTCAACTTATGGCAGCCCAGTTAACATTCGTTTTCCGCAAGGCTTTAAGTTGCCGCCACAAGATTTCATTCTCGGGATTCTGTGCCGCAGGGTCTTGTTCCACAATACTTTCAGCTATGGCACGAACGTATTGCAACAGTTGCCCGTCGCGTACAATATCCGCAATCTTCAAATCGAAAGCGATGCCGCTTTGCTGCGTACCTTCAAGATCACCGGGGCCACGCAATTTCAAATCGGCCTCGGCTATTTCGAAACCATCATTAGTGCGTACCATGATTTCCAATCGTTTCCGGGTGTCCTCCGTCAACTTATAATTCGTCACCAGAATACAATAAGACTGCTCCGCTCCACGTCCTACCCGACCACGCAACTGATGCAACTGCGAAAGCCCGAAACGTTCTGCATTTTCAATAATCATCACCGAAGCATTCGGAACGTTCACTCCGACTTCAATAACGGTAGTAGCCACCATGATCTGCGCTTTGCCCGAAACAAAAAGCTGCATTTGCTCATCCTTCTCGGCTGGTTTCATTTTGCCATGCACTTTACAAACCGTACATTTGGGGAACTCTTCCAGAATATGTTGATATCCTTCTTCAAGATTCTTCAAATCAATCTTTTCGCTTTCTTTAATCAGCGGATAAACAATATAGACCTGGCGTCCTTCTTCAATTTGTTTGCGCACCGAACGGTACATACTTTCCCGGCGGTTATCAAATTGGTGGATGGTAGTAATCGGTTTTCTTCCGGGTGGAAGCTCGTCGATAACAGACACGTCCAAATCACCATACAATGTCATTGCCAAAGTGCGTGGGATCGGGGTAGCAGTCATCACGAGCACATGTGGAGGTTGAACATTCTTACTCCAAAGGCGGGCGCGTTGTGCCACGCCAAAGCGATGCTGTTCGTCGATAACAACGAAACCTAAAGAAGAGAAATTGACAGTATCTTCAATAACGGCATGCGTTCCTATTAATATCTTCACATCTCCGGTCAGCAATCCGGTCAGAATCGCTTCCCGCCTTTTGCCTTTAATAGAGCCTGTCAGCAGTTCGACACGGATATCCATGCCAAAGAGCAGTTCTTTGATCGTTTCATAATGCTGGTTCGCCAAGATTTCGGTGGGTGCCATCATGCAAGCCTGATAACCGTTATCCAACGCCAACAGCATACTCATCAAGGCAACCAGTGTTTTCCCGCTTCCTACATCTCCCTGCAAGAGGCGGTTCATCTGCCTGCCACTGCCGACATCGTTCCGTATTTCCTTCAATACCCGCTTCTGTGCACCTGTCAGTTGAAAAGGAAGATTCTTTGTATAAAATGTATTGAACACATCTCCCACTTTCTCAAAGATATATCCACGATATCTTTTTTGTCTGTCTTTGGCGTAGCGGAGGATATTCAGTTGAACATAAAACAGCTCTTCGAACTTAAGGCGATATTGCGCCCTGCGAAGCACATCGGGATTGGTCGGGAAGTGGATATTCCGGAGAGCTTCCGTCAAAGGCATCAGATGATGTTCCGCCAGCAATTTGGAAGAAAGTGTTTCAGGCAGAGGCTCCTGTATTTGCTGAATCACCGTTGCCATCATCTTCTCAATCGCGTGAGAGTTGAGGAAACTGCGCTTCATCTTCTCCGTCGTATTATAATAAGGTTGCAGTCCCACCGAAGAAAGTTTCAAATCTTCCGGCTTGTCTACATCGGGATGTGCCACATTGATACGTCCGTTGAAAACAGTCGGTTTGCCGAAGATGATATATTCCTCGTGCAGTTTATACTTACCTAAGATATACTTAATGCCTTGAAACCACACCAAATCCACGACTCCCGTACCATCCGAAAAGTGCGCCGTCAAACGACGTTGACGTCCTTCGCCAATGGTTTCGAAACCGAGAATTTCTCCTTTCAACTGGATATACGGCATATTGCCATCTATTTCGTGAATGTAATAGATGCGGCTCCGGTCAATATATTTATAAGGGAAATAATAAATTAAATCGTGCAAGGAGTAGATTTCCAACTCCTTATTTAATACAGCGGCTTTTTGAGGGCCTACACCGGAGATAAATTTTATGTCGCGTGTGGCTAAATCGAACATTTATAAAAGAGCACTCCCTACTTTTAAATCGAAAGGAGTCGTTATTTTTATATTTTCACGGTTACCTTCCGCCAGATATACAGGTATTCCCATTGCTTCAACAACGGAAGCGTCATCTGTAAAGAAGGGAGTAAATTCTTGTGCATAGGCTTGTTTCAACAACTCTACATCGAAAACCTGCGGTGTTTGCACCAGCTTGTAATCATTCCGGCTGACCGTTTCACTTCCGGCATCTGTCAGATGGCGAAGTGTCTCTACCACATCCACCACAGGAATCACTGCTTTCTGCACTTTTGCCAAGTCATAACAACGGCGAATCACTTCTACCGACACAAACGGACGTACTCCATCATGCACCCCTACCAGTCCCGGCTCCTGCACCAGTGCCAGACCGTTCTTTACAGAGTGAAAACGTGTTTCGCCTCCATCGGCAAGGGTATGTTCCACCGCAAAGCTGTGTTTTTGGCAAAGTTGCTTCCAAAAGTCCTGCTGTTCCCGTGGAAGCACTACTATGATTTGAAGTGTTTCGTCATATCTCCTGAATACTTTCAGGGTATGCATCAACACAGGTTTATCACCCATGGGAAGGAATTGTTTCGGGAGGTCACTTCCCATTCGCAAGCCCTTTCCACCGGCGACAATGATTACATATTTCTTCATGGACGGTTTAGCGTTTAACACACATCGCTTCTACCAGTTCGTCTACTTTTTCTTTACCTACCAACAGGTCAACGATTGTCAAAGCAAATTCCATGGCAGCACCCGGTCCCATACCGGTAATGATGTTTCCATCACGTACGACGGGTTCATTTACACATTCTGCACCATCCAGATATTGTTCAAAACTCGGATAACAGGTAGCTTTCTTTCCTTTCAGCAGTCCCAGTTTACCCAATACCATCGGAGCAGCACAAATGGCCGCAATAGGTTTACCTTTTGCGGCAAAATCAAGAATCAATTTACGCAACCCTTCGTGCTTGTCAAGTGTGGCAGCTCCCGGCATTCCTCCCGGCAACAACAGCAGTTCAGCATCGAAAAAATCGCAATTCTCGAAGTTGATATCGCAAAGGACGGATACGTCATGTGCTCCCACTACAATTTCATCCGGTGTAACGGATACGATTTCTACATTAAGTCCGGCACGTCTCAACGTGTCAATAGCAGTAAAGGCTTCAATTTCTTCAAAACCATCTGCAAAAAAAGCGTATACAGTTCCCATAATCCTTTATATATTTGGTTAATGATACTATCTCAAGTTAAAATAATAGGTGATTGTCCCTGTCTGGTTATTCACCCCATCTATCGTATTAAAACGGGCTTTCTTCGCTGCGTCCTCCGCTGCCTTACGCAAAGTGGAATTTACCGTATTCGTTTGAGGGCTAATACTGGTCGATATCACTTGCCCTGCAGGATTCACGGTGATATTCACCACTACACGTCCTTCTTCCTGCACATTATATACAGGCTTCGGCAAACTGCCCGTACCTAAAGAACGTCCGCCAAGGTCAAATGTTCCATAACCTCCGGTTCCGGTCTTCGCTCCGGTAGAAGAGTTTCCCTCCTTGCTACCTTCGGTTCCCGTACCACTAGCCGCTGTTCCTTTATTTCCTGTCATTTGCGCTCCCTTTCCAAACGCACCGGACACCCTCTTTCTGGCAGCTTCTTCGGCAGCCTTACGTTCACGTTCCGCTTTTTCTTCTGCCAGCCGTTTCGCTTCCGCAGCTTTTTCGGCTTCCGTTTTCTCCGGCTTCTTCACCGGTTCTTTCGGCTTGACCACCTCTTTAGGTTTCACCGTTTCTTTTTTCGGTTCTTCCGTCTTAGGTTTCAGAGTTACTGTTTCCTCTTCAGTCTGCGTCAATAAATCCTGTTCCGAAGGAAGTTCCGGTGCTGTTTCCGCGGGTGCTGCCGCATCTTCATCCATGATATCCACGTCTACCAGAGAGGGATCATCGAAGCCACTCGCTGCGTCTACATTTCCCATCATTACAGGCACTCCGCCTGCATCTTCATCCGGTTGAGGGACAGTAAAGCTCACCAGAATCAAAAGAGCAATCACTGCCACATGCACCAACAGTGCACCCAGCGCTCCTATGTATTCACCCTTTTTTCTTCTGTCCATTGTTTCTTATTTATTTTCAGGCGGGCGTGTAGCCAACACCATCTTAAAATGATTCTCGTTTGCAATGTTCAATACCCTTACGATCTCACGGTAAGGTACCGATTCATCTGCATACAATGCCACGTACATTTCCGGCTCCTTCTCTGCGCAACTCTGCAAGAATGAAGTCAGATCGTTCAGCGCCACCGGCTGCTCTTTTTCATTGCCGAAAGCGGCATAGAAATTCAAGTCTTTATCGATAACCACTCTTGTCAGCGGTTTGGCCGAAGTCTGCTGCTTGCCTTGCGGCAACAGGACTTTGATGGCATTGGGCGACACCACCGTAGAGGTTATCATAAAGAATATCAGCAACAGGAAGATGACGTCCGTCATGGAAGCCATGCTGAAATTGGGCGATACTCTATTTCTTCTTTTTAATCCCACTTTGTTAGTGATTAAGGGTTAGTGATTAATAGGTTGGCATATCGATTCACTTTCCAGCCGGCTCGTTCAGCAAGTCCATGAACTCCATTGTACGAGATTCCATTTTATTTACCACACGGTCTACCAGCATCACCAGATAATTGTAGGCAAACATAGCAATGATACCGACAATCAGACCACCGACCGTAGTAATCATAGCTTCATAGATACCACCGGAAAGTAAAGTGATATCAATGTTTCCGCTTCCGGCATTCGCCATTTCGTAGAATGCACGTACCATACCGGTCACCGTACCGAGGAATCCAAGCATCGGAGCACCTCCGGAAATAGTTGCCATTACAGTCAATCCTTTTTCCAGCTTTGCCACTTCAATATTACCTACATTCTCAATAGCTACCTGTACATCGTTAATAGGACGTCCTAAACGGCTGATCCCTTTTTCTATCATACGTGCCGAAGGGGTGTTTATCGTACGGCAATAGTTAATAGCCGCTTTGATCTCACCGCTATGAATATAGTCTTTAATCCGCTCCATAAACATCGGGTCCTCTTTTCCTGCCTTACGAATCATGTAGTTACGTTCAAACAGGATATAAAAACAGACAACCGACAATACACCCAGCACAATCATAATCCATCCACCCTTGATAGCCATATCAAGCATGTTCATTTCAGGAGCGTTCACCTCCGTCAATACGGGGTTGGCAGTAGCCAGCGAGTCGGCCATATTCATAGCCCCTTGGGCTAACAAGATCATTGCATTCATGAGCGTAGACAGTTTTTATATTCCTGAATGGTACGTTCGAGTCCCAGATACAACGCATCGCTAATCAACGCATGTCCGATGGAGACTTCATCCACCCAAGGAATGTTTTTATAGAAATAATTTAAATTAACCAGACTCAAGTCGTGTCCGGCGTTCAATCCGATACCCAGTTTACGGGCAGTCTTTGCGGCTTCGATAAAAGGAGCGATGGCAGCTTCCGGATTCTTCGGATAGTTCGTTGCGTATGGTTCGGTATACAGTTCGACACGATCCGCTCCCGCTTTTGCCGCATATTCCACCATTTCAGGATCGGCTGCCACAAAAACGGAAGTACGAATACCGGCGCTGTTAAACTGATCGAGCACTTCAGTCAGGAATTCCAGATTTGCTTTGGTGTCCCAACCGGAATTAGAAGTAATTTGTGAAGGATCGTCGGGGACCAAAGTTACTTGATGAGGTTTAACTTTCAACACCAGGTCAATAAACTCCGGAGCGGGATAACCTTCGATATTAAATTCCGTGCGCAGCAAAGGGCGCAAATCATATACATCTGAACGACGAATGTGGCGTTCATCGGGACGAGGATGAACAGTGATACCGTCTGCACCAAAAGATTCACAATCAAGCGCTACCTTTACTACATCGGGAACATTTCCTCCGCGAGCATTCCTTAGCGTAGCAATCTTGTTTATGTTTACACTTAATTTAGTCATAGTTCTACGTTATATTTGCCGCAAAAATACAAATATTATTATTAGTTGCCTAATAATACGAAACGCATTATGGGTTCTTTTTTGGTTATTTAAAGTAGAAATCCAAGAAAAAATGCCAAATTTGCATCCTGAACTAATGATATTGCTTATGAAATTCGCCATTTTCGGAAATACTTATCAGGCTAAAAAGTCCTCTCATGCACTAAGGTTGTTCCAACTATTGAGAAGGCAGAAAGCAGAAATCTGTATGTGCAGGGACTTTTATCAATTCCTGACTACAGAGCTCAAAATGGACATTCATGCCGATCACTTGTTTGACGGAAATGATTTTGACGCTGATATGGTAATCAGTATCGGAGGCGACGGAACATTCCTGAAAGCTGCCCGCCGCGTAGGGAGAAAAGGAATTCCTATTTTGGGAATTAATACAGGCCGTTTGGGCTTTCTGGCAGATATTTCTCCCGAGGAGATGGAAGAAACGTTCGATGAAATCCAAGCCGGAAGATATAGTGTGGAGGAACGAAGCGTGCTTCAACTCATCTGTGACGAAAAACGTCTTCAGGATTCTCCTTATGCTCTCAATGAAATTGCAATTCTTAAACGGGACAGTTCGTCAATGATTAGTATCCGGACAGCTATTAATGGCGCGTATCTGAATACTTATCAAGCTGACGGGTTAGTTATTGCCACTCCAACAGGTTCCACAGCCTACTCTTTGAGTGTAGGAGGCCCGATCATCGTCCCTCATTCCAACACTATTGCCATCACTCCGGTAGCTCCGCATAGCCTCAACGTCCGTCCTATCGTTATCCGTGACGACTGGGAAATCACATTGGATGTGGAAAGCCGGAGCCATAATTTCCTCGTTGCTATTGACGGGCGAAGCGAAACCTGCAAAGAAACAACTCAACTCAAGATCCGCCGGGCAGATTATAGCATAAAAGTAGTCAAACGCTTCAATCATATCTTTTTCGATACACTCCGCAGCAAAATGATGTGGGGAGCGGATGGAAGACGATAGATGGGAAACTAATCTAACGTAAACGTCTGCGAACCAATCAGATTACCACCTTCGAAGATATCAACGCGATAGTTTCCGGCATATAAGAATTCTTCTACATCCCAGAATACATTCACGTTCTGTTCTTCTCCGTTATATTCAATATATTTCTTGATGGAGTAAACCAGTGTACGGTTTTCATAAGGGAAAGTATTGGATGCACTCTTGGTCAGTACATCATTATCGGGTTTGGTAATACGTATATAGATGGTACGTTCACCGTTTTCAGCAGTTATATTCTTCACGATTGTGAAACTGATAGCCAATTTCACCACATCTTTCACCTTCTTCGCCACTTTACCGCGTTTATTGCGTGGTTCGATACGAATATTAGTTGCATCGAGTTGTGCGGCTAACGTCACCTTCTTATCCAGATTTTTCTTTTCTTCGGAAAGGTTACTGATTTGTTGTGAAGCCTGATTATATTTTTGTGTTACTTCTGCAATGACCTGTTTCTGCTGTGCAGCCAGTTTATTTAGTGAATCAATCTGATTAATATAACCAACCATTACTTTACGTAAAGTAGCCAATTCTTTCTTTAAACGACGAATCTCTGTTGCATTCGAACTCTTCACAGTACGAAGTTCTTCTAATAGACGTTGGGTCTTTAACTGTTCCTGTTCTAACAATACTCCTAATGAGTCATTAGTAACCTTAAACTTCAATTCATCATATTCTTGCACAAAACGACTATATTCGTTTTCCAGATCTTCCTTATCCAATTGGAATTCCTGCACTAACTCCCGATTAGCTTTTTTTTCGGTAAACAATAAATAAGTAATACCAATAATAGCTATCACCAAGATAGCCACGGCCGCAATAAGAAGGCTTTTTTTACTCATAGTTTCAGTTGTGAATTGATAACGTGCGCAAAAGTAATCATTTCGCAACAGAAGTCAAGTATAAAAAGTGAGAGTTTTTGAAAAACTCCCGACTAATCTATGCAATTTTAATTTATTAACCAGTCAACCAGGCCGAACCGACAGACGCAAAGTACCCCGACTGATTCTCCTTTATGATCCTAAGCGGCCACTGACATTACCTGATCGAAGCATCCTTATTTGCGACTTTTACCTTGTTTACGTACTAGTTTTGAAGCAAATGGTACTTTAGCAAACAAGTATTGAAATTATTTTTTAATGAAGCGGTAGCCCGAGAAATAATATAGAATTCACCTAACGTACAAACGTATGTTATCTACCGTGTGAATGTCCGTTACCCACCGGGCGAGCATCAATAACCTACCAGACAAAAGGCGGTCATCTGCCGGACGAACAGTTCATGAGGGACACGAGAACAGAAACGACACCGACGAAGTGATCCAAACCGACAACGGCAGCAGCCAAAGCCATCTTCTCTGCCCAGTATTATTGCTGTTGTTTATAACAGAAATAATACTTTTACTTACTCTTCTTTACTTTACTCTTCTCTACTCTACTGGTTTTCATTGGGTTTTTCCCCTTTACTGGCGGGCGTTTCAGCGCTTTGTACCCCCCTCTCCGAACACCCTCGTTTTTGTATCGTTTTCGTTGTTTATTCTCCGCTTCTCTTCCACGCTTGCCAACGGCTTGTTCGACCACTTTTTTTTCATGATAGCCATCCATTCCGGAGAACTTAGACCTTTAACTAAAATTATTACGGAAAAATTTCTTTAATCAGGATTATCGTTGTAATTTTGTCGCGCTAAAAGATAAAACAAATTATCAACTTTTTAAATATATAGTATTATGTCAAAAGTAACCGTAGTAGGCGCAGGTAACGTAGGTGCTACATGTGCAAATGTACTTGCTTTTAATGAAGTAGCAGACGAAGTAGTAATGCTGGACGTTAAAGAAGGCGTTTCAGAAGGTAAAGCAATGGATATGATGCAGACAGCTCAATTGCTGGGTTTCGACACTACATTGGTAGGCTGCACTAACGACTATGCTCAAACCGCTAACTCTGACGTTGTTGTGATTACTTCAGGTATTCCTCGTAAACCGGGTATGACTCGTGAAGAGCTGATTGGTGTGAACGCTGGTATCGTTAAATCGGTAGCAGAAAACCTGTTGAAATATTCTCCTAACGCTATCATCGTTGTTATCTCTAACCCGATGGATACAATGACTTATTTGGCATTGAAAGCTTTGGGCTTGCCGAAAAACCGTGTGATCGGTATGGGTGGTGCTTTGGATAGCTCTCGTTTCAAATATTTCTTGTCTCAAGCTATCGGTTGCAACGCTAACGAAGTAGAAGGTATGGTTATCGGTGGTCACGGTGATACTACTATGATTCCTTTGACTCGTTTCGCTACTTACAAAGGTATGCCTGTAGCAAATTTCATCTCTGCCGAAAAACTGGAAGAAGTAGCCGCTGCTACAATGGTAGGTGGTGCTACACTGACTAAATTGCTGGGTACTTCTGCATGGTATGCACCAGGTGCAGCAGGAGCATTCGTAGTTGAATCTATCCTTCATGACCAAAAGAAGATGGTTCCTTGTTCTGTATTATTGGAAGGTGAATATGGTGAATCAGATCTTTGCATCGGCGTTCCTGTAATCCTTGGCAAGAACGGTATCGAAAAGATCGTTGAACTGAACCTGAACGAAGACGAAAAAGCCAAGTTCGCAGCTAGCGCAAAAGCTGTTCACGGAACGAACGCTGCTTTGAAAGAAGTAGGTGCTCTGTAATTAATCCCCTTACTTTATATATCAAGAAAGGCTGTTCTTCACTACGAGGAGCAGCCTTCTTTCTTTTCTACAGAATCCTACCCCACTATATTTTAAAAAAAGCTAATTCATTTTGCACTTTCAAGTAAAGCTCATACATTTGCATCGTTGTTTATGCAATTATTGTTTAAGTAAACAAGTTCAAAAAAACAGACTACTTCAATAAACAAATTACATGAGAACCGGGTTATTAAATATAGAAGTATCACCTTATTAATATGCAAGATGCGATGAAAAAAGTATTTCTTCTGACAATTCTGCTAAGTCTCACTTTCATAGGAAAAGCGCAGAACTTTCTAAGTCTGGATAGTTGCCGCGCATTAGCTCTTGCCAACAACAAAGATTTGTTGATAAGCAATGAGAAGATAAATGCTGCTCATTATCAACGAAAAGCTGCATTTACGAATTATTTGCCCAACTTCTCGGCAACCGGAGCTTACATGAGAAACCAGAAAGAGTTTTCATTATTAAACAATGACCAGAAAGCTACGCTTTCAGGATTAGGAACTAATCTGGCAGGCCCTATCCAACAGGCTGCAACCGAGATTGTAACAGCACATCCTGAATTAAAACCACTTATTGCTTCCTTAAGCGGAAAACTAGGAGCGGCTCTGCCTGCTCTCGACCAAGCAGGAAACTCTTTAGTGGATGCACTCCGCACAGACACCAGAAATGTCTATGCAGGCGCTATTACATTGACACAGCCTTTATATATGGGTGGAAAAATCCGGGCGTACAACAAAATAACAAAGTATGCCGAAGAGTTAGCTCAAGAACAACACCACGGTGGCATGCAGGAAGTAATCATGAGTACAGACCAGGCATATTGGCAAGTTATTTCGTTGGTTAATAAGAAGAAGTTGGCGGAAGGTTATTTAAAGCTCTTGCAACAGCTGGACGGTGATGTGGAAAAAATGATTAATGAAGGAGTAGCCACCAAAGCGGATGGCTTGTCTGTACGCGTCAAGGTGAATGAAGCAGAAATGACACTCACCAAAGTGGAAGATGGATTGAGCCTTGCCCGAATGTTGCTGTGCCAACTATGCGGTATTGATCTTAGCTCCCCCATCACGCTAGCAGATGAAAATATGGAAGATATTCCATTACTGACAACAGACCCTCATTTCGATTTATCTACCGCTTATGAGAATCGTCCGGAAATACGTAGTCTCGAATTAGCGACACAGATTTATAAACAGAAAGTAAACGTAACCCGTGCCGAACATCTTCCTTCTATCGCATTGATGGGGAATTATATGGTAACCAACCCTTCTGTCTTCAACAGCTTTGAAAACAAATTCAAAGGCATGTGGAATGTGGGAGTGATGGTACAGATACCTATATGGCACTGGGGAGAAGGTATTTATAAAACGAGAGCGGCAAAAGCCGAAGCCCGCATTGCACAATACCAGCTTCAGGACGCACGCGAAAAAATAGAGTTGCAAGTCAATCAAGCCGCTTTCAAGGTAAAGGAAGCAGGTAAGAAACTGGTTATGTCTTCCAAAAACATGGAAAAAGCGGAAGAGAATCTGCGCTATGCAACGCTTGGTTTTAAAGAGGGAGTGATTGCCACCAGTAATGTTCTTGAAGCACAAACGGCATGGCTGTCCGCTCATTCAGAAAAGATTGACGCACAAATAGATGTGAAGTTAACAGAAATCTATCTGAAGAAATCTCTGGGAACACTGAAATAAATAAAAAGCAGAAAAATAAAGTAAAGAATCCAATCAGAAACAACCCAATCCCTAACCAACTCACAATCCATAAAACATAAATCATAAATCATAATTCATAAATCATATGGCACCTATAAAATCACAAAACAGCAATATGCTGCTTGCATTCCTTACTCTACTGGGAGTTATTGCAATCGTTGCAGTCGTTGGCTTCTTCATGCTTCGCAAAGGTCCTGAAATCATACAGGGACAGGCTGAAGTTACCGAGTATCGCGTTTCGAGCAAAGTTCCGGGACGTATATTGGAATTTCGCGTGAAAGAAGGACAAAGTGTCAATGCCGGAGATACGCTGGCCATTTTGGAAGCTCCTGACGTAGTGGCAAAAATGGAACAGGCACGTGCTGCCGAAGCTGCCGCACAAGCACAAAACGCAAAAGCAATCAAAGGCGCACGTGAGGAACAAATCCAGGCGGCATACGAAATGTGGCAAAAAGCCCAAGCAGGCGTCACCATTGCCGAAAAATCATATCAACGTATAAAGAATCTCTATGAGCAGGGAGTAATGCCTGCACAGAAATTGGATGAAGTTACTGCGCAACGGGATGCAAGCATTGCTACAGAGAAAGCAGCCAAAGCGCAATATACCATGGCAAAGAACGGAGCGGAACGTGAAGACAAGATGGCCGCGGAAGCTTTGGTAAACCGGGCTAAAGGTGCTGTTGCCGAAGTAGAATCGTACATAAAGGAGACTTATCTCATAGCTCCGGCTGCCGGAGAAGTTTCAGAGATTTTCCCGAAGGTAGGCGAATTGGTAGGTACTGGTGCCCCCATCATGAATATCGCCGAACTCAACGATATGTGGGTAACATTCAACGTACGCGAGGATCTGCTCAAGAACCTGACGATGGGTTCGGAATTCGAAGCAGTCATTCCTGCTCTGGATAATAAAAAGATCAAACTCAAAGTATATTATCTGAAAGACTTAGGGACTTATGCCGCTTGGAAAGCAACCAAAACAACCGGACAGTTCGACCTGAAAACATTCGAAGTGAAAGCTTCTCCGATAGAGAAAGTGGAAAACCTCCGTCCGGGTATGTCTGTCATCATTGACAAGTAATCATGAGAGAGAGAAAAAAGAAATATATAGCCCTGTGGCAGGTCATGCAAAGAGAGTGCCGGCGGTTGATTTCACGCCCGCTCTACCTCTTCTGTATGGTCATTGCCCCACTGTTTTGCTATATATTCTTCACCACCTTAATGGATTCGGGACTTCCCAAGGATCTTCCTGCAGGAGTGGTAGACATGGATGATTCGTCCACCTCCCGCAATATTGTCCGCAACCTGGATGCTTTTTCACAGACAGGGGTTGTAGCTCATTACAGTAATGTGACAGATGCACGTATTGCCATGCAAGAAGGAAAAATCTACGGATTCTTCTACCTTCCCAAAGGTTTATCGGCAGAGGCACAGAGCCAACGACAACCGACAATCTCCTTCTACACCAATTACTCCTATCTGATCGCAGGTTCTCTATTGTTCAGAGACATGAAAATGATGGGAGAACTCACTTCAGGAGCCGCTGCAAGGACCATGTTATATGCCAAAGGTGCAACAGAGGATCAGGCTATGGCATATCTGCAACCGATTGTTATCGATACACACCCACTGAATAATCCGTGGCTAAACTATTCGGTATACTTATGCAATACACTGATACCGGGAGTACTCATGCTATTAATATTTATGGTAACTGTCTATTCAATCGGTGTAGAAATCAAAGATCGTACGGCTCGCGAATGGTTACGAATGAGTAACAACTCCATTTATATTGCATTGGCCGGGAAGTTGCTTCCCCACACTGTAGTCTTTTTCATTATGGGTATATTCTATAATGTATACCTGTATGGATTCCTGCATTTTCCTTGCAACAGCGGTATATTTCCGATGATATTTGCCACGCTCTGTCTTGTACTGGCATCCCAATGTTGTGGTATTGTCATGATAGGAACCCTGCCGACTCTACGACTCGGATTAAGTTTTGCTTCCCTGTGGGGAGTCATATCGTTCTCCATTTCCGGATTTTCATTCCCGGTCATGGCTATGCATCCTGTTTTACAGGCTTTGAGCAATCTATTCCCGTTGCGGCACTATTTCCTTATTTACGTGGATCAGGCGCTCAACGGATATAGTATGGCTTACTCATGGACCAACTATATGGCACTATTAATATTCATGATGCTCCCCTTCTTCGTGGTTCACCGCCTGAAGGAAGCATTGGTTTACTATAAATATATACCCTAAATGAAAGATATAAAATTAAAAGATAAGATAGCTCAAGGCATCAATGACCTGTTTTATATCTGGAAACGGGAGTTTCAGACAACTTTCCGCGACCAGGGGGTACTGATATTCTTTATACTCGTCCCGTTAGGTTATCCGTTGCTATATAGTTTCATCTATGATAACGAAGTAGTGCGTGAAGTTCCTGCTGTTGTTGTAGATGATTCACATTCATCTCTTAGCCGCGAATATCTCCGCAAGGTAGATGCTACGCCCGATATTCAAATCGTCTCCTACTGTGCCGATATGGAAGAAGCTAAACAAATGCTGAAAAACCGGCGTGCATACGGCATCATTTATATCCCTTCGGATTTCAGCGACAATATTGCCAAAGGAAAACAGACACAAGTCAGTATCTATTGCGACATGAGCGGATTGTTATACTATAAATCGATGCTTCTTGCCAACACTGCCGTTTCTCTGGATATGAACAGGGATATCAAAATTGCACGTAGCGGAAACACGACCGACCGTCAGGATGAAATCACTGCTTATCCGATAGAATATGAAGAAATCTCCATCTTCAACCCCACTGCCGGGTTCGCCGCTTTCCTGATTCCTGCTGTATTGGTATTGATTATCCAACAGACATTATTGCTCGGCATCGGTCTCGCTGCAGGAACTGCTCGTGAGAACAACAGATTTAAGGATCTTGTACCTATTAATCGTCACTATAACGGGACGTTACGAATTGTATTAGGAAAAGGATTGAGTTATTTCCTAGTTTATATATTGGTAGCTTTCTACGTACTTTATGTCGTTCCAAGATTGTTTAGCCTCAACCAAATTGGGCAACCCAGTTCATTAATATTATTCGTTGTCCCCTATCTTGCGGCTTGTATCTTCTTTGCGATGACAGCTTCTATTGCCATTCGCAATCGGGAGACGTGTATGCTGATTTTTGTATTCACATCAGTCCCCCTGTTATTTATTTCAGGAATTTCCTGGCCGGGAGCAGCTATTCCTCCGTTTTGGAAGTATGTATCCTACATCTTCCCCTCAACGTTTGGAATTAACGGCTTTGTAAAAATCAACAATATGGGAGCCACTCTTAGTGAAGTAGCTTTTGAATATAAGGCTTTGTGGTTGCAAGCCGGCATTTATTTCCTGACCACCTGTTGGGTATACCGCTGGCAAATACTGATGAGTCGCAAACATGCAATAGAGAGATACAAAGAATTAAAAGAGAAAGCAAACTTATCCAAGCAGATAAGTGATTAATGAGTAAGAATTACAAGAGAGAGAATTAACGGTGTATCCTTTCAATGGGATATGCCGTTTTTTCAAATAAGAACATGAAAATCCCCCGTTCCAAGAGAGTATAGAACGAGGGATTTTAGAGATATTATAAAGAGAGTATAATAAGTTTAGAACTTGTAACCTACACCGATAGAGAAGTTCATGTTCTTCGGTGCACCGTCACCATCAGCCAATTTAGCCAAACCAAATTCTCCTGATAAGTCAATAAAGAATTTATTAATTTCATAAGCAACGCCTACACCGAGACCTGCATCAAATCTTTTTGCTCCAAATTGATCATCACCGTCACCAAAGAAATCAATTTTTTCATCACCAATTTTACACTTACCAGCAATACCAAATGCAAAATAAGGACCAGCTTTCACTACAATATTCTGGTTATCAGCAATTGCAAATCTTGCAGCAGCCAATACCGGAATCTCCAAATACATTGGATTCATTTTCACTTCATCCTGTTTAGCACCTTTTTGAGTGAACATCAACGAAGGTTGAATAGACCACATATCAGAGAACTGATATTCCATGCCAACGCCTACATTGAATCCAATCCTCATGTCAGTATCCATATCCCCAGTAAAGTTACTCATGTTCATACCAACTTTGGCATTCCAAGAAATCTGAGAATAAGAAACGATAGAAACAAGTGCAAATAGCACAAAAATCAAACCTTTTTTCATATCATTCATTTTTTAGTTTGCCTTCCTCTTCCCTTTGGTTGGCATTGTTAGTTAATAGTTCTGTTTGAAGTGTGGGGAATTATTCGCAACCGGTTAAAGTATTGAAACACACCCTTCCGTATTTAACGTATGTTTTGTAGCCGCAAATATATTTCATTTATTTTATATAAAAAAATCCTTGATAGTCTATTTTTTGCATAAAGGTTATTAAAGAGTGACTATATAGAAAAAAATAATGTTCATCCGGTCTTTTTTTATGCTTAAATAATTTCCGAATAACAATGCAATTAAAATATTCTTGCAAGATTTATACATTTACAATTATTAACCGACTAGCTATTGCTTGTTTACGAAATATTCGTAGATTTGCGAAGTATTCGTAATTAAACAACATCTCCATGGAAAAGTTAACTATACAAGAAGAAGAAGTAATGATCTACATTTGGGAGTTACAATGCTGTTTCGTAAAAGACATTGTTGCAAAGTATACGCAACCGGCACCTCCTTATACCACAGTAGCATCTATCGTAAAGAACCTCGAGCGGAAAGGATATGTCACACCGAAACGTGTGGGTAATACCTACCAATATACTCCTGCCATTCGCGAAAATGAATATAAACGCCATTTTATGAGTGGCGTAGTTCGTAACTACTTTGAGAACTCTTACAAAGAAATGGTTTCTTTCTTTGCCAAAGACCAGAAAATTTCGACCGATGATCTCAAAGATATTATCGAACTCATTGAAAAAGGAAAAGAAAATTAATAGAAAACATTCATCACCATGACTCCGGAACTAGCTTATTTTCTAAAGATAAATGTAGCGATAGCTCTGTTCTATGCATTCTATCGGTTGTTTTTCCATAAAGACACCTTCTTCCATTGGCGTAGGATGGCTTTGCTATGTTTCTTTGCCATCTCCATGCTTTATCCCCTATTGAATATTCAGGGATGGATAAAAGCTCACGAACCGATGGTGGCAATGGCAGATCTTTATGCAACCATCCTGCTGCCGGAGCAAGTTGTGACTCCTACACAAGAGACTGTCATAAATTGGCAAGAGGTTATCATGCAGTTCGCTAAAATTATTTATTGGAGCGGAATGTTATTACTTACCGCACGTTTCTTCGTACAACTGGGTAGCATCATCCGATTGCATTTCCAATGCTCAAAAAGCAATATACAAGGAGTACGCGTACATCTATTAAAAAAAGAAACAGGTCCTTTTTCTTTCTTCCACTGGATATTCATACACCCGCAATCACATACGGAATCTGAAATCAGTGAAATCATTACGCATGAAGAGACACATGCCCGTCAATACCACTCGGTGGATGTACTTTTCAGCGAAATAATGTGCATATTCTGCTGGTTCAACCCATTTATCTGGTTAATGAAACGGGAAGTCAGAGGAAACCTCGAATACATGGCAGACCATCGTGTATTAGAGACGGGACATGATAGCAAATCATACCAGTACCACTTATTGGGACTGGCACATCACAAGGCTGCAGCAAATTTATCAAATAGTTTCAATGTTTTACCACTCAAAAATCGTATTAAAATGATGAATAAACGAAGAACGAAAGAAATAGGAAGAACAAAATATCTGATGTTTCTTCCCTTGGCTGCCATCTTGATGATTGTCAGTAACATCGAAATGGTAGCACGTACTACTGAAAAATTTGCAAAAGAAATGATGGGACAAATAACAGAAGAAGTTGCCATGCAAGCTGAAACCACAAATATTCCCGAACTTTCTACAAGAGAAATGCAAGAAATCACTCTTCCGCAAGGTACAAAAGAAAAGGAAGTAACGGAAACACAAATCAAGAGTGTACCGGATTCTGTTGTTTTTCAGGTTGTAGAAGAAATGCCGGATTTTCCGGGAGGGATGAAGGCATTGATGGATTACTTGTCGAAAAATGTCAAATATCCGGCTGAAGCACATGCAATCGGTGCACAAGGACGTGTAATTGTAAGCTTTACTGTTAAAAAGGACGGAAGTATAGCCGACACAAAAGTAGAACGAAGTGTCAATCCGTATCTCGACAAAGAAGCCATGCGTGTCATTGCTGCCATGCCTAAATGGCAACCTGGAAAACAAAGAGGGGAAGCAGTAAATGTAAGATTTACAGTTCCCGTTGCTTTCAGACTATCCGATCCCCCCACCCCCAAAGCGGAAGAGATCAAGCAGTCTGATCTGGACGAAGTAGTTGTAGTGGGATACGGTCCACAGGAAGATTCAACTCCCGGTGCAGTAGGTGTGAAAGGAGAAAACGTAGATCAGGCTTTCACTGTAGTAGAAACAATGCCCAAATTCCCGGAGGGACAAGCCGGGTTGATGCGTTATCTTGCTAGAAGTATCAAATATCCTGTCATTGCTCAAAAAAACAAAGAACAAGGCAGGGTAATCATACAAATGATTATCGGAACAGACGGTAGTTTGTCAAACGTAAAAGTATTACGCAGCGTATCTCCGTCACTGGATGCAGAAGCCATCCGTGTAGTGGGAAACATGCCTAAATGGGAACCGGGAATGCAAAAAGGACAGGCTGTTCCTGTTAAGTATACCCTCCCTATCACGTTCCGGTTACAATAAATAACTTCCCCGATACCGCTCCCTTTCCTCATCGGTGAGGAACGGGGCGTTCATCGGTGGGGGAACCTTCTCCTCCCCGGTGCCGGACATATCTTTCCCCGGTGCCGTAAAAAGTCATTTCTTTTTCAGCTTTTTGCAAGGATAGTTATAAAAAGATCCTTATATTTGTTCGTGTAATAAAACATTATTCACATGAAAAGATTCGCATGGATTATCGGTTTAATATTCTGCACAATCTGCACCATACAAGCCAAAGACAGAGTTATCGAGCGGCCTCCTTTTCTAGCATGGAGCTCCAATAGTATTGAGATTGATAAAATTGTCATGAGTGATACCGTGACAACAGTGTATATAAAGGCTTTTTATCGTCCGAAATACTGGATTAAAATAGCAACGGGCAGTTTTCTGAAAGATAATAATGGAATGCTTTATCCCATCCGAAAGGGAGTTGGAATCACATTGGATAAGGAATTCTGGATGCCGGAATCGGGAGAAGCGGAGTTTCAACTCTTATTTCCCCCAATACCTGAAAATGTAACCAGTCTGGATTTCTCGGAAGGAGACTTCGACGGGGCCTATAAGATATGGGGAATACAATTAGACAAAGATACATTCTATAAACAAAAACTTCCCAAAGAAGCAGTCGTACACAAAATAAATAAGAAAGCGATATTGCCTACTCCAAAGTTGGTTTATGGGACTGCTACACTTAAAGGAAAAATACTGGACTATCAAAAAGAGATGATGCAACAAATGAAGATGCATATAGAAAGTCCTGCATTGAATGTCCACAACGAACAGAATATCATAAAGATCAAAGAAGACGGCACTTTTCAGGCGGAGGTCAAAGTAGCGTCCGTTACAAGTGTAGCATTAGAACTTCCTTTTGGCTGGATCGAGTGTCTGATAGCTCCCAACGAAGAGACATCGCTCATCATCAATACAAAGGAACTATGCCGTAGACAGGCGCATCTGCAAAAAAAGGATAAAACGTATGGAGAACCTGTATACTTTAATGGTTATCTGGCTAGTCTGCAACAAGAATTAGCTTCCGTAGATATAGATATTGTATTGAAAAGCGTTTATTACATGGATATGTACAACGACATTGCCGGGAAAAGCGCAGATGAATACAAGGCTTATGTATTGGAGCGTCTTCCATCCATTCGAAAAGAAATTGCACAATCCCCATACAGCAATGCGTGTAAAGAGCTATTAAATATTCAGGTAGATCTGGCAGCGACTGGTAAAATCGCCATGACGGAGAGAGAACTAAAATCAGCATATATCACTGTTAATAAACTGAATAAAGAACAGACCGACGACTATTTCTACAATACCCGCATTGATATTCCTACAGGATACTATGACATATTGAAAGAGTTCACTTCTATCAACACTCTGAAAGCGCTATACGGTAAATATTACGCATCAACAATATACTTGATAAGTTTTCTGCCAAATTCTTTAGATGTACTTAAAGAGACACTGGGAACGGGACAGGGACCCTTATTCGATAACATTAAATTTAATAAGCTGTATCAATCCATAAAGGATTTTACCCCGTTAACAACAGAGCAGAATGCCGAACTAAAAACTTTTTCTTCCCCGGCATACGCAGAGATGCTTACCCAAACGAACAAAGAAATAATAAAGAAAATAGAATTAAACAAAAGAAAGACAGGCTTCACTGTAAACGAGACGGGACAAGTCTCCAATGAGGACTTATTCCCATCCATTATCTCTAAATTCCGTGGACACACGTTGTTAGTCGATTTTTGGGCAACTTGGTGTGGCCCTTGTCGCACAGCCAATAAAGCCATTACTCCAATGAAAGAGGAATTAAAAGACAAGGATATTATCTACCTCTACATCACAGGCGAAACTTCACCCAAAGGCACTTGGGAAAATATGATTACCGACATTCATGGTGAGCATTTCCGTGTGACAAATGAACAATGGAGTTTTCTGATGTCCAGCTTCAATATCCGGGGAGTTCCCACTTATTTTGTTGTTGATCCGGAGGGTAATATCACCTTCAAACAAACTGGATTTCCCGGAGTAGACACCATGAAAAAAGAGCTTATGAAAGCTTTGAATAAGTAATTCGAACGTTAAAAAGATAGTGACGGTATATGCTTAGGATAGTGACGGTATATGATAATGATACCGTCACTATTTCTATCGGATAGCGTCACTATCTTGTAGAGGAAAATCCGCCAACAACAATTGCTATATAAGTATGTCATCATAATTAGTTTATATAATATATTTAGGCACGGATTACGCGGATTATAATATAAGATTATTTTGCAAGAATACGTAATCCTAAAAATCAATAAATAAACGAGCCTCCATAGTCTTTGAAAAGACTACAGAGGCTCGTTTTATATCCTATGGATAACTTACTGCAAAGCTATCCAACTCCAGATTCCACTTATTTATGCATTTCCACGATTTGAGTCGGCGCCATCTCTACATTCCGTCGATCTACTTGGCGAACGACACTGGCAGCCAGGGATAAGAAAGCACGTCCGGTTACGGAATCTTCATCCAACGCAACAGGTGTACCATTATCTCCCCCTTCGCAAATGCTTTGTACGATAGGTATCTGTCCCAACAAAGGAACATTCATCTCTTCAGCCAGTTTCTTTGCGCCTTCTTTTCCGAAGATATAGTATTTATTTTCGGGAAGTTCGGCAGGAGTAAACCAAGCCATATTTTCAACCAAACCAAGGATAGGTACATTTACCTTATCATTGGTAAACATATTGATTCCCTTACGGGCATCTGCCAAAGCCACTGCCTGCGGAGTGCTGACAACAATCGCCCCTGTCATGGCCAGCGTTTGAACAACTGTCAAATGAATATCACTGGTTCCGGGAGGAAGGTCTATCAGAAAATAATCCAACTCTCCCCAAGCTGCATCAGCAATCAACTGTTTCAACGCATTACTAGCCATTCCACCACGCCACAAAGTTGCCTGATCCGGATCGACAAAGAAGCCGATAGATAATAATTTCACTCCATATTTTTCTACCGGAATAATCATGTCACGACCGTCGATACGTTCAGCATAAGGGCGTGCATCTTCCACCTGAAACATCTTCGGCATAGAAGGACCAAAAATATCAGCATCAAGCAAACCTACTTTATAACCTAATTTAGCCAAAGCAACAGCCAGATTCGCAGACACCGTAGACTTGCCTACTCCACCTTTACCGGAAGATATGCCGACTATATTCTTCACTTGCGGAAGGAGCTTGCCAACTTCCGGACGGGCAGCTTGTTTACTTTCCGCTGTGATCGTTACCTGCACATCAGGAGAGACATACGTATGGATAGCTGTTTCCGCAGCCTTCAACATTGATTTCATAAACGGATCAGTCGGTTTCTCAAAGATCAATGAGAAGCTGACAGTCATGCCATCAATACGGAGATTATCGGCAACCATCTCCGCTTCCACCAGATTCTTTCCCGTACCGGGATAACGCACCGTTGCCAATGCATCTAATATCAATTTAGGATAGAGAGTCATTTTATTTACTATTTGACGATTTACTATTTACAATTTAAAATCACCATTCGATTAAGTGTCAGTTCACTTTAAGGGCGATTGTTACTGCACAAAACTATTTACTTGTACTTAATCCGCTACGTTTGCTACGATTGTAACTACGATAAGGATCAAGTTCTATTTCTACATCCGGTTCTTGCAATTGACCTTCCTGCGGAAGCCGGAATTTGATATACTTAATAGCTAAACCACGATCGAGCCATTGTTGTTCATAATAAGTCTTGATACCGAGAATATCATCTACCAAATCGGAATGATATAAATCTTCGGTCATAAACTCAACGGGAAGACGGTTCGCTTCAATCATGTATTTTGTATAGGTAAACATGAAGTTGCTGTCCGTTTTCAGGTGGATAATGCCATTCGGCTGCAAGAATTTACGGTACCGTTCCATAAAATAGGTGGAAGTCAATCGCTTGGTTGCTTTCTTCATTTGCGGATCAGAGAAGGTAAGCCATATTTCACTTACTTCGCCTTCGGCAAAAAAACGTTCAATGATTTCAATATTGGTACGCAGGAAAGCGACATTCTTCATTCCGGCCTGTAATGATTCCGTTGCTCCCGTCCACATACGGGCACCTTTTATATCAACTGCTATAAAGTTCTTTTCGGGAAACATTTTACCCAAGCCGACGGTGTACTCACCACGTCCGCAGCCTAGTTCGAGCACAATCGGATGATCGTTTTTAAAAAACTCCTTATGCCATTTCCCCTTCATGTCAAAAGGCACGTTATCTACTGCCGAATAAGGATATTCGAACACGTGTGGATAACTCGCCATATCGGCAAACTTTTCTAATTTATTCTTTCCCATATCAATCCTGATTAGGCCGCAAAGGTACTGATTTTGACGCAACTGACAAAAAGAAATGGAGCACAGATTTCTCTATGCTCCATTCTTCTATAATATTGAATGATTCGTGTTATTAAATCTCAACATTCACTTCAACGTTTACTTCTACATTTCCACCTTGTTGTGCTTTCAAATCTTCATAGAAAGCAGCATGAGCAACCTGCACATAAGGTTGCAGGAAAAAGAATCCGATACCGAAAGTAAAGAGAGAAAGGATAGCCCAACCGATAAAGCTCAAATCAAGCATGAACAGTTTCATCTTGTTGTTTTCCATCATAGCCATACTTTTCTCAATAGCTGCATTGTTTTTCATTTCGGGTTCTTCTTTCAAGATATAGTCGGTCATTGCATAAGAATAGTGCTTAATAATTCCTGGTACAACCAACAGCAACATCCACAAAGCGGTATAGATACCCTGTAGCAACTTCGTTACAAAAATACGTCCATAGTCCTGGAAGCCTTCGAATAACACTCCGAAATCAATTTCTTTACCTTTGAATACACCAAGCATCACGATAGCAAAGCCGTATGCAACCGGTAGTCCGACAAACAATGAACATAATCCGCCAATCACAGGAATAGCAGATAATCCACCGGCAATAACTGAATAAATAAGTGCAGCAACGGCTGCCATAGGCCACTTTCCTCGAAGTGCCTCACGCGCCTGAGCACGCAGTTCTGAGTTTAGTTTTAACATAGTGAATAATATTAATTGATAAATGTGTTATTTCATAATATATCGTCATTCTACAATCGTCACCCAGCCATGTGTATCCGGCTCGTCGCCATACTGAATTCCACGCAGCTTATTGTACAATTTTGTACAGATAGGTCCCGGCTTACCATCTTTAGAGATAACGTATGATTTTCCGTTTTCCAAATCATCGATACGCTGAATCGGGCTGATTACTGCGGCAGTACCACAAGCACCTGCTTCTTCAAATGTTTCCAGTTCTTCTTCCGGTATCGGACGGCGTTCCACCTTGATACCCATGTCTTCTGCCAACTGCATCAAACTTTTATTGGTAATAGAAGGCAGAATAGAAGTTGATTTCGGAGTGATATAAGTATTATCTTTAATACCGAAGAAATTGGCAGCACCACATTCATCAATATATTTCTTTTCTTTCGCATCAAGATAGAACTCGCAGGAATACCCCAGATCGTGTGCTTTCTTGTTAGCACGAAGACTGGCTGCATAGTTGCCACCTACTTTATAAATACCTGTTCCATGAGGAGCGGCACGATCGAACTCACGAATGATAACGTACGGATTGGTAGAGAAACCACCTTTGAAATATGGACCTACCGGAGTTACGAACACAACAAACATATACTCTTCAGCAGGATGTACACCTACTTGGGCACTTGTTCCGATCAACAGCGGACGAATGTAAAGAGAAGCACCGGTTTCATAAGGAGGGATAAAACGTTCATTCAGTTTTACGACTTTCAAAATTGCTTCTTTAAACCGTTCTGTCGGAAGTTCTGCCATCAAAATTCCCTGGCAAGTAGATTGCAGACGGGCTGCGTTTTCTTCCAAACGGAAAATACGTACTTTACCATCCTTTCCACGGAATGCTTTCAGCCCTTCAAAGGCTTCCTGACCATAGTGTAAACAGGTTGCCGCCATGTGCAAATTAAGGTGTTCGTCACTACTAACCTCTAATTCTCCCCATGCACCATTACGGAAGTTGATTCTCACATTGTAATCTGTCTTCATGTATCCGAATGACAGATTCGCCCAGTCTATTTCTTTCATATTGTTATGTATTAGTTTATTTTCTATTGCATTGAAACGCAAAAATAACTTTTATTCTTCAGATAGCCTCTTTTCTTGCAATAATTTTTCGACTTCCCGGTCGGCTTTTGTCAGTTTATCCTTGCAAAAAGCAATAATCTCATTGGCTTCTTTTATTTTCTCACTCAAAATGTCGATATCCAGTTCGTTATTATCTATCTGGCGAACGATCTTTTCGAGACGTTCCATTGCTTGGGAATATGTTTCTTTTTTTGCTGCCACAATGATTGATATTTAATGGTTAATAATGAATGTTTTTACAAATACACAGTCGACGGATAGTTACTTTTCCACCACAGATTGCACTTCTCCTTTCAGCAACCGGGTTGTCAAGCGATCTCCCGGTTTCAGCGAAGATGCATCCGTCACCGCTTTCCCGTCTTTGATTGTAATACTGTATCCCCGGCTCAAGAGTTTATCCGGAGAGGCGTCTGCTATTCGCTGTTGTAAAAGTTCCAACCGGTGAGACTGACGGGCCAACAATGCTTTCGCCACTTGTGACAAATCCTTCTTTGCTGCCAGCAAAGAAAAACGAGCATCCGCAAGTTTGCGGTGAACAAGATTGGGAATACGGATTTGGAGCGCCTCCAACCTTCGTTGTTCCTGCTCAAGAAGCATATAAGCTCCCTGTTGAAGACGTACAGATAATTCTTCCAGATGCTCTGCTACTTCCGTTACCTGATGAATCAGAAGCTCGGCAGCAGCCGTAGGAGTCTTTACCCGGGTATGAGCTACAGAGTCAAGGACTGTATCATCGCGTTCATGACCAATACCGGTAATGATAGGTAATGGAAATTGCGCACATGCAGCTGCTAGTAGATAAGTATCAAAACCGGATAAATCGGAAGTAGCCCCACCGCCACGAATAATGACCACTACGTCAAATTCATTGATGCGGGCATTGATACGGTCTAAAGCCACCAATACAGACTCTTCAACCTGATTGCCTTGCATTAAAGCCGGAAAAAGTTCTGTATAAAAATAGAATCCGCCCGGATTGTGCTGTAACTGATGGCAGAAATCTCCATATCCGGCTGCGGTAGCCGAAGAAATGACAGCAACACGTTGGGGAAGAACCGGCATTTCAAGTTCTTTATTCAACGTCAAGACTCCCTCCTCTTCCAACTGCAATAATATTTCCCGACGACGGCGAGCCATATCTCCCAACGTGTAAGCTGGATCAATATCAAGCACCGTCAGACTGTAACCGTATAACTCATGAAACTGAACAGTTACTTTCACCAGCACTTTAATACCGGAGGTAAACAGTTGTCCGGTGCTTTCCTCAAAGTAGGGTTTCAGCAAGCGGTAGATATTATTCCAAATCATCCCCCGTGCTTTGGCTACGAGATTATTACTACGAGGATCTTTCTGCACAAATTCCAGATAACAATGCCCCGTCGTATTGGAACGGACATCGCTCAACTCTGCCTGTATCCAATATTCATCGGGCAGGCATTGCTCCAGACTACGGCGGACAAGTGAATTCAGTTCTAAAAGGGAAAGAGAATCCATAAAAAAGAACAGTTAACGTTGAGTTGATTGATATGCCTTCCACAAATCGGGAATACCATATCCATATATATTATCCGGGAAATCAGCTCTATCACCTGACTGACGTACCAAATCAATAATCTGCTTTGCCGTCAGCTTCGGGCAAGCCTGCCACAAGCAAGCTACCATACCGCACATAATCGGAGAAGCAAAAGAGGTTCCATTGGCGCGACGAAGATTTCCATCCGTTCCCATCACATCCGAATTTAAACCGACAGCCACTACGTCCGGCTTCACACGTCCGTCAGCCGTATTTCCCACAGAAGAAAACGGCGCCAGTTCTCCTCTTTTTGTTACAGCTCCTACAGTTATGATATTCTCCGCATCTCCCGGAGGAGTAATCTTCTTCCACGAACCTGCACCCGAATTTCCGGCACTGCACACAACTACCATTCCTTTATCGGCAGCTTTCGCTGCTTCCCGGGACATCAATGCATAATGACCATTCAAGTCACGGTATCTATAATTCTTCGCAGGATCATCAAATGAGTAGTAACCAAGCGATGTATTCACCAAATCCACTCCTACACTATCGGCAAACTCGATAGCTGCCGCCCAATAATCCTGCTCTACCAAATTTTCCGAATATTCGTCTTCACTACGCAGCAACCAATAAGAAGCTTCAGGAGCAGTGCCAATCATCACATGTGGCTGGTTCATAGCCATACAGGACAATACAGACATTCCATGACTGCTTTCTGCATAAATATCTGCCTCCGGATTCACAAAATCACGCACACCGAGAATACGGATATTTTTCATGGCATCAATCTTATCCACATTATGGAATCCGGCATCAATTACGGCAATGGTCATTCCCTGACCCTTAAAGCCGGCATCATGCAGGAGATCGACGCGGCTCATAGCCGCTTGCGTGATTGCAGGACCGTAAAGGCTATCGGTGCGCAACGGTTTATTTATCAATGAGTCTCTTTGAAATGCTCTTTGCGTGATACCTTTCCACACCCTTTCTGTAGAACGTACAAAAGGCAGTTGAGCTATTTTGCTGATTAAAGTACTGTCATTACAAGAAACAGTAACGAAATTATCCCATTTCCCGGTCACAAGTACATGAACACCTGTTTTTCGTATGGCATCTACATACGTCCTGCAAACCGGTAAATCGGTAGAATCAATGGGCAATCCCTGTTTCTTTCTCCGTTCTATAGATTTCTTAGACAAATACTTTTCCGGTTTCTGCAAAGAATAATCCGTAGCCGCTTTGTCTTTCAGACTAATCCGGTATTTTAAGGTATCTCCCGGAGTAAATTGGGCAGATACCCCCAGATACATATTTAGAGCGAGAATCAATACTATAAACTTCTTCATAAGTTATCTTTCTATTTTAATCAATCATAATTCTTCATTTTCTATAATCACCAGCCCGATTCCTCTTTGGGAAGCGATGAAAGCTCCTCCCAGCACCCGTCTTCCATCATAAAACACAGCAGATTGTCCGGGAGCAATGGCCGAGGCCGTTTCGAGGAAACGGACCAACAAACGTCCGTCTTCCAATCTTTTCACCCGACAGGGAATCGGACGACTGCGATAACGAATCCGCACTGTCAGATTCTCACACCCGAACAGTTCCCGTTCATCCACAATCTTATCCTGCTCCGCCAACATGTATTCAGTTTCCAATTGGTCGGCATCTCCAAGCATCACCGTATTTTTCTGCGGATTGATTTTCAACACATAAGCAGGCTTTCCTAAAGCGATCTCCAGTCCTTTTCGTTGACCAATCGTATAATAAGGTGCCCCTTTATGTTTCCCCAGTTTTACTCCTTCAGAGTTGACAAACCATCCCGATCCGATTTCACTATCCAGTTCAGGGCACTGTTCACGAAGAAAATCACGATAATCTCCTTTAATAAAGCAGACTTCCATACTTTCTCCTTCTTTCGACTTTGTCTCATACCCTTTCTCCGCAAGATACTCACGGACCTTTACCTTCGTATAATCTCCCAACGGGAAAATGCAACGTTTCAGCACATCCTGCCCCAATCTCCAGAGAAAATACGACTGATCTTTCTTATCATCGTCTCCGGCTACTATATAAATGTTTCCGTTTTTCTCTTCCAATCGCGAATAATGTCCGGTAGCTACCCATGCACAATTCAACTTATCCGCCCACTCCGTCAAAACACGAAACTTAAACAACGGATTGCACATCACACACGGATTCGGTGTACGCCCCTGCTTATATTCGTCTATGAAGTTTTTTACGATGGTCTCTTTAAAAGGAATACGCTCATCTGCCACATAATGTTCAATCCCCATCCGTTCTGCTAACTCCCTGGCATCCTGCGGTTCATCTCCCCACACACGCATGGTAACTCCTACGATCTCATATCCTTGTTCTTGCAGCATCAAGCAAGTAGCGGTGCTGTCTATGCCACCGCTCATACCTACCAATACTCTCTTGTTTCGTTCTTCCATTCGAATTTTGAAAATTTACATGGTTACAAATGTACGAGATTTCAAAGAGAAAAGTTGCTTTTCTGAAAGAAAATCCTTATATTTGAAATATACCAAAAGCGAGAACAATTATGGCTAACCCTAGATTACCGGGCATTTCCGAAAACGAAGAAGCCTTATTGTATGCCAAATTGAATGAGTACAACCGAGGCAGAGCCTCTTTTAAAGAGGCAGGAGTCTACTTGGTGGTGTTGCCCCGACCGGGGAAACCAAACTATTCCCTTTGGCTGTACTCTCCCCTGCCCGAAAAGCAATCCATTCTTTATATACATGACCTGTCACCGGACATTAACGAATCCCTCCGGATGGCCAGTACAATGTTTTACTATTCAAGGCGTTGTCTTATTCTCATGGATTACAATGAAAAAAGAATGCAGAGTAACGGTGACGACCTCATCTTCTTCGGAAAATACCGGGGACATTTTCTTCATGAAATTTTGAAGATAGATCCTGCCTATTTAAGTTGGGTAGCTTACAAGTTCACCCCAAAAATACCTAAACAGGAACGCTTCGTCCAAATAGCACAGGCTTATCATTCCATACATTTGGATATCATGATCAGAAAGTCGAGAGAGAAACGTTCATCAAGCCGCTATTTGGGAGAATTAGGGGAAAAACTGACTGACTTAAAATTAAAAGTCACACGCGTACGACTGGAAGACGATCCATACAAAACAAGAGTGAACGGCACTACCCCACAGTTTTTTGTCAAGCAGATACTAACTTTAACCGATGCCAGTGGAAACCTGGTTATTATAAGTATTCCATCAAAAAATCCCAGTGCGGTTTCATGCACTCTATCAGGGATAGAACATGAATACCGACTGGGAGATATTATCTACATTGCATCGGCGAAAGTATCACGCCAATACGAAAGCTATGGTTCAAAGTACACGCGCCTTAGCCATGTGAAGTTCGCAAGCCTCAACGTTTAGTCCAATCGTCCTTGACAAAACTTGCCGGATAAGAAATTTTATCCACCACTCCGTCTTTCTGACGAATCCAGGACGTAAATGTACGAGCACCCTCATCTAATACAATAATACGGGCCCCGTTAGGCAAATGATTATATTCCGTATTTCCACCGGTGAAGCGTCCATAAGCCAGAAGAATACCTTTCCACATCACTGCATAATCATTATCATGATCGTGTCCTACAAACATACCCATCACATCACCCGCTTCTTTCATTGCCGCAAACATTCCCGTATTCAATTTAGGTGCACAAGCTTCCTCCATACGAGTTCCGCGAAGAATCGCGTTTTCGGTACGGGCAGCTTCATTGTATTCAGGAAGAGGAATATGGAAAAAGGCAAGAGCCGGCAAAGGCTGTCCACCATTTTGCGCTTTATAAGCTGCACTCTGCTGGCGATACCAATTTATCTGATCGAATGTAAGCCATGCATATCCCTTCACATCTTTCAAAGGAGAATAGGAATGAGAATCCATGCAATAAAGCAAAGCTGCATCCTTCTTTACATTAGAAGACGATTTCACGGTTAATACATAGTCCGGCGATAAGACTGTTCCCCGGTCAGGCAATAAATTTCCGGGAACTTTACGGATAATATCATATAACTGTTCCCGTGTCATTCCCTGTTCATTGTCATGATTACCAAAAGTGACCACGAAAGGCAGTTTGCGTTTAACTACCGGTTCCAATACCTGCAACATTCCGGAATCTGCCGGAGCAGAATAAACAACATCGCCGGTAAAAATCACCAAATCCGGGCGTTCATCATCAAGCACCTGATTTATGCGTTCCAAAGCGATATCAGAAGCCCGGTTGCCGTATTTAAAATGCACATCGGTAAATTGCACAATTTTGAATTTACCATCTTTACTAAATTTCAGTTCACTCTTTTGAGCCATACCAAAAGTTGTTACCAACAAAAAGACAAGTGTTAAGTAAATTTTTAAGAGCCGAATCATATTTATTTGTTTTAGGGGTTAAGAAATCTTCTCTATCAATACGGTAGCATAGGCTGATATACCTTCTTCACGACCCGTAAAACCGAGTTTCTCGGTAGTAGTCGCCTTAATGGAAATATCATCCGCATCAATTCCCATAACAGTTGCCATCGTCTCTTGCATCAAAGGAATATGTGCCTTTAACTTCGGGCGTTCGGCACAAATGGTTGCATCGATATTCCCCACTTTATATCCTTTGGTAGCAATCAATTCCACTGTTTTCTTCAGCAGAATTTTGCTATCTATGTTTTTAAATTCTCCAGCCGTATCGGGAAAGTGATAGCCGATATCACGCATATTCGCCGCCCCTAACAAAGCATCGCAAACCGCATGCAACAATACATCAGCATCCGAATGTCCCAACAATCCTTTTGTATGTTCCAAAAGAATACCACCCAGCCACAATTCACGCCCTTCGACCAGCTGATGTACGTCGAAGCCAAAGCCTACTCTTATCTTCATATTTTGTATAACAAATGAGTACTAATGAATAAAAAAGATCAACGGATATAGAAATCCAGCAGTTTTTCCTCTTCCAGATAACCTTGCAAACGCTGTCCGATACTAACAGGACCTACACCGACAGGAGTCCCCGTAAAGAGTAGATCACCGATTTTCAACGTTACAAACTGACTGACATAAGCGATAATATCATCTATCTTGAAAAGCATATCTGCTGTACAGCCACGCTGTACTTCTTTACTGTCGATCAACAGATTGAAGTTCAAATTTTGAATATCTTTATAATGCTCTACCGGAACAAAAGTCCCAATAGCAGCCGATGAGTCAAAACCTTTACAAAGCTCCCAGGGATTCCCCTGTTCACGGAACTTTCGTTGAAGGTCACGGGCTGTAAAGTCGATACCGACTGTCACAGCATCATAATAGCGGTTAGCAAAACGGGGAGCGATATTTTTCCCCAATCGGTTGATACGGACTACCAATTCCGTTTCATAATGTATCTCGTTGGAAAAGTCGGGGATGAAAAACGGTTTGCCATCTTTCAGAATAGCAGAATCAGGCTTCATAAAAATCACCGGCTCCGTATTTACTTGTGTATGTCCCAGTTCTTTGTTATGCTGGGCGTAGTTCATGCCTACTGCAATAATCTTCATTATTTCTCGTTAAAATTCAATCGGTTAAACATAACAGCCAAATGAGCATATAAAGACGTATTCTGCACCACAATATTCTCGGGTACACGGATTCGGAAAGGAGTAAAGTTCCATACGGCTTTTATACCTCCGTCTACCATCTTATCTGTAATTTCCTGAGCAATATTAATAGGCACGGTCAACACACCGATATTTACATCGTATTCTTTCATCTTTGCCTCAAAATCATCGGAGTGAAAAATAGGAATACCATTCAGGTCTTTTCCCACCAATTCCGGATTCACATCAAAAGCTGCCACAATCTCCAGCCCGAAATGATGCAAACCTGAATCCCGAAGCAAAGCAGCCCCCAGGCTACCTACACCAAACAAGAAGGCTTTGTGCATATTGGTAAATCCAAGAAAACTCTCCAACACTTCAATCAGCGCATCAATGTTATACCCTACTCTCGTGCGCCCGGAGATATTGACGTAGGATAAATCCTTGGCGATTTGAGAAGCATCAATATTTATTTCCTTAGAGATTTGTGTAGAAGAGACGTACTGTTCTCCTTTTTCTTTCATTAGTTTTATGTTGGACAGATACCAGGGAAGTCTGCGCAAGGTAGGCTCCGGCACTTTATCCGCCTCTTTTCGTATAGATGTGCTCATACTTCTTACTAAATTTGGTATTTTGCAAAAGTACAATCTTTTTTGAGACTGACAACCCTATAACAGAAAACCTTAATAGAGATTAAACAAAACAATGAAAAGAGGTTCAAATTTTGCTCTTTTCCATAAGTTTAATACTTTTGAAAAGGATTAAAAATGACGAGTATGAAAAATAATGATTGGAAAGATAGATTAAACGTAGTGTATTCCACGAATCCGGACTTCGGCTATGAAATGGATAACGATGAAGAGCAAGTTACTCTCGACAAAAACAAACAAAACCTGCGAGTTTCCATTGACAAAAAGAACCGGGGCGGTAAAGTGGTCACATTAATTACCGGATTTATAGGTACGGAAAACGACTTGAAAGAGCTGGGTAAGCTACTGAAAAGCAAATGCGGAGTAGGCGGATCGGCTAAAGACGGAGAGATTATGGTGCAAGGAGATTTCAAAACCAAAATCATAGAGCTGCTCATTAAAGAAGGATACTCTAAAACAAAAGGTATAGGAGGTTAAACTAAATAGCATTTTGTAACTAGAAATTTTAAAGATATGAGAAAAGTAACATTATTCTGTGCAGCAGCGTTATTCTCACTGTTGTCATTTGCACAAGACAACAATGCTGATATCGTCAAGGTAGGCGATAGTATGCCTGCTTTCACCCTTCATTCAACAGTGAACGGTACTGTAAACTCCGAGGACCTGAAAGGAAAAGTTGTATTAATCAATATTTTCGCTACTTGGTGTGGTCCTTGCCAAAGCGAACTGGCTGAAGTTCAAAAAACACTCTGGCCTAAATATAAGGACAACAAAGATTTCTGCATGTTAGTAATCGGGCGCGAACATACCGACGATCAATTAACGGAATACAACAAGCGTAAAGGGTTTACATTTCCTCTCTACCCGGACCCGAAACGGGAAGTCACAGGTAAGTTTGCCAGTCAATACATTCCCAGAAGTTACTTAATCAACAAAGACGGGAAAGTGATATCCGCCACTGTCGGTTATAAAAAAGAGGAAATGGACAAGCTGATGAAGGAAATAGACAAAGCATTGAAATAATCCTCCCCAAGAATGTGCCTCATGTTATACATGGCAGTTTCTTGAGGAAAGGAATGATAAGATCAAATCAAAAGAAAAGGCAACTAACTCGTTATGAATTAGTTGCCTTTCTTGTATCTTCAAATAGAGAGTCTTAATGAATACCTCTATTAAGTTAACGTGTTCCGTTTTTAAGGACACATCATAGAATTTGAATCTGATTGATTATTCAGCTTTCAAAGTGAAACGCTTGAAATCAACAATCTTCAGTTCAGGGTCAGCAGCAGCCAACACTTCTCTTACAGTTTTCTTACCGTCCATGATATCTTCCTGGTTCAATAAGCAAACTTCTTTCAAGAACTTGCCCAGACGACCTTTCGCAATGTTCTGAATCATTTGTTCAGGCAGGTGTGCAGCCTTCTCTGCAGAAACAGTAGCAATGATTTCTTTTGCTTTAGCTACATCTTCAGCTGTAATCCATCCTTTAGCCATGTTGCTATCCATGTGTTCTTCGCTGTCCACATGAGCCGGGTTGATGTTAGCTTTCTTCAGAGCAGCTTCTACAGCTTTCTGTACCTGTTCTGCTTTTGTCTTCTCAATAGCAACTTCAATTTCTTTCTGTTTTACTTCTTCAGAAACGCCATCTTCATCAATAGCAATCGGGTTCATGGCAGCAATCTGCATAGCTATTTGCTTAGCCAACTGCTCGTTCACTTCCTTGTTGAAAGCAACAATCGTGCAAAGACCATTTCTGTTCATGTGATTATAAACAGCAGTGCATACACCTTCTACAGTCATGTAACCATCCAGTTCCATCTTCTCACCTGTGATACCGCTACGGTCAGTCACTGCATCCTGTACAGTACCGTTACCCATCGGCAATGCTTTTACTTCGTCCAAAGTAGCGCATTTATTAGCCACAGCAAGATCAAGAATATCCTGAGTCAGTTTCACGAAATCAGCATTCTGAGCCACAAAGTCAGTTTCACACTTCAAAGCAACGATAACAGCACGGTCACCGGTAGTTTTAGCCAAAACGCAACCTTCAGAAGCTTCACGTTCCGAACGCTTAGCAGCAACAGCTTGTCCTTTCTTACGGATAATTTCCATTGCCTTGTCGAAATCGCCTTCAGCTTCAGTCAACGCGTTTTTGCAATCCATCATACCAGCTCCGGTCATTTTACGCAGCTTGGTAATATCAGCCATACTTACAGCCATAATAATTTCCTTTATTTAAATGAATAATAATTTTCGAAACAAAAAAATGTGCCAATCTGCCAATCAAGATACAAGTGTATAAATATACTCTTGCACATTAGCAAATTGGCACATTTTATATATTAAGCCTCTTCGTCTTCCTTGATGAAAGCAGCAGCTTTAGCTGCGTTAATAGCTTCTTCGTCAGACTTGTCGAGTCTAGCTTTCACTGATTTCTTCTTGCCTTTGTTAGCAGGAGCTTCACCAGCAGCTTCCATATCGATCTTTTCAGCTTTTCTTTCTTCCAAACCTTCGATCATTGCAGCGCAGCAAGCATCCAAGATAACTTCTACAGATTTAGTAGCGTCATCGTTAGCAGGAATTACGAAATCTACGTTTGAAGGATCAGAGTTAGTATCAACGATACCAAATACAGGGATCCCCAGACGGTTAGCTTCGCGAACTGCGATGTTTTCTTTCATTACGTCGATAACGAACAATGCAGACGGCAGACGAGTCAGGTCAGCGATAGATCCCAAAGTCTTGTCCAATTTTGCACGTTGACGAGAAATCTGAAGAACTTCTCTCTTAGAAAGGTTAGAGTAAGTACCATCGTTAGTCAATTTATCGATAGTAGCCATTTTCTTCACAGCCTTACGGATAGTCGGGAAGTTAGTCAACATACCACCCGGCCAGCGTTCGATTACATAAGGCATATTAACAGATTGAGCTTTCTCAGCTACAACTTGTTTAGCTTGTTTTTTAGTAGCAACAAAAAGAACTTTCTTGCCAGATTTGGCAATCTGTTTCAAAGCTTCAGCAGCTTCGTCTACTTTTGCAACTGTTTTGTGGAGGTCAATGATATGAATACCATTGCGTTCCATGAAAATATAAGGAGCCATTGCAGGGTTCCACTTTCTCTTAAGGTGTCCGAAGTGGCAACCAGCCTCCAATAATGTATCAAAATTTGTTCTTGACATCTTGTTTTTTCTTTAAATCGTTTACTTTCTTTTTTGTTTTTTCTAAACCAACCGCTGGGTAGTCTATGAGCAGAGTCCCAGTAGTTTAGATACTAAACATATTCCTCTATCAGGCAGCACATTAACGCTTGCTGAACTGGAATCTTCTACGAGCTTTCGGCTGTCCCGGTTTCTTACGTTCAACAGAACGAGGGTCACGAGTCATGAAGCCTTCTGCACGAAGAGCGGCTTTATCTTCAGCGTTCATCTTAACCAGTGCACGAGCGATTGCCAAACGCAATGCCTGAGACTGACCAGTGAAACCACCACCACACAAGTTCACCTTGATGTCATACTTCTCAGCAGCACCCAGCTTGTTCAATGGTTGTTTTACAACATACTGAAGAATAGTTGATGGAAAGTACTCTGCAAGGTCTCTCTTGTTAATAGTAATCTTTCCTGTACCTTCGCTTACGAATATGCGTGCAATAGCACGTTTACGTCTGCCTAATGCATTTACTACTTCCATTATATCTTATTTATATGAATTAATATCAATCATTTTCGGGTTCTGAGCAGCTTGTTTGTGTTCGCTACCAGCGTAAACATACAAGTTATTCAGCAATTTAGCTCCCAGGATATTCTTAGGAAGCATGCCCTTCACTACTTTTTTCAGTAATCTCTCTTCACCGTTCGGTTTTGTAATCAAACGGGCAGGAGTCATTTCTCTCTGACCACCAGGATAACCTGTATATGACAAATAAACTCTGTCATTCCATTTGTTACCAGTCAGTTTTACTTTGTCTGCATTGATGATGATAACGTTATCACCGCAGTCTACGTGAGGAGTAAAGTTTGGTTTGTACTTTCCTCTCAGCAATTTTGCAACTTTTGCTCCCAGACGACCTAAAGTCTGGTCTGTAGCGTCAACGATAACCCATTCTTTGGTTACAGTCGCTTTGTTTGCAGAAATGGTCTTGTAACTTAAAGTATCCACTCTAATTTTGTTTTTTAAATGTTACTACTAAAAATTTTCTTCACCACTCATTAGTCTTCCCCGGACAAAGGAATACTAACTTGCTATGAATTAATCTCTTATCATTTTGTGATAATAATCGGCTTGCAAAAGTACGGCTTTTCTTTGAATTGGCAAACTATTTTTGTATATTTTTCCAGTCGCCTATTCTATTGAGAGTCTTCTCAATACCCGTTATTATTCATTCCATTGAGTTTCGGATTACTTTGTATCTCTTTCAGAGGGATAGGGAAAAGTTCATGTTTACCCTCCGTAAAATTCCGGTAAGCCGGATATGGTTTGTTCTCTTTCTGATTGACGGAACTGATCTCACCAAACAGTTTCAGAGCCTTTCCCAACACTCCCCAACGTATCAGATCATATTTGCGCTGTCCTTCAAAAGCCAGTTCAAAGCCGCGTTCCCAGTAGAGAGCCGTCCGAAACTTTCCTTCCGGTGTAGAGTCGTCGATGAAAGTCAGGTTATGTGTCTTTTTCCGTACGCTCATCATTTCATCATAATTCGCTTCTGTAATAGAAGTCGCTTCAGCACGTGTACGTACGCTATTCAACAAATCCCATGCTTTCTGTCTGTCCGTTCCTGTTTCATTATACGCTTCGGCAGCCATCAATACCACATCAGCATAACGCAAAGGACAATAGTTTACATCCGCATAATTGATATTCTTGTTCCATGACTCTTTCGGCATCCATTCCCGGCGCCATTTTCCCACATACCAGCTACCTGCACTTCTTTCTTCTTTTACATGCTCTTTTTTAGTACCATTCCAGGTATAACGATAGGTGCAAATAGCGACATCACGACGTTTATCGCTCGCTTCGAAGAAGTTACGCCATTCGGGGACTACTATAAAGAAACCGTTGGCACGTCCCATATACTGATTTGATTCAGATGCAGAAACTCCGGTAGGTTCCGCCACCTGCGGACCATTATAAATTCCCCATGCTCCACCGTTACGACGTCCTTGCGAATGATAGAAAGCAATCTCCCAAAGGCTCTCCTTATTATTCAGTACCCCTTGCGAGTAGCTTTTAAAGAGTGCCTCATAACCACCGTCATAAAAATCATGGTATCCTTTCTTTTCAAAAGCCTCCCACTCTTTTATCACTGCATCGAAAGATTCCATCCGCTTACTTTCCTCCGGACGTTTCAACTGTCCATTCGACTGAAGGCTGTATCCTGCACGCTGCAAATATACACGCATCAGCAATGCACGGGCAGCTCCCTGTGTCACCCGTTCGGGACTGGAAGAAGCTGTTGCCCAATCCAGATTGTTCTTAGCGAAAGTAAGGTCGGATATAATCTCGTCATAAATCACATCCCTGTCCACACGTTCACCAAAAGCAGATTCGTAGGATGATGAATAAGATGTTTTGAAAGGCACATCTCCCCAATATCTCACCAAATCAAATGCGAGGAAAGCACGCAGAAAGCGAGCTTCCGCTTCCAATGCTTTCAGACGGGTATTTTCTGCGTATCCTGTCATGCCACAAATTCCGTCAATGGTGAGGTTAGCCCGGTCGATTCCCTCATATTTCAGTTTCCAAATACTTTCAATCCACGTATTCGTGGAGTTTAGCTGATAATGTGCAATATCGTGAACCTGATTGTCAGACTGCGTACGGGCCGTATAATAGGTATCGTCTGATGCAGGAGAAGCCATTTCGTACCAACCATAATGATTAAAGTCCGACAATGAACTATATATTCCCATCACTGCCATTTCCGCTTTATCTTCCGAATCGAAATAGCGGTCCCGGTCATATTTTGAGTTAGGTTCTTCCGTCAGCAAATCCTCACAAGAGGAAAATCCTGTTGCCAATAGGGCGAATACGGCATATAATAGATGTATCTTTTTCATGATTACTATGTATTTAAAGAATTAAAATGCTACGTTGAGACCAAAAATAAAAGAACGGCTAAGCGGATATGCCCCAAAGTCAACACCCGGTGTCAAACCGCTTTTCATCGTAGAGACTTCCGGATCGAAACCTGAATACTTAGTCCAAGTCAAGAGATTATTACCGGTGGCATACAAACGCAAGTTCTTCAATCCTACCCTTGCAATCAGGTTTTTAGGGAATGTATATCCCAAAGTCACATTACTTAGTTTCAAATAGGAAGCATCCTCCACTGCCCATGAATGAATATAATTGTCTCCTTGTTGAGCATCATGATAAGCGGCTACGGTTTTACCAGCATTCAGAGCAGCCAGTTCTCCGGGATCTGTCACCTTCTGTCCATCCGAATTGATGGTCATCCAACGATTAGAGCTATTCATCACATCCAATGCGTTGTAGTTCAAGCTACCTACCTTACTGGTAACCAGTTTGGTCGCATTCAGCACTTCGTTGCCATAGCTGAAAGTCAGGAATATACTCAAATCAAATCCTTTGTAAGTAAAAGAGTTATTCAATCCTCCGTAGAATTTCGGTTGAGCGTTACCAATGACCGTTTTATCATTTTCATCAATCACATTATCGTCTCCGGTCAAGTTCTTAAACTTCCACATACCCGGACGAATCCGGCCTTTATCACCATGATAAGGTACTCCATCTTTCAATGTATAGGTCTGCGTAGAAGCATCATAATTGAAATCATCTACCTGATACAGCCCTTCGGTGATGTAACCATAGAACTGTCCTAATGGTTCTCCGACAGCAATACGATGAGTGTTTTGGTTAAAGCCGAACCTGGCTTCATAGAGTTGCACCGCCTCACCGGTCAATGCTTTCACTGAATTTTTATTGTGCGACAGCGTCAGTGTAGTGTTCCAACTAAACTTCTTTGTAGAGAAATTCACAGTATTCACAGTCAGTTCCACACCTACATTCTTCGTTTCTCCGGCATTAATCAACATACTCTGATAACCGGAAGAATAAGGCAACTGGGCGTTAAGCAGCAAGTTACTACTCCTATTTATATAGAATTCGGGTGAAATGGTAATACGTTGATTCAGAAATCCTAAATCGACCCCCATATTAAAAGTCTTGTTCGCTTCCCACTTCAGATCGGGATTCGGTATCTGCTTGGAAGCATAACCGGGAGTAAGCTGATCTCCCATAGCTGTGATGATGGAAGACATCAAAGCAAGGCTGTTATAACTACCGATTCTGTTGTTACCCGCCAAACCGTATCCGATACGGAATTTCAAGTCGGAGAAAACATTCAGTTTCTTTATAAAATCCTCTTCACCCACACGCCATGCTGCTGATACGGCAGGAAAATATCCCCATTTATTATTCTTACCGAATTTAGAAGAGCCATCCGCACGGAAAGTTGCGGAAAACAAATACTTATCGGTAAAGTCATAGTTGAGACGAGCGAAGAAAGAGAGCAGATTATCATCATAGTTTTCATCGGACGAAGCAACGGATGGAGTACCCAGACTCATATCTCCCAAAATGAACTCATCGGTAGGCAACCCACTGACACCGGATTCGAGCACACGAGTCCAGCGTTTTACAAATTCCTGTCCCAATTGTACTACCACTTTATGCTTCTTCTGAAAACGTTTATCATAAGTCAAGACGTTAGAGGTCTGAAAACTTCCGGTCTCCGTATTCCTGATAGAGCCGTAAATACCGCTGCGTCTTCCCATAATAGATTGGTCGCCATAGAAAAGCTCCCGGCGGTAAAGCTGATAACGCATACCCGTATTGTTGCGGAAAGTCAATCCTTTGATGATTTTGAAAGTCAGTCCGCCATTGGCTTGCAAAGTACGTGTTTCCTTATTATCTTTTTCTTCAGCGGCGGCAATCAACGGATTCTGCATCACGTTTCCGTCTGCATCGCTTAATACAGGGTCTTCTCCTGCCAACAAATCCGAGTCATTACCACGTATACCAATGGTAGGACGGTATTGCAAAATCTGAACCATTTTATTAAACTTTGCATCTACATTACTTCCGCCTTCATTCGTACCGTTTCCGGCAACACCTGCTCCATACACTTTCAGATAATCGAAGTTGATACGTCCTGTAACGGAAAGCCGCTTATTCACTTCGCTTTTCACGCTAAGCGCAATGTTATGTTTGTCGCTGCCGCTATATACCATCGCACCTTCATCCTTGAAGTAACCATAAGACATATTGTAGTTCAACTTATCATTGCCACCGTTGACACCTACCCGGTAATTTTGCGTAACGGTAGTGCGTCCCATCGTACGGTCCAGCCAGTCGATACCTTTACGATTACCATAGTTTTCATGAAGATCGACAAAACCACCATAACGGTTTTGCCATGACCGCATACTTTCCTCGGGATCAGTAGCATCTCCTAATGTTCTTTCATAATCCGCCAACACAAATTCCTCTACACTTAATACATCCAACCGCTTGGCAAGCGTACGCACACCTACATAAGAATCGAAAGTAAGAGTCGCTTTCCCTTCACTTTTCGCACCGCTTTTGGTGGTGATTACCACTACGCCATTCGCTCCCCGGGCGCCGTAGATGGCTGTTGCCGAAGCATCTTTCAACACGTCGATACTTTCAATATCGGCAGGATCAAGGCTGGCCATGCCATCTTCCGTCGGAAATCCGTCGATAATATAAAGCGGTTCGTTGCTTTGCGTAATTGATATACCGCCACGAACACGCACTGACATCGTAGCACCGGGCTGACCGTCTGTTTGTATAATCTGCACACCCGCCATACGTCCCGCTAAAGCCTGGGTTACATCAGACGAAGGAACTTTGAGCAAATCGTCGCTTCTCACAGAAGCCACGGAACCGGTCAGGTCTTTACGCTTTACTGTTGCATAACCGATAGCTACCACCTCATCCAACAATACCGACGCAGCCTTCATGGTCACATCAATCTGTTTTCTTCCTTTCACGGGTACTTCCATATTTTCCAATCCGATAAAAGAGAAAACCAAGACATCTTTCTGCGGATCACTAACGGTAATGGTGTATTTACCATTGATATCGGTAATGGTGTATTTACCATTGATATCGGTAATGGTACCCGTGTTTTGTTTTCCTTTCACGGTTACATTTCCTCCAATCACTTCCAAGCCTTCGTTGTCCACCACCTTACCGGTAACGGTCAAACTCTGGGCATAAATGCCGGATGCACCGACAAGAAGCAACAAAATGCAAATAATTCTACTTTTCATCATATTCTGTTTGTTATTTATATTCACTATGTTTCATTGTTTATCATTGATTTACTACCCGGGTAGATATAGGACTCCGGTCGGTCATTTCAACCACCCGATAAGCCCCGTCTATCTCATCGTAAAGCAACGAGGAACCCGTATATTGTCGAGAGTAAAAATTGCCATTCAACGCAGGATTGTCTGTTCCATAACTAAATACCGCCTGTTCGGTGCGATGACTCACTGCAAGTTCGGGTGCTTTGGAAGCATCCAAAACCGCTTTGATCGTCCAGTCGCCTACGTTAAAGGTATCACCGTCACGGTTGATAATAGGGACAGCCTCATCTCCTACCTGGATAATAGCCAGGAAACGGGTGGCAGAACAACCGTCAACCCGTGCAGTCAAATGCCACTGGTTGGGATACTCCGCTCCGGTGATGGCGGGCGGCACTACAAAACGGTCCGTTTGGGACAGCGTAAAAACATGTCCTCCAAAAAGCTGCGTCACAGCCATCCATCCTTTGGTTTTATTATTTGTAGACAACGTTTTCTTTGTCGCATCCATCTTAAATTCCGTAGGACTATGCAACAGCCACTCCCAGCGGACAGCCTCCGATGCTTCCAGTTCATCATACACAATCACCGTATGAGGATGAAGCATCAACACATGTCGGCGGTATTTAGTCAACGGGGTGGCACCGAATCCATTTTCCGGTGTCTGCTCAATACCTGCCTGCTTGAAGTAGCCAACCCACATCGGGTCATTGCTGATCCCTCTGTAAGCATGTGAAGCATCTCCCAAACAGTAACTGATATGCTGTCCGCCCATAGCACGCATCACACTGCCATAACCTTCGGTAGAATAAGGTTGTCCGATACCGTTTACCAATAGTGAATTATGCGCCTGCGTATGGCGATAGGACATCAGATTATGAGCATCGCTGAAATTCTGATAATAGCCCGTACTGCGATACACATCGACACCCTTATACAACAGGTTAAAAGCATTCTGGCTGGCAGTAGTGTGACTGCCGGACCCGAATGTACTGGAACGGAACGAGAGCGCAAGATCCTTTCCCGTATCTTCCGGGGCACTGTGCATGGCTACTTCACCAGCGTCTTTATACCATACCATTTTATCAGCCTCGGCAGGAAAAGCTGTATTGTAATCCTGCTCGGTGCACATCCGGTAAAGACGCAATTCATAATCCCGACGCAACAGGTCCTGACATTCTCCGGCATACCATCCGGCATAGGAATTACCCGTTTCACATGCCAGATAGTCAGCAAAGGCGGCAATCAGACGGTTGGGTTCACTCCCCTTTTCACTACTGTCACCAAAGCCGTTGCTTTTCGATCCCGGCGGGCAAGTATAAACCAACGAACGTCCGGCATTCTGATACCACGGATGTGATAGAAAATCGTACCGACTGATAAATGAAAGAAGAGACGGCATATACGCCAAAGTCAATATATTGGCACTGAAATAACCGATACCATTGTGCCATATACCGTCGCGATTGAAACCGGAAGCAGGAGCACGGGCTGTCCACAATTCATAATAATACTCCATCATGGGCAGCACTTCGGAAGAATAGGCCGGTTTGTCGTAAAGCGACAAAGCCACTTGAAAGAGGACACGCATATTCTGCTGCCAAAAATGATTATCAAAGAGATGGTTTTCCTGAAAACCGCAATTTACCTTGTAATAGTAACGTGCCACACGCATCATCAGTTCTTCGGCAGCAGTACGATCGGAAGCAGACAAGTTATTATAAAGCAGATCGTAGGCTGCAACAAGACACCATGCGATGTTGCTGGCAGTAAAGTTGGATGCAAAAAGTTGTCCATCAGCTGGGGGAGCGGCAATCAACGCTTCGAGAAGCTGACGCAACTTTTCGGCATAAATTTCTTTTTGGGTCAGGTGATAAGCCTGATAAAGATAAGTGGCATGTTGCCGGAGCTCTTCTGCACGGCTATATAAATCAGTCATTCCGGTGTATTCGGCTTTCAATGCCTGTGAAGCACGACTTTGTAGTTCTGCATATTCAGGGTGTGAAGTGACACGGTTACGAGCCTCTCCGATACGGTCGTCTAAAAAACAGTAAATACGAGGATGCAGACGGGGAGCATTTGCTAAGAATGTCTGAAAAGGAGGTGTTACAAATTCCGGTGTATCATTCTTTAATTCGAAACGATAGATAGCACTCCATTCACCGGGCGTAGTTCCATTAAGATTGGTGGAACGAAAGCGCCAATACCATGTGCCGACCTCCAAACGACGATGAAGATTATACATACACCATTCCTGCGGTTCGGAAAGTAGCGTTTCGGAACTGCTGAAATCTTCAGTACGTGAAAGGGAAAATTGCAGTCTTTCGCCCGTCTTCATGGCTTGAGGAACAATAAGAGGAGCAGGATTCAGATACAATTCATTATCTGCTTTGGGATAAGGTTGCGTCCGTATCTTATCCTGATAGGCATCGGGAATTCCGGCAGGCATCTCTGGCTGCGTACTGTCCGGTTCGGGCAGCGAGTCAGATGTACAGCTACAGAACAACTGTACCATGAACAAAAGAAAAACCGATAGGCGAAATGTGGTGTGCATATTATTTTCTTTTCTAGGTATAAGATTAGAGGGCTATTTTCAAAAGTTTCAATGTAAGAAGAAGGTAAAGCGGGACGGGGGTTCCCACTTTCCTTGAACTTCTATTGAGTAAGGTCGATTATTCAGTGACTATTTAAAGATTGTAATCATTGGGCGGCAAAGAGCTTTCTGCGAACTACCAGTAACTTTCAGACTACTTGCTTTTGCATCCAGCACCTGCTTAGTTGTTTTATCCACATTAATGATTACACCGGAAATATCTTTACTTCCATTAACCGTACAAGAGGCATAATATACGGACTCAATAGGATCCCGGTCAAACATTACACCATTTTCAAATGCAAATTCCGGCATTTCTCTGAAAGCTTGTCCACCAGTGGGCTCTACCTCTCCTATTTTAAATAACATTCCCATGAATTCACCTAATTGATCCACTGTAGGAATATACCATGAACTCAAACTTTCACCATCAAGCGGATGTTCATTCACCCAGCTATTATAAGTTGTCATAAATGCAACTTCTCCAATACCTGTAAGTAAAGCATCTGTAGCCTGTGTTCCATTAGTTACAGTTGCATCTGTTGTAACTAAAGAGCTCATTGCGGCATTATTAAGAACCTGACGACCAGTCGCTACATTCTCAATCGCTACCGCATATCCGGCAATTGTCTTGCCCTGAAGTGCTACAGGATAATTAGCCGGCACATCACTACCGATAGCCTCCATTTTGAAAACAATACCGACAGCATCTGCTGCATCACGTACCACTTTACCTTCAGCATTGATATAGCTACCAACTTTCATTTCCAATGCTTCATAATCCGGATCCACTCCTACTTCAATGTCAAAGTTGCCATCTCCGATTTCAAATTTAGCCATAATCTGCATATTAGCGTCCAAAGGTAATGTATTTGCCGGTATTTTAATCTCTTTACTATATCCGCCACTCAATGCCATGGTTATTTCTTCTGTAAATTTACCTACATTTGAAGGAGCAAAAAAGAAATTAGCGAACCAATTGCCATCCGCAGAAGCAAAATTTGCATTTGTATAAGTCACAGGAGTCGTAGCAGAACATTTACCCTCTAAAATATCATATCCGCTCAAAGCGTTATATTTTATTTCCAGTTTATTAGCTGCCGCAGCTACTTCCGGATTCTTCGGTTTTACGCTCACATTAGCAAACGGCCGCTTCAATGTCACACTGGCATTACCAATCGTTTCCAATTTTCCGCAGAAAGCGTCGCTGGCTGCCATCAACGCATCATTAGTCAGATCGAATGATGCAGTATTATATCCTACTACTCTCAAATCAGCAGTGTTATATACTTTATTAGCGGCACCGCTTTCCGGTACATATTCAGCCCAAAACAATGCTTTCGACACTTCTTTTTGTTCATCTACAGAAATAGTGAAAGATACCTTACCGTCTGTAACCGGTTTAGTTACCTGATCGCCTATCTTATTGCCATCAGCATTCAGTAATTGCATGATACATTGCATCGTATAACCGTCAGGAATGGTAACCGCACGGCTAAAGACGTTATTTACAGGAGCCTGTACAGAGATAGTAACAGGAGCATTGATTTCTGTTCCGTTGTCCGAAACGATTTCTTCTTGTCCACAGGATGCAAAAAGCACTACGAACAAAGCCATTAGCGAATAAAATAAGTTCTTTTTCATGATCTTAATTGTTTTATGGTTAAGCAATTCTTAATTGATTTGTCTATTTTATAATTCTCCAAGGTCTACCTCCAGATCACCGTCATAATCGGGATCGATCCCTATTCCTCCATTGGCATCGGAAGTCAGGAAGTTACCGCGTACCGTTGTGTTTTTGCCCCGTTCACAAGGAATACGGAAAGCAGCAGTACGTGCCAGCACTTCATTCTTCTCATTCAAGATTTCGAGCTCTACAGGAATGGAAACGGTTTCTCCGGCATCGGTCAACACATAGTCGAATCCCAGTATCAGTTCTTTCGTACCATCGGCAGGGCGTTCAAAGGCCACTTTATATTCCATGTACATGAGCGAGTTCTTGGGTACATCATCCCACAAATTGTAGCCGGTAGGCAAATAATCACTGTACTTCACACGAGCGGTAAAACTTTCACCTTTCAGTCCGCCTGTGGACAGTTTATTGAGAAACGTCGCTACATCTTTAGCCACCAGTTCATAGCGTGCTACGGGGCGATACAGTTCAACGTCAAGACTTGTTTCAGCTCCCCAATGATTGCGGAAAGAAGTCAGGTCTGCCACAGCAGAAGCTGCAAAAACATCTTTATATCGGCTATTCCCTATATACTTTCCGGCAGGAAGGATAAAAGCCAGATTCTTGGCATCGTAGATAAGTCCCTGTTCCGGTGTCTCCGCATTCACATAATCGGCCCACACCAGGATGCGGTAATTACGGGCGTGCAGCTTCATACTAACAGACAGACTGGCACGGTTAAAATCCTCTTCATATACCGTTTGCCGTGCCGCCACCTGTCTATCCAGATAGGCTTCTACGATGAAACGACGCAGATAGTTGGTTTCCGACGCACGGGTGATGGTCACCGGTGCTCTTTCTGCCAAACTTAGATTCATTGCCAGATTAAGGTTGAGTGTTACAGCTGTCGGGTCCACTCCCAGTTCTCCTTCGGGAGTCATTTCCGGTTCTTCGTGCAGGCTGCATCCATTCACCAGCAAGGTGATGAACAACAAGAAAGTGCACTGTGCCAGTATATATAAATTTCTTCTCATATTGTTATCTTATTTATATGTATGTTCCTATCTAAGGTTAGAAGCGGTAGACCAACGATGCTCCCACACGGGTTATCCCCCAGTAATGACGGACACGCGTATCCAGCTGTGCGCCGTTGTCTACATTATAATAGGTGTTATACTTCATGTTGGCATATCCCACTCCCAGATTAAATTCCGCTCCCCAGTGTTTGGAAAGAGGGAGTTTGTAACCGTAGCTTATTCCGGCTCCCAACAGCGGACGATCAGTATCTTGATAACGGTCATCGTTCCACTTTACGTTAAACCATGCCACGTGGGCGTGTAGTCCGACAAAGTGTCCCCGTCCTGTTTCATTTCCTATCCACCAGCGGGCTTCAGGTTGCAATGCTACCGTACGCACGCCGTGCTTATCCCCCAAGTCCCACAAACTGCAAGTCAACGGCAACTCTACCGTGATCTTTTTATGCACCTGCATTTCCACGGCAAGGTTCAGCAAAGCACAAGCATCATATATTACATTCGTTTTCAATGCCAGATAGCGTTGACCATCAAAGGCAGTCGCTTTCTTTCCTGTATTCTCTTTGCCGGATTGGCGTTTATCCTCCTCCTTTTTTGAAGAAGTCGCAACTGCTGTTTCCTGCTTTTTCCCGCCGGGCTTGTAGACCGTAGTTTCCTCCGGAGCTGCCGAAGTCTGTACACGGGGCTTACCGGGAGTCTGTGCCGACAAGACGGTTATGCCCGATAATGCAGCCAACAGACATATAGTTCTCATATTAAAAGTAGAGTGTCTCATATATTCGTATCTTTCATGTTCATTGATCAGATTTCCAGTTCGGGCACTGTATCCCTCATTACCGTTTCGTACCCATCCTCATTGATGACAGTAGCTTCACCTTTATAAGTGATATTCACCTTCTCTTGAGTGCTGCGGATAAAGAATGAAGGAGCACCGTCGGATTTCAGGTTAACACTGATCAGCCATCCGCCCACTTTGATACGTCCGTCGGACAAGATTTCGGGATCTTTGGCAGGATATTTCAGTGCATGTGTATTGATGACAGTGGCAAAACGATATACTTGTGCCTTTTCCGATGTAGCGGTGAAATGCCAGTGATTAGGATACTTCTTGAACACCCCTTTGTCATCAGCACGTAGCCAGTTGACTGCCGGATAGAAAAAACGGCTCGTCGTATCTGTCTGCAATGTTCCGGTGGAGAAAAGATAAGCGTCTGATGCTCCTCCGCGGTTCGTGGCTTGAATATGCACGAAGCGATGATTCGATTGATCCACTGTCATGGGATTTTCTGTGGTATGCAGCAAAAAACTCCAGTTTACAGGTTCGTCTGCCACGAGTTCGTCATAGATAAAGATGAGTCCTGTCTTTCCCAAATTGACAATATGACGGCGGAAAGTTTTCACATGGTTCTCATCCCAGCCATTTTCGGGCGTATAATGCACCTCCGACTGTTCGCCGCGTGTCAGCCAAAGCGGTGAAATCACTTTTCCGTAAGCATTGGAAGCATCACCCAGCACATACCCGATCTTCTCGCTGGCATAATAACGGGGAATCCATCCATATCCTTCCGTACCGATACGTTGTCCCATACCGTTCACCAGAATCGTATTGTGAGCACGCGTGGCACGATGGCACAACATACTATGTACGTCGGTAAACTCAATGTGGTGTCCGCTACTGTAAAATAATGGTTTTCCACCATAGAACGTATTGAAAGCATTCTGATTGGCAAGTGCATGAGAGGTAGAACCATAAGGGCTTGACCGGAAACTCCACATCGCATTTCCACCTACTCTGTCCCAGTTCGTCTGGAAAGAGGCAAGTCCTGTTGCGGGGAAGACGTATCCTGCAGGGAGTGCTGTCAATCCTTCACCTTCCGGCAGAAGTTTATCACATTGCAGGCGGAACCAGGCAAGATCACCGGGCTTACTCAATAAGGCTTTCTTCATATAATCCGGTTCCACTTTCAATGTGCGGCGTACGAAATCAGCGGCATACGTGTTTCCGGTAAGGCGTGCCAGCGCATCCAAATAGCCTATACGGATGCTGTTGGGACGTCCCACATTCTGATGCGAACTTCCGTTTCCTCCGGATTTGGAAAAAGGAGGTTGCTGGAAGATGGTATACATGATATTTCCCTGATACCAAGGATCGGAAAAGAAGTCGTAACCGGTCAGTTTGCTATAATAGTAAGGCACTTCTACTAATGTACGGGTGTTGACCGTAAAGTAAGAATCGCCATTGTGCCAGCCACCGTCTTTGTTCAATCCGGGGAAACGTGCCAACCATACGTTATAACAGTAATCCACCCATGTATCGGCTTCGGGCAGATCGCCATATACACTGAATGCCGCCATTGTAAGGATGCGAAGTGTCATCTGCCACACATGATTGTCGGCGATGTGGTTCTCCATCCGGTTATTAAAGTTCTCATACATTTCACCACCTTTATTTTTGATGGCTTCCAGTAATGCTTTCTTTTGTGATGTATTCAACCGGTCGTAGAAAGAATCATAAGCCATAGAGCAGAGAGACAATAAGCTAGAAGCATTAAAATCTCCTTTCACATTCTTATCTTTATCCCAGTCGGCCATGATAAATACCCGTTTGATGGCTTCGTCAGCATATTTAGTATCCTGCGTCAGCAACCAGGCCCGTATCAATGCTTCGGTATTGCCTTCTTCCGCATCGATGATGCGACGGCTTTCACGAGTGAGGTATGAATTTATCTGCATCTCGTTCTTCAGATTCTTCACCTGCGAGACATTAATATCTTTCACTGATTTCATTGGAGTCTGAAGTACCTGATCTGCACGCTCAAGATACCATTGTCTTTCTGCCTTTTGTTTGCTGTGATTTATAAAGTCCTTCCATTCGTTCTTCATGATCCACACACGCGGATGGTCGGCAGGTAGTTTTGCCAACACAGTTTTCAATGAAGGCGGACAGAATTTGCACGGACGATCTTCTACGGTGACTTGCTGTGTGCTTCCCCAAGTCACTTGTCCGTTTTCTACATAACCGAACTGCCAGTACCATACCCCCGGCGCAAGCGGTTGTTCCGGATTATAGAACGGCCAACGAGTTTCCACCTGAACAACTCCGGACTTCAATCCGGCATCCTGCGAATAACGTAACCGATAGGTAATCTTCGTTTTATCTACCTTCTTTACTTTGTGTTCGAATCCATCCAACGGACTGTCCTGCGAGTTCATGTCCGAACGGAGCGGCCATTGGAAAGAAACCGCACGGTCATTTACCACCGCTTTATCAAGAGGATAAGGAGTGGCACGCATTTCATGCATCAACGTTGTTTCCGTCAACTTGATGACTGCTTGTTTTTGCGCATGTGTCATCTGTGCAGCCACAGACAAGATTACGAATGAAATCAATAATACTTTTTTCATGATATCAAATGATTGGTTTTTCTGTAGGCAAATGTAGATAAACCGTCCGAAACGGAACTTTCAATTCATTTCTTCCTTCTCTGATACTGTCTAACAGGACTTTGTTTTCGTTCATTTCAACTTAAAATTCGTCCAAAACAAGCGTTACAGGAGGCTACAAAGAGGGTAAAAGGGTAAAATAGCCCCCAAAACGGAATGACTGGAATTGATAGAAAAATGAAGGTTATTAGTTCTTGTTTAGGTTTTCACCACAGAGGACGCGGAGGACACAAAGGTGAATTTGGTTTATGACTTACGGTGGTGACCCTAATTTTGATGCGTAATCCTCCTACCATAAAGTTGAAAAAATATAAAAACATCTGCCACCTGCAACCAAACGCGTGTAATACACTAGTTGACAAACAGTTGTATCGTTGCAGATACTGTTGCAGATAGGTTGCAGATCAAAGTATCTGCAACACAGTATAAGCCTTGCATAAGCCAATTCTCCAGGAGGGCAGTAAGCACTCATTGTATGGCTCTTGTTTATCCTATCAGTCAGTTTTACCTTTGCACAGAACTTAAAATTTTATTCTTATGGACTCTACTGATTGTTTTTTAGAGATTCTTTCTGCTTATCAGTCATCCGACAGTGGTTGCCAAGTCTCTCTTTTGGAGTATTGCCATCGTTTTGGCGTTGATTATTATAAATTCCTTGGCTGGTATCGTCATTACAAGTGTCAATTAACTAACCCCACTTCCCCTTCCGGTATGCAGCTGACTCC
>NZ_GG774797.1:0-47639 GCF_000163675.1 Bacteroides sp. D22 | reverse complement strand
CCGAGAGGATGATGAACGCCCTATTTGTATGGGAAGAAAGAATTATCTGTTTTGCGGATCGGAACTAGGGGCAAAGAATGCTTCTATGTTATACTCAATTATTGAAACATGTAAGATGAATGGATTAAGGCCGGTGAAATATATAGCGGAAATTTTAACTAAATTAACGGCAGGAGAAACAAATTACATGTCACTATTACCTATCAACAATAATAAAGAATACTAATTATTGGATAAAGAGATGCTATATACTCCACTACAGAGTATAGAAAAAGGGACAGCCATACAATGAGTGCTTACCCAATTATCCCATAGCTTTGCATAAAGGAATCAAGGCTTTTTCTTTGATTATATAACGCGTTGCAGATACTTTATCTGCAACCTATCTGCCACAGTATCTGCCACGTTCCAACTATTTGTCAATTAGTGCATTACACGCGTTTGGTTGCAGGTGGCAGATGTTTTTATGTTTTTCAACTTTATAGTAGACAAAAAACTTTCATTCATTTCTGCACCTGCATGAACAAGCAACAACTACTTAGTATGCTGCTTCACATACTCCGATGGCAGACAACCGACATACTTCTTGAAACTGGTAGAGAAGTAAGAAGAAGATCCGAAGCCTACCATTCCGCTAATCTCCGAAATGGAGTAGCGCCCTTCAAGCAACAATTTACACGCCTTATTAAAACGGATACGCCGGATAAAGTTGGCAGGCGGTTCACCGGATATGGAATTCATCTTGAGATACAGTGACGAACGGCTCATACAAAGCTGACTTGCCAACTCATCAGAGGTGAAGTCTTCATTACTGATATTTTCTTCTACTACCTGAATAGCTTTGCTCATGAATTCCTCATCCAGATTATTCGAAGTCATTTTAGCAGTATCTATATCAATCGTATTCGAATAATAGTGTTTCAACCGCTGGCGTGCTTTCAGTTGATTAGCTATTTTTCCTTTCAATAAATGAATCGAGAACGGTTTGGCAATGTAATCATCCGCTCCAGCCTGAATACCCTCCGTCTGTGCATCAACACTTCCTTTGGCAGACAACAGCAAGACGGGAATGTGGCAGGTTTGCAGATTTCGTTTAATAAGCTGGCAAAGTTTGATACCGTCAATACCCGGCATCATCACGTCGGAAAGAACAATATCCACACGATGCTCTTTCATAATAGCCAATGCTTCTTCGCCGTTTCCGGCGGTCAGCGTCACATAGTTCTGCCGGAAATTATCTTTCAGGTAATCCACCATCTCTTTATTGTCATCTACCAACAAGATAGTAGGACGCTCTTCCTCACTGCCGGCTTCTATCTGATCACCGTCCGATAGTTCTTCTGCAACTATAGCCGACGCATCACCAGAGAAATATTCATCAGCCACCGGAAGCTCCCGGAGAGAAGCAGATGTTTCGACTTCATGTGCCGGCAATTCACATTCTTTCTCCGTGAAGGCAGCCATATCAGCAGGTAGCGTGACTTTAAATTCGGTATATTGAGCAGGTTCGCTTGCTACCATAATAGTGCCGTGATGCTTTTCTACAAGCATCTTCACCAATGACAGCCCGATACCCGTCCCCTTTCGCTGACCGTCTACCTGATAGAAACGTTCGAAAATGTGGGTTAGCTGTTCCGGAGACATACCGATTCCGCTATCTCTTACCGTGAAGCCATAGGTATCTCCCTCTGTCCATAAGGAAAGCGAAATACTTCCGCCGTCCGGTGTAAACTTAAAGGCGTTAGACAACAGGTTCATCAAGATAGTCTCTACATACGTCCGGTCCGCCGGAAACAATCGTCCTTCCAGATCGGATTTTATATGAAAGCTGATAGCACGCTTCTGCGCATTTTCTTTAAACAGGGCAAAAGCATCTTGCAACAGTTCTTCTACATCCACCTGCGCAACATGAATAGGCATTGCACCTGCTTCGGCTTTACGGAAATCCAGCAACTGGTTGACAATGTGCAACAACTTACGACCGTTCTTATAAACGTAATCCAGCTTCTGTTGTACCGGAGTACCTTTCAGATTGCTCTGCCCCAAGAGTTCCTCCAACGGAGCCAGTATCAGACTCAACGGAGTACGCAACTCATGAGACATATTCATGTAAAAACGTACTTTCTCCTGACTGATTTCTTCTATCTTGTTTCGTTCTATCTGTTCGATCCGGACTTGCATCTTCATTTTGGCACGGGCAATAAAGAAATAGATCACAAAGACGAGAAGCCCTACAGAAAAGAAGATGAAAAGTGTCTTTGCCCACCAGGTCTGATACCACATCGGAATGATATGCACAAAAAATTCAGTGGTCGCCTCGCTCCACTTTCCATTGTTGTTACATGCCTTCACCTTGAATACATACTCACCGGGCGGGAGATTGGAATAACTCGCCCGTGCAAAGGAAACATGACGGGAGTAGTTCCACTCGGTTTCAAAGCCTTCCAATTTGTAAACGAACTGGTTCCGTTTGCCAGCCAAATAGTTGATAACGGCAAACCGGATATTAAAAAGTTTCTGATCGGAAGGGAACGACATACCCAGCATCCGCCCTTGCTCGTCCTGATAATAACGTACCCGTTCACTTTTCATATCCGTAATCACCTGATTTAAGACAACGGCTCCTGTCACTACCGCATCCGGGGAATATGGATTATCACCCAATTCGTATGGCTTGAAATAGGCAACGCCCCCAAGAGACCCCAGAAAGAATGTACCATCGTGCGCTTTGCAAGCTCCGAAATAGTTAAACTGATCGTGAGGCAATCCGTCCTGCTTCGTATAGTTGAGGAAAGTACCCTCCTCCGTATTGAAGCAAGCCAGTCCCTTGTTAGTTGTCAACCATAAACGCCCCCGTTCATCTTCCAGTATATTATAAATAAAGTCGTTTGGCAAACCGTCTTTCATCGTATAGTGTTTCCAGGCAGTCGGTGCTCCTTCCTTATAGCAATATAATCCTGTGGAAGAACCGATCCAGATTTCATGACGGCTATCCTCCTGTACACAGAAAGCCTGTATCAACCCATGCAGATAAGCCGAAGAAGAAAGATGCAGTTCTTCCAGTTTCCCGCCGGCATACAAAAACAGGCTCTCTTCCGTACCAATCCAGATTCTTCCTTTTGAATCGCGAAACAAGGTATATATCAATACATTCTCTAACTTTTTATGCTTTTTAGCCAACGGATGCTGTGAAAGTTCGCCGGTCTGTTTGTCGAAAAGGTAAAGCCCGCTCATGCCGCCTACCCAAAGCGTTCCATCCGTTCCGTCCAATAAGGAGTAACAACTGTTAGTCAGGGAAGTAGAATGGGGAAAGGAATATGTTTCTATCCTGCCACTCCGGTGATGCAGACGACTCATTCCCCCTCCATGAGTGCCGATATAGACACTTCCATCCTTGCCCGTCCATATACATTTTATATTGTCCGACTTTAAAGCGTTGGCGGAAGTACCCGTCCGGTAATATGAAAAGACTCCGGTTTTCCGGTTATAATAATTTAATCCGCCGTCGTTCGTGCCAATCCAGAGATTGCCATTATCCGGGTCTTCGGCAATACAACTCACTGTGTTATCACTTAACGAATTCCTCCAGGCGGAATGTTGCAAGCGTCCGAATGCCGGAGCGAGAGGATGATAATAATTAAGCCCGCCGTAAAATGTACCGATCCACATTCCCCCTTGATTATCTTTCAAGATAGAACGGATGGAATTATGGCCCAAGGTAGTCGGATCTTCAGGAGAAAAACGACAGATCCGGAACGTTTCCGTCTCCGGTTCAAGGATAAGCAAACCTTCCATGGTTCCTATCCAAACCCTTCCTTTATCATCTCCGGACAATGTCCTGACCGAGTTCGTAAGGAAATAAGCAGGAGTATTTTGCTTGTTATAATGATGTTTTATTTGAAAGTTGTTATCCACACAATACACCCCGTTTGTCAATGAAGCCAGCCAACAGTTGCCGGTTTTGTCGTCATAGAGCATATCGGAGATGGTTTCTCCTTTCAATTGGAGAAGAAGCGGGGTCACGTTTTCGTTGCGTACATAATAGAAATAGACACCTTCCGAAGTTCCCAACAGGAAACCGTCATTCATCCGGCAAACAGAATAGATCGTTTTTCCGGCAAGTTCCGGCTGCACTTTCATCCGCCCGGTCTTTTTATCAAAAATCACCAGACCGATATTGGTAGCAAGCAAAAGCCGGTCGCCTTCCTCCGGTTCTCCGATAGCCAATACTTGCATCGGCTGATTGTCCGGTGAAGAATAATTGGTGAAATTATTCCCTACTATATTATAACGGGATAAACCGACCTGTGTGCCTACCCATACCGTACCTTTCGAATCGGTATGAAGTGAATAGACATGATTGTTTGCCAGACTGGTCGTATCATCCGGCGCTTTATAATACGAAACGAAGCGGGAACCTTCATACCAGTTCAGTCCGTCTATGGTGCCTACCCAAAGCTTATTATTATGATCTTGTGTCAGAGCGAGCACAGTATTTTGCGACAACCCGTCATCCACGGATAATCGCTTAAAATGAATGAAGCTGTCGGCGGCCGATACAGCCAAAGGAAAAAATAAAATGCAAACGGTTAATCCGAATAGGTACTTAAATAGCAAATGCCGGTCTTTCATGAGCTAATATTGAAGAATTTATCGTAAAGATAAGTATTTTCAATTCAATCTGATAAATGAATCCCGTTTTTTAACTCATATAAAGGACCGGTATCGGCTCAAAACAGGACAACCGCGCCAAAGTCCGACAGTTATGAATTCATATTTTAGACACGGTTGCCCTGAACTTTAAATTTTTTACGGTTTCTCTTCAAGTTAGTAAGACGGATTTTCTGATTTTTCTTTCAGATCTTTATAACGTTTCAAGGCTTCCAGATAATAATAATCGGCATAATTGAGCGGAGTATCAATTTCACTGTCGTGCGGGAAACTACCAACCGAATGTAACAGGATGAAGCCATGATTTTCTCCTTCCTGGGCCAAATAATCATCAGAGGATAAGTGTTTCAGGATATGCTCCGCATAACGGAAATATTCTTCCCCTTGTTTCTTGTCGCCATAACCACTCAACTCTAGCAATGCAGAAGCTGTTACGGCAGCTGCAGAAGCATCCCGCGGTTCATTCGGAATATTGGGAGCATCATAATCCCAATAAGGTACATAGTCATTTTCGGACGGACGGTGATCGATAATGAACCGCGCTATTTTATGAGCGGCATCCAGATAGCTCTGTTGCTTGGTGAAGCGATAACACATGGTATAACCATACACTCCCCAAGCCTGTCCACGCGCCCAAGCGGAAGAATCGGCATATCCCTGAAAGGTTCCTTTCGACTCTACCTCACCGCTATCTGCCAGATAGCTCACCACATGGTAAGAGGTCATGTCCTCCCGGAAGTGATTCTTCAACGTTTTGTCAGCATGAGAGATGGCTATTTCACGATATTTCGGATTATTGGTTTGCTCCGAAGCCCAGAACAGCATTTCAAGATTCATCATATTATCAATAATCACCGGATAGCTCCATTCACCGAAATCCCACGAACGAATCAGTCCGACTTCCGGACGAAAACGGGAGCACAAGCTTTCTGAAGAATGAATCAAAATCAAACTGTCCGTTGGCTCCGGTTTCAAACGGATGCCCTGCCCATAACTGCAAAACATCATAAAACCCAAATCGTGATTACCCGTATAATATTGCATATCCTGCAGACGGTTCGTATATTTACGCGCCTCTTTTGCGAGGGCCTCATCACCGGTCAACTCGTATGCCAGCCACATGGAACCGGGATAGAAACCACTCGTCCAATCTGTGGGGTGCTCCAGTCTGTACTTTCCTTCTTTGATAGAACGGGGAAAACAGGCGGTATCCGGTTCATTCTTCAATTGTTCTGCCATATAGAGCAACTGATGTCCCGCTGTTTTCACTGCATGGTCGAACCATTCCATCTCATTTCCTTTTGAAGCATCGCAAGCAGTCAGGAGCGCCATACTCCCTACCGCCAGTAAAAGTTTGTTTTTCATTGTTCCACTTTATTTTGTTACTGTATTCTATTACTGGCAACAAAGTTAGAGCAAGTCGCGGACAGACCCTTTGCAAATCTATTTTTTCATTTTCGTTTCTATTTCTACGGACTTTGATTTTGTCCAAAAGTGCTTTGTTTTTATCTTTTATAGAAAAACAGGCACGGATTTTACCAAATAAGCTGTTGTCAGGCATAACCAAACAACTATGCAGCCTTTTGCAAAATCCGTGCCTCCACTAAAAAGTACACGCTCTTTTATCTCACAATATCTTCCGGAAACTTAGCCGGCATTTCCACCCTCTTCCAAGTTTCATAATACCAAGTGTTCAACTCATTTCCATTCAAATCATTCTTGATAAAATATTTCAGATGGAGATAATCATTGTCTTTAATCTCAAATTCCAAAATATTGTCCTGATTGTCCAGCATCGGGAGATGAATGTTCTTCTCGATACTTTCCTTATAAGAATCGTCCGTGAGTTGTTTATAAGTACCATATCCAGTAATAATCGCATCCGCACCGGGAATAATGGTAAAGTTAACGATTTGTCCGTCATCACTCAATACTTTAAATGTATTACTGGGTTTCAACGCTCCCGGAACATCGGGAGATTCGGAGACATAATGGCAGAGCTGCCAAATACCTTTCAAATCGGCCGCTTTGAATTTGGTTTTCTTCTGGGCCGTCGCACCTGTTACCGCTAACAACATTATTGAAAGCATGGTAAAGAAATAGAGCTTTTTCATTGTTGTATTATTTTAGTTAACACTCTCGAATGCGTATTTCCAAATATAAAGATTTATTTTGAGAATACAGCAATTCAGAGCATAAAAAACTCGCATAACCTGAAGATTATGCGAGTTTTACATAAATATACCGAAATATTAGAAATCAGCATTTCTTGGTGTACGCGGGAACGGTATCACGTCACGGATATTCGCCATACCTGTTACAAACAATAACAGACGTTCGAACCCTAATCCGAAACCGGAGTGAGGACAAGTACCGAACTTACGGGTATCCAGATACCACCACATATCCTTCATCGGGATGTGCATTTCTTCAATACGGGTCATCAGCTTGTTATAGTCGGCTTCACGTTCGGAACCACCGATAATTTCACCAATTTTCGGGAAAAGAACGTCCATGGCACGTACAGTCTTACCGTCTTCGTTCTGCTTCATATAGAAGGCCTTGATTTCCTTCGGATAGTCAATCAGAATCACCGGACGTTTGAAGTGTTCTTCCACTAAGAAACGTTCGTGTTCGGAAGCCAGGTCCACGCCCCAGTAAACCGGGAATTCGAACTTATGTCCTTTCGCAACAGCTTCTTCAAGAATCTTGATACCATCTGTATAAGGCAAACGTACGAAATCATCTTTCAATACACCTTGCAGACGTTCAATCAAGCCTTTATCGAACATATCGTTCAGGAACTTCACATCATCCGCACAGTTATCCAACGCCCATTTCACACAATATTTGATGAACTCTTCTGCCAAATCCATGTTGTCTGTAATGTCGTTGAAAGCCACTTCCGGCTCAATCATCCAGAACTCTGCCAAGTGGCGGGGAGTGTTGGAGTTTTCGGCACGGAACGTAGGACCGAATGTGTAGATAGCGCCCAAAGCAGTAGCTGCCAACTCACCTTCCAGCTGACCGGAAACAGTCAGACTTGCCTGCTTACCGAAGAAATCATCTTCATAAGAGATAGAACCTCTCTCGTCTTTCTTCAAGTCATACAGGTTCATGGTAGTCACCTGGAACATCTGTCCGGCACCTTCACAATCGGAAGCCGTAATGATCGGCGTATGGAAATAGAAGAAGCCCTTTTCATGGAAGAACTTGTGAATAGCAATCGCCATGTTGTGACGGATGCGGAACACTGCACCGAATGTATTGGTACGCGGACGCAAGTGAGCAATCTCGCGCAAGAATTCCATAGAGTGGCCTTTCTTCTGTAATGGATATGTATTATCGCAAGTACCCAGCACTTCGATTTCACGAGCCTGTACTTCCACTTTCTGACCGGAACCCACTGATTCTACCATTTCTCCGTTCACGCTGATACAAGCGCCGGTAGTAATCAGTTTCAGCATCTCTTCATCGAAATTAGCCAAATCTACTACGATCTGCAAATTATTTATTGTAGAACCGTCATTCAGTGCGATAAAGTTTACTTGTTTGCTACCTCTACGGGTGCGAACCCATCCTTTCACATTGACCATAGCGCCAATGTCTGTGCGCTTCAACAGATCAACAATTTTTGTTCTACCAATCTTTTCCATTTAACTTTTTCTTTTTAGATACAAGAAGACGAGGTTTCAAATGCAGGATGAATTCTTTCCTGCTTTCTTTCCCCGTCCTCTGTCAAGTTGTTATTTATTGACTTATTACTCAAACGAACCCATGCGGAGGTAGTTTACTTCTGCTTCCGACAGGTAACGCCAGTCTCCGCGACGCAGACCTTTTTTGGTCAGTCCGGCGAAGAATACACGGTCGAGTTTTACTACTTTATAACCCAGTGATTCGAAAATACGGCGAACGATACGGTTCTTACCGGAGTGAATTTCGATACCTACCTGGTCTTTCTTGAAATCATCTGTATAGCTGATTGCATCTGCATGGATTTCACCATCTTCCAACTGGATACCAGCTGCAATCTGCTCCATATCTGCTTTAGTCAGGTTCTTGTCCAGATGAACATGATAAATTTTCTTCTTCAGGAATTTCGGGTGTGTCAGCTTGGAAGCCAGATCACCGTCATTCGTCAGTAACAGTACACCAGTCGTGTTACGGTCCAGACGTCCTACCGGATAAATACGTTCGTTGCAAGCGCCTTTCACCAAATCCATTACTGTACGGCGTTCCTGCGGATCATCCGATGTAGTAACGGTATCTTTCGGTTTATTCAGCAATACGTATACTTTGCGTTCGATGCTTACCGGTTCGTCGTGGAACTTAACCACATCCGAACGTTTGATCTTCGTACCCAATTCCGTTACCACTTCACCGTTTACAGAAACCACACCTGCTGTGATAAATTCATCAGCCTCACGACGGGAGCAAACACCTGCGTTAGCCAGGAACTTATTCAGACGAATCGGTTCATTCGGATCAACGAACTGTTCCTTGTACTCGATCTGTTTCTTTACGCTATACTTAGCGTTCGGATCATAATCGCCGGTACGCGGACGAGGACGATATCCTCCTTGACGGTCGTTATTATATCTCGGACGATAACCTCCACCGCCGTTGTTGCTGCGATAGCCGCCACCTTCGCCGTTATTGAAACGGGGACGATACGGACGGTCACCACCTTCACGGTTGTAAGAAGGACGTTGAGGACGGTCGCCACCTTCGCCGTTATTAAAGCGGGGACGGTAAGGACGGTCGCCACCTTCACGGTTGTAGGAAGGACGTTGAGGACGGTCGCCATAAGACGGACGCTCACCACCTTCGCCGCTATTGAAGCGGGGACGGTAAGGACGGTCACCACCTTCACGGTTGTAAGAAGGACGTTGAGGACGGTCATAAGAACCACCTTCGCGGTTGTAAGGACGTTGCGGGCGTTCACCTCCTTCATTATTGTTATTGAAGCGAGGACGATACGGACGATCTCCACCTTCACGATTGTAAGAAGGACGTTGGGGACGGTCGCCATAAGAGCGGTCACCGTACGAACGCTGCGGGCGTTCGCCTCCTTCATTGTTGGCATTAAATCGCGGGCGATACGGACGATCCCCGCCTTCACGGTTGTAAGAAGGGCGATACGGACGTTCTCCACCTTCTCTGTTGTAAGACCTGTTACCATCACGGCCGGCACTTGTATTCTCTTCATTGAAAGAATTTTCGCGCCATTCTTCGTTTTCTGTGCTCATTTTTTTATTCGAATAAAATTAGACTTTGGCCTCACGGCCTATTTAAAAAACACGTTTATTATATAAGTAAACAATTAAAGCCCCGTATATGTATGGGGAGTGATTGCTCTTAACTCTTTTTTAATATCTTCGCTTACATTCAATTCTTCGATAAACTCTTTAATAGAACTTTCTGTAATAGCTTGGTTGGTGCGGGTTAACGCTTTCAAAGCTTCATACGGATGCGGATAAGCCTCACGGCGCAGGATGGTCTGAATAGCTTCTGCCACTACACTCCAACAATTATCCAAATCACGATAAATAGCCGGTTCGTTCAATAACAGTTTGCGCAATCCTTTCAAAGAACTCTGGATAGCAATCACGATATGACCGAAAGGTACACCGACATTACGCAACACTGTTGAGTCTGTCAAGTCCCGCTGCAAACGGGAAACAGGAAGCTTCACAGCCAAATGTTCCAGAATAGACGTTGCTATGCCCAGGTTACCTTCTGCATTTTCAAAGTCAATCGGATTCACTTTATGCGGCATGGCGCTCGAACCTACTTCTCCGGCTTTGATCTTCTGCTTGAAGTACTCCATAGAGATGTACTGCCAGAAGTCACGATTCATATCCACCATGATGGTATTGATACGCTTCATAGCATCAAAAACAGCAGAGAGGTTATCATAGTTCGAAATCTGCGTTGTATATTCTTCGCGTTCCAGTCCCAGTTTTTCTGCAACAAACCGATTGCCGAATTGTTTCCAGTCATATTGAGGATAAGCCACGTGATGCGCATTGTAGTTTCCGGTAGCACCGCCAAACTTAGCGGTAAGCGGACATGCTTTCAACATAGCCAACTGACGTTCGAGACGGTAAACAAATACCATCACTTCTTTACCCAGACGGGTAGGAGAAGCCGGCTGACCGTGAGTTTTGGCAAGCATCGGAATGTTGGCCCATTCTGTCGCATAGGTTTTCAACTGTGCAATCAGCTCTTCAATCAACGGGTAATAAACCTGATCCAATGCCTCTTTGATAGAAAGAGGAACAGACGTATTGTTAATATCCTGAGAAGTCAGTCCGAAGTGGATAAACTCTTTATAGTCATCCATTCCACCCATCTTGTCAAACTCTTCTTTCAGGAAATATTCTACGGCTTTCACATCGTGGTTAGTTACACTTTCGATATCTTTAATGCGTTGTGCGTCTGCTTCGGAGAAGTTACGGTAGATATTCCGTAAAGTTTCAAACACGCTACTATCGATTCCTTTCAATTGCGGCAAAGGAAGTTCGCACAAGGTGATAAAATACTCCACCTCTACCTGTACACGGTATTTAATCAGTGCAAATTCAGAGAAATAAGCTGCCAAAGCTTTAGTTTTGCCTCTATATCGACCATCAATCGGAGATATGGCCGTTAATACATCAAGTTCCATACGTTTTCTTAGATAATTATCAGACTGCAAAATTAACTCTTTTTCCTGAGTTATAAGATAAAAGGAGAAAGAAAGTTTGTATAAAAGAGGTAAGAAATAAAAAAAGTCTCACGAATTTCTTCGTAAGACTTCCTTTTTGGTGTGGGCGTTGACGGATTCGAACCGCCGACCCTCTGCTTGTAAGGCAGATGCTCTGAACCAGCTGAGCTAAACGCCCTTGTTAATGAGCCGGAAGTGTTTCGTTTTTAGTGTGGGCGTTGACGGATTCGAACCGCCGACCCTCTGCTTGTAAGGCAGATGCTCTGAACCAGCTGAGCTAAACGCCCGTACACTTCCGTTTCAAAAGCGATGCAAAGGTACGGCATTTTTTGAATTCTGCAAACATTTCATGTATTATTTTTCAAGAAAGTTTTCATCAAATAAAGAAACACTCTGATTATCAGCAAATAATAATAAAAACTTTTTTCTTGCCACTTTCACTTCTTCCGGTTCATCTAATAAACAGAACAAAATAAAGATAGTCGCGCCTCTTTTTCTATCATTAATAATTAAAATAGAATCTGCAGGAAAACGAATTCCCAATAAAGATAGTAACGCAGGAACGCTTAAATCCGGGAAATAACTTTTCCGGTCAAACGTTAAACAACCTGTTTGCGAACAACACGTGCCGGATTCCCGACTGCCACACTGTCGTCGGGAATATCTTTCGTCACAACACTCCCCGCCCCTATCACACAGCGATTGCCAATCGTCACGCCGGGACAGATAATAGCACCGCCACCAATCCAGCAGTCTTCGCCAATCGTCACCGGATAAGCATATTCCTTAGAGCCTCTTCTTTCCAGATAATCCATCGGATGATGCGGTGTATAAATCTGTACACAAGGTCCAACCAGCGTATGGGCGCCTATCGTGATATATCCTCCATCCAGGAAAGTGCAATTGGCATTCACAAATACATGTTCACCCAATTTAATTCCGTCTCCATGATCGCAATGGAAAGGCGGGCAGATTATTGAAGTTTCAGGAATCTCCGGTACCAGTTCTTCCAATAATTCCCGATACCCCGCATCATAAGTGCTCATTCCCCGCATACGCGCCAGCAGCTTCTTGGCATGTTCAAAACGCACCTGCAATTCCGGCGCAGCCATATCAGCCAACTGGCTACTACGCATCTTTTCTACTTCCGTCATACTTTATATTTCTTTACCGTTAGTAAATACAAACTTCTTTTCATCCGAAAGAGATTCGTTAAATTCGAATCCTTCCCAGGAGAAGCTTTTCAAATCCTCCGGATTTTCGATTCTGTTCTTCAGAATGAACCGCGTCATTTCACCACGGGACATCTTGATATAGATCACTATCGAAGCTAATTTCCCGTTCTTCCACACCTGAAATTCGGGAGTAACGACACGTACTTCTCTCTCCACACGTTTCCAATCGAACAAACTTTTCATCTCGTCGCTGGCCAGATTGCAGAGTATGCCTCCCGCTTTCTTTATATCTTCGATGAAAACATCTGTCAGACGGGATTTCCAATAAGAGAACATGGTCTGATTACCCGGTTCCGGCAACACTACGTCTCCTTCCAAGCGGTAGGAACGAATGACATCTAAAGGCCTCAACAACCCATAACAAAAAGAAGTCAACCGCAGATGTTCCTGCGCATATTCAAATTCTTCTTTCGAGAAATCTTTTGCATTCAGTCGCTTGAATACAATTCCGGTATAAGCCAGCAAAGCGGGCAGTTCCGATGTATCTTCTGCATGAAAAGCCTGATAACGCTTATAATTCTCCACCGCCATCCTGGCATTTATACGCAACAGGCGTTCCAGTTCATCCACCGAAAACTGTGACATCTGCAAAGCAATCCCGGAAGCTTCTTTTTGAAATCGTGGAACTGTCTTCAAAGGTACTTTCACCTTTGAAGTCTCACTCATAGTCTTGGCACAAGATAGAAGTACTAACATTGTTTTATCTGATTTTATCTTTTCAAGAAACAAAAATAAAAAATAAATCGCTTCTCTTGCTGATGGATAGACAGATTCTACTTAGTTTCAACCAATAATTAACTTTAATCATTTATTAATAACAAAACACTCCCTATATAGAACACACTCTGATGTGCTATATTTACTAATAAAAAAGAAACTCCCTCTTTGGACAAGCCAAAGAGAGAGTTCTCCTTATCTAATAGACAGCTAAAGCTGTTTTTATTTATATTCCTGCCAGCTCTTAATCTGAATATCATTCAGTTTCAATTCGCAGAATGCTTCGATAAAGGCGCTTGCCAAACGAGCATTGGTAATCAACGGAATGTTATGATCGATTGCACCGCGACGGATACGATAACCGTTCGTCAACTCACGCTTGCTGTGATTCTTCGGAATGTTAACGATCAAATCAAACTTATGGTCAGCAATCATCTTCATGACGTTGTTCTCTGCACCCGGTTTTTCATCCGGCCAGTAAACTGGAGTCGTTTCTACACCGTGAGCGTTCAAGAAGGCAGCAGTTCCGGCAGTTGCGTAAATCTGATAGCCCTTAGCAAACAGCATACGGCTGGCATCCAGCAAATCTACTTTCGACTTCATTGCACCGGAAGAGAACATCACTGCTTTTTCAGGAATTTTGAATCCGGTAGCAATCATTGAATTCAGCAATGCTTCAGAGAAATCGTCACCGATACATCCCACTTCACCTGTAGAAGACATGTCTACGCCCAATACCGGGTCAGCCTTGTGCAGACGAGAGAAAGAGAATTGAGAAGCTTTTACACCAATCCAGTCGATATCGAATGCCGACTTATCCGGGCGTGAGTATGGAGCATCCAGCATGATGCGGGTAGCAGTTTCGATAAAGTTACGTTTCAGAACTTTAGATACAAACGGGAAGCTACGAGAAGCACGCAAGTTACATTCGATTACTTTCACTTCGTTGTTACGAGCCAGGAACTGGATATTGAACGGACCGGAGATATTGAGTTCTTTAGCAATCTGACGGCTGATCTTCTTGATGCGACGAGCTGTTGCAAAGTAAATCTTCTGTGCCGGGAATACCAACGTAGCATCACCGGAGTGAACACCGGCAAACTCTACGTGTTCGGAGATTGCGTATTCTACCACTTCACCATTCTGTGCAACGGCATCAAATTCAATCTCTTTCGTATTTTCAAGGAACTGGGAAACAACAACCGGATATTCTTTAGAAACTTCGGCAGCCATCTTCAGGAAGTTCTCCAATTCTTCATCGTCATAGCAAACATTCATTGCTGCTCCTGAAAGGACGTAAGAAGGACGAACCAATACCGGGTAGCCTACTTTTTCTACAAATCCCTTCACTTCTTCAAGACTGGTCAGTTCCATCCAAGCCGGTTGGTCGATACCCAGTTGGTCGAGCATAGCAGAGAACTTATTACGGTTTTCAGCACGGTCGATAGAAATCGGAGAAGTACCCAATACAGGAACCGACTGACGGTAAAGTTTCATAGCCAAGTTGTTCGGGATTTGTCCGCCTACCGAGACGATCACACCACGAGGTTGTTCGAGGTCGATTACATCAAGTACACGTTCGAACGAAAGTTCGTCGAAGTAGAGACGGTCGCACATATCATAGTCAGTAGAAACCGTTTCAGGGTTGTAGTTAATCATGATAGACTTGTAACCCAGTTTGCGAGCAGTCTGAACTGCATTCACCGAGCACCAGTCAAATTCTACAGAGCTACCGATACGGTAAGCACCCGAACCCAGTACAACTACTGATTTTTCATTCTTATAATAGTTTACATCGTAGCCTTCCACTGCATAAGTCATATACAGATAGTTAGTCAGTTCCGGATGTTCGGAAGCAACTGTATTAATACGTTTTACAGCCGGGAGGATACCCATAGACTTACGATGAGCACGCACTGCCAGGTTTTCTTTCTCCATGTTTCCGGTTGGATTCAGTACGAAACGGGCAATCTGGAAGTCAGAGAAACCTAACACTTTAGCTTCACGCATTACATCGGCAGGTATATCTTCCACCTTATTATAGGTAGACAATTTCGCTTTGTAGTCTACGATATTTTTCAGTTTGCCAAGGAACCATGGGTCGATCTTTGTCAGATCGTGGATACGTTCGATGGTATACCCTTCTTCCATTGCTTGTGCAATGGCGAAAACACGCAAGTCAGTCGGGCGAGAAAGCTCTTTATCAAGATCATCAAAGTGCAGTTCGTCATTACCTACGAAACCGTGCATTCCCTGACCGATCATACGAAGGCCTTTCTGGATGATTTCTTCGAAAGAGCGACCGATAGACATGATTTCACCTACTGATTTCATGCTTGAACCGATTTCACGGGATACACCGGCAAACTTCGTCAAGTCCCAACGAGGGATTTTACAGATATAGTAGTCAAGTTGCGGAGCTACGTATGCAGAGTTCGGGGTTCCCATCTCACCAATCTGGTCGAGTGTGTAACCAAGTGCCACTTTAGCAGCTACGAATGCCAACGGATAACCGGTAGCCTTAGAAGCCAATGCAGAAGAACGGCTCAAACGGGCATTTACTTCAATCACACGGTAGTCATCCGTTTCAGAGTTGAAAGCATACTGAATGTTACATTCACCCACGATACCGAGGTGACGGATACATTTGGTAGAAAGTTCTTTCAACAAAGCCAGTTCTTTATCATCCAGCGAGCAGGTGGGAGCTACTACAATTGATTCGCCGGTATGAATACCCAGCGGATCGAAGTTTTCCATGCTGGCTACTGTGAAGCAATGGTCGTTAGCGTCACGGATCACTTCAAATTCGATTTCTTTCCAGCCTTTCAAAGACTCTTCTACCAGAATTTGTTTGGAGAAAGCAAATGAGCTCTCTGCCAATTTCAGGAATTCTTCCTCATTGGCACAGATACCACTACCAAGACCACCCAGTGCATAAGCAGAACGCACCATGACAGGATAACCAATTCTGCGTGCAGCAGCAATGGCATCTTCCATGTTTTCTACTGCCTGGCTGACCGGAGTTTTCATTTCTATCTCGTCCAGCTTCTTCACAAACAGGTCACGGTCTTCTGTATACATGATAGCTTCTACCGAAGTTCCGAGCACCTTTACTCCGTATTTATCAAGAATACCTTGTGTGTAAAGTTCAGCACCACAGTTCAATGCAGTCTGTCCGCCGAATGCCAAAAGGATACCATCGGGACGTTCTTTCTTGATAATTTCTTCTACGAAATAAGTATTCACGGGAAGGAAATACACTTTATCGGCAATACCTTCAGAAGTCTGAATGGTAGCGATGTTCGGGTTTACCAATACTGAGCTGATACCTTCTTCTTTCAAAGCTTTCAGTGCTTGTGAGCCTGAGTAGTCGAACTCTCCGGCTTGTCCGATTTTGAGTGCTCCAGAACCCAAAACGAGAACTTTCTTGATTTCCTTTTCCATTTCTTTTGTTGTTATAATAAGTTGTTATTTCTAAGTTCGTTCATAAAAAAAATGCGTTACCCTCAAAAAAGGATTAACGCATTACCAAAGAACTAAAATATTGTTTTTGGAAATAAGAGAAGAAGACTTTCGTTTCGGGATGAAAAACATCCGAATGTAAATAATACTTGCTTCTAATTTCCTGTTGATTCATTGTTGACTTCAAAATTTGTGCAAAGTAACGACATATTTTGCACATGACAAAAAGATACGTTCACTTTTTTACTGAAATAATTTACCGTGTTAATGAAACAATCGTTTTTCCATTGGCTTTTAATGATTACATTCTTATCTTAAACAGGCACAAATCATGAAGTAACTGCATTTTGATGTTTCTTTCAGTTTTTATCCTTATCTTTGTCGCCATTATATAATAAGGTAATAAATATGGAAAAAGAAAAAATCATATTGACGGGCGACCGTCCTACCGGAAGACTTCATATCGGTCACTATGTAGGTTCGTTGAAACGCAGAGTTGACCTGCAAAACGCAGGTGATTATAGTAAGATGTTTATCTTCATAGCCGATTCACAGGCATTGACAGACAATATAGACAATCCGGAAAAGGTGCGTCAGAATGTAATCGAAGTTGCTCTTGATTATCTGGCTTGTGGTATTGATCCGACTAAAGCTACGATTTTCATCCAGTCGCAAATACCGGAACTATGCGAACTTAGTTTCTATTATATGGACCTTGTCAGCGTATCCCGCCTGCAACGTAACCCGACTGTGAAATCGGAAATCCAGATGCGTAACTTTGAAGCAAGTATTCCCGTAGGTTTCTTCACTTATCCCATCAGCCAGGCAGCAGACATTACAGCATTCCGCGCAACGACTGTCCCTGTGGGTGAAGACCAAGAACCGATGCTTGAACAGGCTCGTGAAATCGTTCGCCGTTTCAATTATATATATGGTGAGACATTGGTAGAACCGGAAATCCTGTTGCCGGACAATGCAGCTTGTCTGCGTCTTCCGGGAACTGACGGTAAAGCTAAAATGAGTAAATCGCTCGGAAACTGCATCTACCTTTCGGAAGAACCGGAAGAAATCCAAAAGAAAATCATGAGTATGTATACCGACCCGGGACATCTCCGCGTACAAGATCCGGGAAAGATTGAAGGTAATACGGTATTTACTTACCTGGATGCTTTCTGCCTCCCCGAACATTTCGAACGTTATTTACCGGATTATCCGAATCTGGCAGAACTGAAAGCGCATTATCAACGCGGCGGACTGGGCGACGTAAAAGTGAAACGTTTCCTAAATTCCATCATGCAGGAGACTTTGGAACCGATTCGCAATCGTCGCAAGGAGTTCAGCAAGGATATCCCTGCTATCTACGAGATGCTTCAGCAAGGCTGCGAAGTGGCAAGGGCTGCGGCTGCCGAGACTTTGGCTGACGTGAAGAAGGCGATGAAGATTAATTATTTTGATGATAAGGAATTAATCGAAGAGCAGGTGAAACGTTTCTCGCAAGAGTAAAAGATTTCGTCTGGGAATAAACATAATTATAAGGTAAAGGCTGCCCTTCTTTTGTAGAACAGGCAGCCTTTCTTATCGGATATTTTTCAAAGATTCAGTTTGTTTCTTCCTCGTCATTCTTGAACAACACATCCTTTAGTTTCTGATAAAGGAATGAAAGTATCAGCAATATCAACCCCAGAATGATAAATACAATAATCTTGCCAATGGTCGGCATAGCCCATAAATCATCAAAGACGAGTTTGAGCAGGACTAATCCGAAAGTCGCAAGGCTCACCATGCGGAGTAGTTTCTGATGCAGGCGCATGCCCAACCCCATTTGGACGAACCCGGCAATGCTTAATGAGAGTGACAGCCCGGCACTGAAATCGTCCACTCCTACTTGCCAAAGGAAAGAGCGTACCATTGTCAGCCAAAGGAGCGTGGCAAGAATATTCAGATATACGGTGAAACGGGATTTTATGCCGATTGATGTATAGTACATACGTGCTACATAATACAAATTCGCTATTACGAACACAGCTGTCAGCCATGGTAGTACAACAGGAGGGGAAGTCCATATTCTCTGGTCGCCCCATATATTTATAATATATACAAGTACGTTTGCCCCGATAGTCAAGATATAAGAAGTGAGATGTTTCGTTATCGGGAATCGTTTTCTGAAAGCATAGCAAACACTCGAAATGGATATGGTTGTAAACAAGAACATAGCTCCGCTTCTCGTCGCCCCTTCAAAATACAAATTGAATTCCATCATAAATGTATAATAAAGAATGATTACGGAGACGATAAGCATAAAAGGATTCCAGAAGCTGTATTTCAACCGGCGTGCCGTAGAGAAGAAGGAATGATAATATTCCATTAATAAAGCAAATGCTCCTGTCGCTAATCCCACAAACAAAGAGGTGGCAAATGAACTATTCAGAAAAATTGTATCCAAGGAATGATGTTCAAACATCACACTATACACATCCATCAAGTAAGAAACGAAAGTGAGTCCTACCAGAACTTTAGCCGCATACTCATATACTCTAATTTTCGACTTAACATAGAGCCACAACAGCAATACCATTTCCGATGCCCAAAGCAAGGTTATATAGTTTCCGTCCAGTTGAATCGGAACTGTAATGGAGACAAATGTCAGCACAAGCCCCAACGTGGTATGCACGAGGAATTTATATTCCTTCCTATTCTTCCACAACCAAAGAACCAGTCCTAAATTAACAAGAGCGATAAACAGGCTCAACAAGCCGCTTGCTTTGAAAGACAATCCCATATTCTGCAAGAATAAGGCTCCTGAAAGCAAATAGATAAAATTATTCGTTATAATGACGAATACTAATCCCCGGCTCATCGTCCGCATATTCTCTCCACGAAGGATAGAGAACACCGGAAGTAAAAAGATAAAATAGAACAGAGTAGCAAACCAAAACAGATGGTTCGAAATAACCGTAGAACTAGAGGTATAGTTAAACAAAAGAAAGATTCCCATTATCAGGCAAGTAAAGACAAATGAAATCATTGGAAGTTCACTCCACTTTTTATAAATGGAAAGTCCGAACATACCCAGATTTAATATGCTCACGTAAGTGAACAGTACCAAATAACTTCCTTCCCCGCTACTCACTATGAATGGCGCAAGGAAACCTCCTACAAGAGAAATGATAGCCAACTCACGCCGATTATATACCACAGACAGAATAGACATAAACACTGTGACACCAATCAGAATGATAAAGGCCATAGTCTGCGAGAAAATATGATAATAATGGAAAGCAATGGCAACTGTAAGATAGAACACAGCGAAAGCACCACCCGCAAGCAGCGAACTGAAGGTTCGGTATTTCTTTTGCAACCGTTCGGCAACAGCCAGCAATACAACTCCCGTCAAGAAACCAAGCACGGTACGGAAGGTTTCATTAATCCAGTTTTTATCAATGGCATACTTTACAAAGAAGCCTACACCAATTACAAATATAAGGATACCAATCTTTCCGAAAAGGTTCTCACCGATGAATTTTTCATAGTTCACCCGCTTCTTTTGTTTCGGAACAGTCGGGGCAACCGGAACAACCGGAGTAGCCGGAGTAACCGGTACAACCGGCACAGTCGAAGATTCAGCGGATTCCTTCCGAACAGCCTCTACGCAAACTTCCTCCATTCTTGTTTCAAGCGTCTTTTCAGGCGTCTTTTCCAATGTCTCACGGACAACTGCTTCAACAACCGGTTCGTGTTTTCCCTGAACAGCCTCTTCTCGTTGTCCGGTCTTTACTGCCTTAACATGCTCTGCCGCTTGAGGCATCACAGGAATATCTTTTGTTTCTTTTTCTGATATTTCCTCTTTCGGCTTGGAGGCTTCAGCAACAGAATTTTGCTGAACCCTGAGATAATCTTCCATCCGTTTCTTTATCTCATTCAACTCTTTCTCTATTTTTCCGAAGCGATTGTCCAACCTACTCAATAAAATAAATAACATAACTAAAACGAGTAGTGCATATACGGTATTAAAGTCGTCCATAATATTCCAGATTTGAGTTCTATAGCACAAATATAGATAATTATTAATAGCTCCAATCAATTGTTATTAAATTATTTGGATTATCCCAACAATGCAATTTTACATCAATTGCATAAATCAGGATACAAATCCTCTAAATCAGGAAAAAAATCTCCTCATTTTATAAAAAAGAATAGAGCTTACAAATTCCAAACAATTATACGGCTTTTATTCTTCTTTTTCCTATCTTTGCCACAATATCAATAAAAATCACACAAATTATTCACTTAAACACAAGAAGCATGAAGCACCTTAAATTTCTATTTGCACTTGGCGGCATTCTTTTCTTATCTTGCCAAACAGTATCCGCACGTGGTTTAAAAATCCCTTTCGGCGACCACGAAGTATTAACCAAAGTAGCAGATTTGCCTGATACCGAAGAGTACCAAACAGACGATGGAAACTACATTGATCTGGCAACTTTCCATCAGGAGTTCAACATCGCTTACCTTCTCCCTCTATACATAGAGAAAGAGCCTCGCCTGGTCGGCTATTGCGAAAAGGAAGACACTTACTATGAACTGACGGAAGAACAACTGGCTACCATCCTAAAAGAAAATAATTTGGATGGAGAGAAGTTGAACAAGGTCGGTTTCTATTCCCGTTATGGTGGTAAAGCTGTCGGACTTCTTATAATTGCCCTTATCATTTGGGGATGTATTCCTGGAAAAAAGAAAGAAGTGAAACCCGTGGAAGTATAAAACAAACCATTATTAATAACATTAAAAAGTACAAACTATGTCTATTTACACCTTTATTCCGGTCATTTTCATTGTTCTATATCTAGGATACTGGTTTTACATGAAAAACAAAAACTCGCAACAGGCACAAGTAGTGAACAACACCGATTTCAAAGCTGAATTTGCAAATGCAGAACAGTATAAAAAACTCTGCTTAAACTCTGATTTATCTTTCCTGAAAGAAGCTATGGGAGAAGAAAAAATTGACGCTTTCAATTATGCCAGCAATGAGTATGGTGTAGCATCCGCACTCAAAGACGGGATGAAAGATAAGCTGAAAGGAATGGCCACTTTAGGAACTAACTGTACGTTTCAATACCGTACAAACTCCCAAATATCTGGTATTGAGCGGAGACAATCTGCACCTATTCGATACAGACACAGATGGAGAAATCGACAATCATTTTGTATTCAATCAGGCGCGTCTTGAAAATTCCCGTCTCATCGCAATTCCTATGGAGGGACAAGTACAAGCACAGGCACAAGCCAGAGGAAACAACGTGAAAGCATACAAACTTTCATTGCAAACCGACGAGAAACCTGTTGAACTCATTATCTACTCCTGTCTGATATTTACAAATATCCCGGAGATTCCGACAGATCCACAAGAAACAATACAGGATATTATCATTGGCAATGACTTCTTGAAACAATTGGGTGACAAATATCCTAATTTGAAAGTCTCATTGCCGATATTTAGCTAAAGAAGGACATATACTTAGAAAAAATAACAGCGGAAGGTTAGCTAGTTACCAAACATTATGCGTCCCGGCGGATTTGCAATCCGCCGTTCTCCGAGTATCAGGATTTATAATCCGCAATACACCTATACTTTAATATATAGTTCGGATTAAAAATCCTGATGCTCAAAGCAATCGGATTACAAATCCGATTGAACGGAGAGTATTTCAGCGATCATCAGATTATGCAACGTTCCGACTTTCAAGGCATCACGGGGATGGTACGTTCCACAGCCATGATTCATATTCGCCGACTCCGTCAGGAAGGCAAGCTGCAGAATATCGGCATTCCCAGTCAACCTATTTATGTGCCGGCCCCAGGATTTTATGGAAAGTCCAGAGATTATCAGCCTGTCAAATAAACTAAAACAAAATATCAGAGGAGATACCCCCAAATAACAGATATAAAAAAGGCGGCTGAAAGCATGAACCTCTCTTTTCAAGGTTCGCTTTCAGCCGCTATCTCTTTCCAGCAAGCGATTACAGAGAATCGCTGAATGCTGAAATCGCTTTTTTACTTTTTATTACTGTGCAGATTCTACCAATACTACACGGTTCAGAATCGGTTGACCGAATTTGTCAACACCACCACCGGCTGCAACTTTCAGTCTATCGGCAGAGATGCCATACTTCTTAACTAACAAGTCTTTAACAACCTGTGCACGTTCCAAACTTAACTTCTGATTGAAAGCAGGAGTACCGGTTGCAGAGTCAGCATATCCGTTGATTGTGTATGTAGCATTCGGAGATTCTTTTATCTTGCTGGCAAGATATGACAAGTTCATTTCTTCTTGCGGAGATAATTTATCAGAACCGATCTTGAAGAATACGGTACGCGGAGCAATGTTAGTATCTGTGATAACAACTTCTTCAGTATCTTCTACTTCTACCGGTTGCTGTGCATTTGCCAACTGCTGTTGCAATTGCATATTAGCTGCTGCCATTGCATTCATCTGATTACGCATCTGATTCAATTCGAGTTCAGAGATAATCTGTGGAGTAGGACGTTGGAATCCGCGAGTAGGGAAGTAATAAGTCACACCGAGGGTAGCACCTAAGATACCATCATAATCGGGTCTACCTCCATGTTCTCCGTCAAACTTGCCTTCCAGACCTGTTGCGCTCAACTCCAGATTCAAGTCAACAGCATTCGACAAACGGAAGCGGTTGATAATACCTGCATTGAAAGTAGCGGAGTTAGTGTGAGGACGAGAATAAGCATGAGCCCAACCGGCACCTATATAAGGGATAATTTCATATACGCGGTTCGGATTGTATCCACCGAAAAGTGCGTTCAAGTTAATCATCAAATCACCATGCAAGTTCATGTAGTCCCATCTTTGTTTGTAAGAACCGTCTTCTCTCGGACCACCCACTACATAATTAGCAGTTTCGCTGGTAGTGAATCCTTTTGCCTGCAATCCGCTGTATTGCAAACGCAGTCCGAATCCAGGAGTTACCCATTTGCCGACAGACACGTTAAATGTAGGAGCAACACGGTCTCTGAATTTGCCGATATGGTCATTGTTTCCATATAGCACTTGGGCGCCGCCTCCTACAGAGAAGAACCAGTTACTCCAGAAAGGATTAGTTATTACTTGATATTTATCTTGTACCTGAATCACTTCGTATTCAGTTACAGTCATTGTCTGCTGCGCAGAAGCGACAGACGCAACGCCGGCAAATGCCAGCAACATCAGAATCTTTTTCATATACCTAATAGTTAAGTGGTTATTTAAATCTTTTTCTTTGTTGAACTATTTAAATAACACGAACCGAACTAAAAGGTTTTAGAAAAAGATGAAATTATTTGTTTTATTTGAATAATCTTTCGATGTCTTCCTCCTTGATTGTTGTCAAAACAGTTTTCCCATCAGGGGTGTAATTCGGTGAGGGACAGGCAAAAAGGTTGTCTACAAGGCTTACCATTTCTTCATTACTCAACACCTGTCCGTAAACAATAGCCGCCGCGCGAGCCAATGTTAATGCCAGAATACTTTGGATTTCTTCCTTGACGTCACTTCCTTTTTCCATCGCCGTATGCAGCATATTACGCACCAGTTCCACCGGATTCAGCCCTTCAATCCCCGAAGGAATACCATTAATGGCATAGCTACCGCCTCCCAGATTACTCAAATCGAAACCGACTGCAGACAAATCATCCATAATACTTTGCAGTACAGCTGCTTCCGAAGCCGGCAACTGTAAGATTTCCGGGAACAGGACGCCTTGTGATACCCCCTGTTTCTGTTGAATCTGTACCATATAACGATCAAAAAGCACCCGTATGTGTGCTCGGTGCTGATCGATTAGCATCAAACCGGATTTAACTGAAGTCAAGATAAACCGCCCTTTAAACTGCAAATGCTGATTTCCTTTCTCTATCACCGGTTCACTGGCATACAAAGTAGAAGAAGCGGCAGAGGTGACCGTCTCCATCTTTTCTTCAACGAAAGCGGGTTGGCCGCCAATAGAAGAGTCTTCCCAATCCATTTCGGGTTCCGGTTGCGGGTTATTCATCTTACTGGCTTTCGTCAGCCCTCCGTACAAATCTTCCCATTCCACTTTCGAACGGCTGTACGATCCTCCACCACCGCCACCGGCAGAAACTTTAAACGGATTATAATCTGTATTATAATGTATCTTCGGAGGCTCGGAAGATATTTTCTCCTCAAATGCCGGAATGTCAGGCATATCTTCCGTATCAAAGTCGATGGAAGGGATCGCACTGAATTTACCCAACGACTCCTTCACGGATGCCGAAAGTATCTGCCAGATGGCCTGTTCATTTTCAAACTTGATTTCGGTCTTTGTCGGATGGATATTCACGTCAATATTAGCCGGATCTACATCGAAATAGATAAAGTAGGAAATCTGTTCACCAGTGGGAATCAACTGTTCATAAGCCTCCATGACTGCCTTATGAAAATAAGGATGACGCATATAACGCCCGTTGACAAAGAAATACTGATGTGCCCCTTTCTTACGGGCAGTCTCCGGCTTGGCTACGTATCCGGAGATTTTCACCATGGTAGTATTGACCTCTATATTCAGTAACTGCTGATTGAGCTTCTTACCGAAAATAGCAAGGATACGTTGACGTAATTGTGATACTGGAAGATTAAATAACTCCGAATCATTACTATAAAGCGAAAAGGCAACCTCCGGATGCACCAAAGCGATCCGTTCAAATTCGGCAAGGATGTTACTCAATTCCGTTGAATTAGCCTTTAGAAATTTACGACGGGCAGGTACATTAAAGAATAGGTTCTTTACAGAGAAGTTACTTCCTTTAGAACAGGACACAGCTTCCTGACTTTCCACTTGAGAACCTGCAATCACCAGCCTCGTGCCCAACTCTTCCGATTCCGGACGTGTCTTTAACTCTACCTGTGCCACTGCAGCGATGGAAGCCAATGCCTCTCCGCGAAATCCCATTGTACGCAAAGCAAACAGATCTGCCGCTTGACGTATCTTGGAGGTGGCATGTCGCTCAAAAGAAAGACGGGCATCCGTTTCGGACATTCCTTTTCCATCATCAATCACCTGAATGCTGGTTTTACCTGCATCAGTCACCAATACATGTATATTTTGTGCATCTGCATCAATCGCATTCTCCACTAGCTCCTTGATGACAGACGCGGGACGTTGTATCACTTCACCGGCAGCAATCTGGTTAGCTACCGAATCAGGTAACAAATGAATTATATCGCTCATTCTTCGTAAATTAATAATTAAAAGTTCCAGCTTCCTGTCGCCAAATAATGCCACAGATAAAGAAGGAAAGCAATGATTATCAGTATGATTCCGAAAGAGACCGGTTTGCGGCCACTCGCTTTTCTTTTTTTCAAATGCGTAGTACCTTCGATGAACTTACCGCGAATATCCTCCGGATTAAATTCCTTTTCCGGAAGCATCCCCAAGTCACGTTTGGCGTTCTCCTCCATCTTTGCGAGCTTTTCTTTCCGCTCGTCTACATAAATGTATTGATGATTAAAGCCACGGGGCTTTCTCATTGAGTTAAACATTCCCATACTACTTCATATTTATTAAGTTTCGCTTTTCTGTTTTGGGTCGCCGGTCGGTGGTCGGTTTCAGTGTATCGCCCGCACGCTTACCCCGCCAGTTAAAGATATCATCCTTATTCAGCGGACGGACATAGTCGAACCAGGCAAAAGTGGGAAGACGCAATTTATCAGGCGGTATCTGGTCCATCGGATACATCGTTCCGTTGGACTTACCGATAAACAGTCCTTTTTCCATCTTCTTATCCTTCATATAAAGATGAAGCACACTACCTTCCAGACAATTAAATCCAGTCATCGTACTGTCTTTTTCTTCCGGATAGAAAGCGGTCAACACATTACCAATCACTTCAATATGACGCATATCTCCATTAATGAAATAGGCTTTCATCTCTTTGCCGGACACTTGGTTATAATGAATAGAATCTTTCATTTCCACCGTCAACGCCTGGTTGATGATATGCGCCCAGTCAATCGTGCTGTCATTCATATAAATCTTGATCTGCTCGCCAAGTAGTTGCTGCCCTTCATTCCAAAGAATAGGGTCGGTATACATGGTCATACAGGAATCCTTCGAATTATAGACCAGTGAGTCACATACTCCCTGAACATCCGTACGATACATACGTACCTTGTGATAAGCTTTCATCAACCGGAAAACGGAATCGGTATTCAGGTTGTAAGACACCAACTGCAATGTATCGCCATGCATAAAAAGACTGTCAGGCCCTTGCGAGTAGTCGATTGCCACAGCACGTTTCGTCGCAAACGCGGAGTCTGTCAATTCATTATAGAAACAATAATCACCCGTCAGCATATTCTTATTAATGGAATCTGTCATCTTCACATTATCGAACGCCTCGCCATAACCGATGATACGGTCATAGAACAGACTGTCGCCTACCAGTTTCTTTCCCTGATTGGTCAGTACCGAACGGTCCAACAATTCGGCTTGTTCGGTCATTGTGTTATAAAATCCCCGTTCCGAATAGATATGATTATTATCACTGACGATATTGGAAGGTCCGAGAATAACTGCGATTTTGCTTTCCGTATTATACCTTAACGTATCGGAAGTCAACACAAACTTTGGGTTTACCAACTTCACATCATGGTTGAATACCGACTGTTTCGTTGCAGGACTGTATTCTCCCCAATCGGAAGTCAATACATTCTCTTCATCCATCAAGGTTCCTCCCTCGAAATAATATCCGAGGTCGTAGAGACGGTCGTAATTCAAGCTATCTGTCAACAGGGTGGTGTTCCGATTAATCATCTTCACATTTTCACGAAGCTGCGCTATTTGCGTCATTCCGTCATAATAAAGATAATCACCGTAGATGAACAAAGTGTCTCCCTGTTCCATACGCACATTACTGAAGGCCTCCACAGAGTTGGTTTTCTCAAAAATCAGTGCACTGTCACAGTACATATACATACTGTCATGCCGCAATTTCACGTTACCAATCAACACCTGCACATCCGGACGCGCCAACTTATCCGCCTGACCTTCATCAGCATGAAGCAGATAAACTTTGGTCTTTTTATTCTCCGGTTGTTTCTTGTTATCCGGTTGCTTCTTGTTGTCCGATTGTTTCTTATTGCCGGCCGGTGTTTTGGCTTTTGGAGCCGACTTAGACGTATCCGCAGCCGATTTGATTGAATCCCCTGTCACAGGTTTCTGTCCCGTTGGCCTCACTTGTGCTACAAGACATACACCAAACAGGCATAGAAAGCCTATAAGGAGCCATCTATGCCTGTTTTGTTGTTTATTTTTCTTATTTGTTTTCAGCATATAAAATCAAAGCAAGGTTACATCAGTCCTTCTTGACCCAACCCGGATACTTGAAGTCACACTTCTGCCAGTTTTCGTTGATGCGTACATAAGTATGTTTCTGCTTGTCCAGAATCCATTTCTGCAACATCTCTTCACGGCGTTTCTCCATCACAATTTCTTTCAGGTCCTGATAGTCTTCTGCAATGGTTGCTTTATGGCCGTTGATTTTTGCTTTCAACTTCACGATAGCACATACTTCTTTTCCATCTTTCTCATTAATCATTGTAAAGGCTTTGGAAATTTCACCTACATTCATCTTATCCACTACCTTAGCAACGTCTTGAGGAAGATCCTGCATCTGGAACTTAGAAGTAGTCACACCTGAATTTTCATTGATGTTCACCATAATACCATGGTTGTTACGAGTATCTTTATCCTGTGAGATAACGGCAGCCGCATCATCAAATGTAAATTTGTTGGCACGAATATCATCAGCAATAGAATCCAGACGGGCACAAGCCTCGGTCAGTTCTTTTTCCGATACTTTCGGACGCAACAAGATATGGCGAGTGTTGACACGATCACCACGTTTTTCAATCAACTGGATAATGTGGAAACCAAATTCCGACTCCACAATCTTGGAAACTTTCTTCGGATCTTGCAAACTGAACGCTACATTCGCATAAGCAGGGTCCATCATACCACGTCCCATGAATCCACATTCACCACCTTTAATGGCAGATGCCTTGTCTTCCGAATACAAACGCGCCAATGTAGAGAAGTCAATTTCTCCTTTTGTCACACGATCCGTATAATCACGCAACGTCTTTTTTACATCCTCAATCTCCGAGATAGGAATTTTCGGTTGTAAAGTAATGATCTGCACTTCTACCTGTGTCGGAATGTAAGGAATACTATCTTGTGGAAGGTCTTTAAAATAACGGCGTACTTCTGCCGGAGTCACTTTGATTTCTCCTACCAGTTTCTGCTGCATCTTCTGAACGGTCAATCCGTCACGTGCATTATCACGCAGCGTCTCACGAATCTGGGTGGAAGTTTTATTGAAATACTCCTCCATCTTCTCTCTGGAACCGATCTGCTGGATGTACATGTTGGTCATCATATCCACACGCTGGATGATTTCCGCTTCGGAAACCTCGATACTGTCCAACTTTGCCTGATGCAGGAACAACTTCTGCACAGCAATCTCTTCAGGAATTACACAATAAGGATCGCCGTCAAATCTGCGTCCATTATACAAGGCATCCATACGGGCCTCTTCTACATCTGATTTCAAAATAGCTTCGTCACCTACTACCCAAACTACTTCATCAACCACATTATCTTGTGCATAGGTTGCCACATTAGCAAATATTGCCAGGACAAGGGTAACAACAAATCTAAAGTTCACAAACTTCTTCATTCTTTGTATTTAATAATTATATATAATCTTCTTCTTACTTACTGCTTGCTGATACAAGTCGTTCTTTACCTGTTCCATAAAGCTCACCCGTTTCTGATTAACCAGTAAGTCTTTCACTTCCGAACGGGCAAATTCATACGGTTTCTCTTCACCAATTCCGCGATAATCGCTCACATTCAGGAAATAATAATAGGCCGTATCTTTCAATTCTACCTGACGGTGTTTGTCTACGTACTCTTCCGGTGCCTCTACTTTCAGTGGAATCATATCCAGTACATCAGTCACGGACACCCATTTGTCATAAAAGTATTCGTATTTCACTGCATTCTGCAAACTATATTTTTCCAGGCTCTCAACAGCATCCTGTTTTTCCGACTTATACCACCTGCGCACATTATTCAGCTGGGGAGCCGTCAACGGCACTTTGATAAACAATCCCTTAATCAACGGGGTTTCCAGTTTAAACAGTTCTTTGTTTTTCCCGTAATATTCTGCGATCTCTTGTTCGGAAATATCATTCGACAGCTTCTGGTTTATCAACTCCTGCTGATAAGTATGCATAATCAACGCTTTCCGATAATTCTCCACCAGTTTGTCTACATCCACATTATCGGGAATATTGTTCGCAGCTTTCTCATATAATAAAATCTCTTCCGCCCAACTACGAATATAATGTTCGGTGAAGAGAATACTATCATCTTTTGACAATCCGACCGGAAGCACGGACATCAAATCTTCTTTATATAAAAAGTTACCGTCCACCTCTACCAAAGGAGTCTTTCCTTTGTGGTCGCGCTGTTCCTTGCACGCTCCACAACCAAGAAGGGTAATCAGTAAGAGGACTAATATTCGCATTGGCAACTAAAATCTACTTATTTAAGGTACGAAGATAGTGAATAATCGGTTACATCAGTTATTATTAACTGTTTTTAAAACCTCTTGGTTTATTTCAACCTTACCAAACTCCCTCAATTCTCGCGCCCAGCACGTGTCAAGATAGCTTCGATAATCCTTTCGCACCTGTTCAATTACTTCCCGATAATCATCCGGTCCTTTCATTTTTTCGCCTACAACAATGGTAAAAGGATAAGACATTACGGGTTCGAAACCACCCTTCTTAAAAACCAGTTTATCTATATATTTATTGTCTCCGTCGGCAAAAATACCTTGTTCAACCTGTATCTTTTCCGTCCCGGATGTATTAAAAGTTTGCCGAAGCTGGTCCGCCCACTCTTTTTCCGGCACTTTTTTCAGCATTTTTTTAGCTTGCTTTGCCGTCTTTTTATCAACACAATGAAGCACGACTCCTCTATACCGGGGACTCTCCCACCGATAATCCGACGAATGAAATTTGAAATAGGTAGCCAATCCGGCCCGGTCATTAATGGCAGGCAACTCTATTTTCTGCCGTGTGATCTCTTTTACCAAATAGTTTTCGTCAGATTCCCGCAAGGCAATACGAATTTCCGGATGCTTTTTATCTATATTCCGGCTTTCATAATCCAATAATGATTTAGCAATAAACCCTTCCAACTGGCGTTTGACAGATTGAGGATGAGAAGAGGCAAAACGCGTGAACATAGCTCCGGTATATGCCTGTCCATCAATCATAAAGAGATTTTGTTCTGTCCGGCCTTTCGTCAACAGCTCTTCCATTGCTGCCTGATTCGGGGTATACTGCCATGACCTTTTTAATCGGTCGAGCATCGCTGCCGTGCCTTTGTCTAAAATTTCCTTACGCCGTAACCGCTCTATCAACCTGCCACTGACATTTTCATACGCAAATGCTTCCTCCCGGTCAATCACTTTCAAAATATGAATCCCTTCAGGAGTGAAGAATGGCTGTGATACCGCACCTTTCGCCAAAGAGAAAGCGACATCCTCAAATTCACTCGTTGTCTCCAGACCTTCTATCCATCTACTCTGCTTATCATCCGAATAGATTTCCACCAAACGGTTAAAATTCAAATCCGGCTGATTCTGTATCACCCGGTATATAGAATCCATCCGGACTTTTTCTTCTTCCAAATGACGGAAAGTAACCGTCTGCGGTAAACGTTTAAAAATTTGCATGACTTGCACCCGGCCGCTACGTGCTTTCAGTCCCATCTTCTGATACAAGACACGGGCACAACTATCCATCACTTGTTTGTCAATCAGATAAGATTCTACCAATTCTGTCCGACGCTTCTCGTGTTGTTTACGGAAAACTGTAGTCGTATCAAGTCCGGCAGCCCTGGCCGCTTCCACCTTCAACTTTGATTGAACGAAAAGTGCCGCATACTCTTTTGGTGAAAGCTGGGCATTTGAGCGTTCCGCATAACGGCGGTATGCATTTTCAAATTCCGAACGGAGTACCTCTCTTCCGTTAACACGCATCAATACCGGATCTTCTTGCGCAAAGACCGCGACAACAAAGAGAGAAATACATCCCAACAACAGACTTCTTTTCATCATCATTTTTTATTTTCCAAACAATAAACAACAAACATCACAGAGGCAATAACAGATAAACAACAAACGGTGAGCAGTGAACACCTTGCTGACAATACAGCCTGTTCACCGTTCACCGTTAATAGTTCACCGTATCTATCTATTATTCCGGACGGCTATAGTTAGGCGATTCACTAGTAATCGTCACGTCGTGCGGATGGCTTTCCATTACACCTGCATTGGTAATGCGGGTAAACTTAGCATCGTGAAGTTTATCAATATTGGCAGCACCGCAGTATCCCATACCTGCACGCAAACCACCTGACAACTGATAGATAACTTCGAAAAGTGTACCTTTATAAGGAACACGGGCAGCAATTCCTTCCGGAACAAGCTTCTTCACATCAGCAGTTCCACTCTGGAAGTAACGGTCTTTCGAACCGTTCTCCATCGCTTCCAACGATCCCATACCACGATAGGATTTGAATTTACGTCCATTGAAAATGATTGTGTCGCCCGGAGACTCTTCTGTTCCGGCAACCAACGATCCGATCATTACACAATATCCACCGGCAGCCAACGCTTTCACTACATCGCCCGAATAGCGCAAACCACCATCGGCAATCAAAGGAATACCTGTACCCTTCAAGGCTTTTGCTACATCATAGACAGCAGACAACTGTGGAACACCTACACCGGCAACCACACGAGTGGTACAGATAGAACCCGGACCGATACCGACTTTCACTGCATCCGCTCCTGCTTCTACCAACGCTTTTGCAGCTTCTCCGGTAGCAATATTACCCACTACAATATCAATGTTCGGGAAGCGTTTCTTAGCTTCTTTCAGTTTTTCAATCACAAACATAGAGTGTCCGTGAGCCGTATCAATTACAATTGCATCCGCACCGGCATCTACCAATGCCTGCATACGATCCAGCGTATCGGCAGTCACACCTACACCGGCAGCTACACGCAAACGACCTTTGGCATCTTTACAAGCCATCGGTTTATCTTTTGCTTTTGTTATATCTTTATAAGTGACAAGGCCGATCAACTTTCCGTCCATTCCGACAATCGGAAGTTTCTCGATCTTATGTTTCTGAAGAATCTGTGCAGCAGATTCCAGATCAGTAGACTGGTTTGTAGTTACCAATCTTTCTTTCGGAGTCATGACAAGATCAATATGTTTAGCCATGTCTCTTTCGAAACGCAAATCTCTGTTGGTAACAATACCCACCAAATAACCTTCATCATCTACCACAGGGATACCACCGATTTTGTATTCCGCCATGATGTCCAGTGCATCCTGCACAGTAGAACCTCTTTTAATAGTTACGGGATCATAAATCATACCATTTTCGGCACGTTTTACAATAGCAACTTGTCTTGCCTGTTCTTCGATAGACATATTTTTGTGAATCACGCCGATACCACCCTCACGAGCAATGGCAATAGCCATTTTCGCTTCGGTAACCGTATCCATGGCAGCCGTCACAAAAGGAATTTTTAACTCAATGTTTTTTGAAAACTTAGTCGAGAGATCGACAGTGCGCGGTAAAACTTCAGAATAAGCGGGGATCAACAATACGTCGTCGTAAGTTAACCCATCCATTACAATCTTATCAGCAATAAATGACATAGGGCTATGCGTTTAAAAATTATTGCGTGCAAATATACGGTTTTTATTCAAAACTGCATACCTGCACGCTTATTTTTTTCGCTTTTTTAATTGGCCATTTCAGAGATGAACTTAATACGTACCAAGCGAACTTCCTCTTCAGTGAAGTCATCGCCTAATTCATCAAGCGCATCATCAATCTTATCAGTGGTAGATTCCTTGAAATAATCGTAGATATCGAGCATGTGATCTTCATCCATGATTTCTTCCAGGAAATAATCGATATTCAGTTTAGTTCCCGAATAGACGATAGCTTCCACCTCGTCCAGAAGTTCACCAAATTCGATACCTTTGGAAAGAGCGATATCATCTAACGCCACTTTACGGTCAATTGCCTGAATGATAGCTACTTTCATCTTTGATTTATTAGCAACCGTACGTACCCGCAAATCTTCAGGACGTTCTATTTCATTCTCTTCACAGTGGCGTTTGATTAATTTACAGAACTCTTCACCGTAACGTTTTGCTTTTCCGGCTCCTACGCCCGGTATATTCTGCAACTCATCCAATGTCACCGGATAAATGGTAGCCATCGCTTCCAAAGACGGATCCTGGAAGATCACATAAGGCGGCACTTCCAGTTTCTTCGAGAGTTTCTTCCGCAAGTCCTTCAACATAGAATAAAGAGCAGGGTCTACCGCACAGGAACCACCGCCACGTGCCGGAACTTCTTCTTCCGCCTCTTCAAAGTCGTTGTCTTCGGTAATCTTGAATGACTTCGGCTTCTTCAAGAACTTGTGTCCTTCCTCCGTCACTTTCAGGAGTCCGTAATGTTCCACATCCTTGCTCAAGTAACCTGCGATCAGTGCTTGACGAATCACTGCGTTCCATGTTTTATCCTCTTCGCCCATACCGGAGCCGAAGACTTCGAGGTCTTCATGCAAATGCGCCTGTACTTCGGAAGTTTCTTTACCTTGTAGTATGTCTATAATATAATCTGCCTTAAAATTTTCTTTCACCGCGATAATCGCTTCAATCACGGCACACAATAACTCTTGAGCCTCCACTTGTTTTTTAGGGTTTAAACAGTTGTCACAATTTCCACAATTCTCTTCCGTATATTCTTCGCCGAAATAATGCAGCAACGTCTTGCGCCGGCATACGGAAGATTCGGCATAAGCAGCGGTTTCCAACAGAAGCTGCTTGCCAATTTCCTGCTCTGCCACAGGTTTTCCTTGCATGAACTTCTCCAGTTTCTGCAAGTCTTTGTTTGTATAAAAGGTTATGCACTGACCTTCACCGCCATCTCTACCGGCACGTCCGGTCTCCTGGTAATACCCTTCCAGACTCTTTGGAATATCGTAGTGAATCACAAACCTTACATCCGGCTTGTCGATTCCCATACCGAAAGCGATAGTTGCTACAATAACGTCCACTTTTTCCATCAGGAAATCATCCTGATTCTTGGTCCTCGCCAACGAATCCATCCCGGCATGATAAGGACGCGCATTGATACCGTTTGCCTGAAGGATTTCAGCAAGTTCCTCTACTTTTTTCCGGCTAAGGCAATAGATAATGCCCGATTTTTCCGGATTGTTTTTGATAAACTTGATAATATCCCTGTCAATATTAGCGGTCTTCGCGCGTACCTCATAATAAAGGTTCGGACGGTTGAACGACGATTTGAAAACTTGAGCATCTACCATTCCCAGATTTTTCTGGATATCATGCTGCACCTTTGGTGTCGCTGTTGCGGTCAATGCAATCAACGGAGCCTTTCCTATTTCGTTGATAATAGGGCGAATCCGCCGGTATTCCGGTCGGAAGTCATGTCCCCATTCAGAAATACAGTGAGCTTCGTCTACTGCATAGAATGAAATCTTCACCGAACGCAAAAATTCTACATTTTCTTCTTTCGTCAGCGATTCCGGCGCCACATATAGCAATTTTGTCTTTCCGGCAAGGATGTCCGACCTCACTTGGTCTATCGCGCCTTTGTTTAATGAAGAATTGATAAAATGGGCGACGCCATCTTCTTCACTGAAATTGCGCATTGCATCCACTTGATTCTTCATCAACGCAATAAGCGGAGAAATTACAATTGCCGTACCTTCCATCAAGAGCGAAGGTAGCTGATAGCATAAAGATTTCCCGCCACCGGTAGGCATCAGTACAAAGGTATCTTTACCATCGAGCAAGTTGTTAATGATCGCTTCCTGGTTTCCCTTGAACTTATTAAATCCGAAACACTTCTTCAGTTCATCTGTTAAATTAATCTTCCTTGCCATCTTAACTTAGGTTGTTTTATTCAGTTCATGGTTTAACTTTAGTAGGCTTCCTCCTTCAAGAGAGCCAAACAAAGTTATAAACAACTTCGTAATTACCAAGCAAAATGCGACTAATATTTTCAAGAAAATACAGTTACGATCATCTTTTGCAGCCTTACTCTTTGATTTTAAGCAGTTTGCAGTCGTGCCATATTCGCTTTTTCCAGTTGCATCTTTGCATAATCCAGCGTCACCTTATACTCTTTTTTGTCCTCTGAAGGGATTTCAAACATGACATCCATCATGATTGTTTCCACAATAGAGCGCAATCCACGGGCACCCAGCTTATATTCCACCGCCTTATCGACGATATATTCGAAGACAGCATCTTCAAATGTGAGCTTGATACCATCCATTTCAAACAGTTTGATGTACTGCTTGATGATAGAGTTTTTCGGTTCGGTGAGGATAGCACGAAGCGCATTCCGATCCAGCGGATTCAAATAAGTCAGTACCGGAAGACGTCCGATAATTTCGGGAATCAGTCCGAATGACTTCAAATCCTGCGGAGCGATATACTGCATCATGTTATTCTTATCCACCGTCGCTGTTTTCTGCGACGCCGTATATCCTACGACATGTGTATTCAACCGTTGGGCGATCTTCTTTTCGATACCATCGAAAGCGCCGCCACAGATAAAGAGAATATTTTTGGTATTTACCGGAATCATCTTCTGGTCCGGATGTTTACGACCACCCTGGGGAGGTACGTTCACAACAGAGCCTTCGAGTAATTTCAGCAATCCCTGCTGTACACCTTCACCGCTCACATCACGAGTGATGGAAGGGTTATCTCCTTTGCGGGCAATCTTGTCGATCTCGTCGATAAACACAATACCCTGTTCAGCTTCAGGTACATTATAATCTGCCACCTGAAGCAAACGGGTTAAAATACTTTCGATATCTTCGCCTACATAACCGGCCTCTGTCAGCACCGTAGCGTCTACAATAGTAAACGGCACGTGCAGCAACTTGGCAATCGTACGTGCAAGCAACGTTTTTCCGGTTCCGGTACTACCTACCATAATAATGTTCGACTTTTCAATCTCCACATCATCCCCGCTGTCTTTTTGCAACAGACGTTTATAATGGTTATAGACCGATACGGAAAGGAAGCGTTTTGCGTCATCCTGTCCGATCACATACTGGTCGAGGAATTTCTTGATTTCTACCGGTTTGGGCAGTTCTTTTAAATTGAGTTTGGTAGCTCCCGCGCTTTTCTTGCCTTCGCCCAATGCTTCCTGAGTGATCTCGTAAGCCTGGGTAGCACAACTGTCGCAGATATAGCCGTTCATTCCCGTAATCAGGAATCCGACTTCATTCTCCGACCGTCCACAGAAGCTACACCTTTTCTTTGTCTTTGAATCAGCCATTTTTATTTCTTAATCAATACCTCATCAATCATACCGTACTCTTTCGCTTCCTGAGCTGTCATCCAGTAATCGCGGTCAGAGTCCGCCCATACCTTATCGAAATCAGTATGCGAATGATCGGCGATGATCGTATAAAGTTCTTTCTTCAATTTCTGAATCTCACGAGCTGTGATTTCAATGTCCGACGCTTGTCCTTGCGCACCACCCATCGGCTGGTGAATCATCACACGTGAATGAGGCAACGCAGAACGTTTGCCTTCAGCACCGGCAACAAGCAGTACAGCCGCCATTGAAGCTGCCATACCTGTACAGATGGTAGCAACATCACTTGAAATAAACTGCATCGTATCATAAATGCCCAGTCCGGCGTATACACTTCCGCCCGGAGAGTTGATATAGATAGAGATATCCTTACCCGGATCAACAGAATCCAGATACAGCAACTGTGCCTGAAGCGTATTCGCTGTATAGTCATCTACTTGTGTACCGAGGAAAATGATGCGGTCCATCATCAAACGGGAGAAAACGTCGAGTTGAGTAACGTTCAACTGTCTTTCTTCCAGAATATAGGGATTCAAATACCCGGCCTGCGATTTAATCACATCATCCAATACCATGCCATTCATTCCTAAATGCTTGGTTGCGTATTTTCTAAAATCATCCATGTTAATTGTTCCTTTCTTATAAATTAAAAATAAACGTAAGTACAAAGAAACGAAAAAGAATACAGAGACACAAAAAAACACAGAGTTATAATTTTATAAAAACTCTGTGTTTCTGTGACTTTATATTCTATTCAACCGAATGATTATTCAAACATCTTATTGAATTCTTCGATTGAAACGTTCTTGTTTTCCAAAGTAACCTGCGCTTTCAGAGCAGCAGCCAGCTTCACTTCTACCACACGACTTACCAAATTATTGATAGTTTCTTTCTTCTTCAACATCTCCTGTGCATAGTTATCAAGCACATCATCAGGGATAGACAACATACCGTATTGAGCAAACTGTGCCTTCGTTGTTTCTCTAGCCATCTTCAGAACATCTTCCTGTTCTACTTTGATTTCGTTTGCTTCAACCAACTGTTCCTTAATCAGGTGCCAAGTCAGTTCCTCGATGCTCTTATCATAGTTTTCAGCAACATATTCTTCGCCCTTTTCTTCGTTATTCAGCAACATGATACGTTTCAGCAGAGCGTCAGAGAATTCCAACTTACCTACTTTTTCCATCATCACTTTGCGAATATCGATCAGGAACTTATAATCGCTGTCAGCAACAAATCTTGCTGCAATTTCTTCTTTAATCTTAGCGCGGAATTCCTCTTCAGTCTTCACAACACCTTCGCCAAATGCCTGGTCGAACACTTCCTGTGTCAATTCACCCGGAACAAAACGAGTGATTTCTTCTACCTGGAAGCTGAAGTCAGACTTAACGTCTTTCGCGATTTCCTTGTCGATCTTCAACAAAGAACCCAGTTCAGCAGCATGTCCGTCATAAGCAACATTCGGATTGAACACCAATACATCATTTACTTTTGCGTTAGCAAAAATAGCTTTCTGATCGTCATTCTTCATATAAGCAGGCATCAACACAGCAGCTTCTACCTGAATACCACCTTCTTTTGTATTGCCTTCTTCGTCCAACTGTGCCAGCAGACCTTTCAACATATCATTATCTTCGTAAGCGTCTACCTTATCATACTTACCAGTGCGTTGAGTGTACATCTTCACCTGGTTGTCGATCATTTCTTCAGAAACTTCGATAGAATAATAATCTACTTTGTCTTTAGCGCTTACTTCTGCTTTAAATTCAGGTGCCAAAGCGATATCGAACACGAAATCGAACTCTTCCATTGTATCGAAATCAATATTCTGCTGCTTTTCTTCATTAGGCAACGGCTCGCCCAACATATTCACCTTATTATCTTTAATATAATTGTAAACAGCTTCTTGCAATGCCTTATTCACAACCTCTGCAATCACCGATTTACCATACATCTTTTTAATAAGACTTGTCGGCACCATACCTTTACGGAATCCCGGAATCTGTGCCTTCTGACGGAGTGATTTCAACTCTTTGTCTACTTTCTCCTGATAATCTGCTTTCTCAAGCTTTACAGTAAGCTCTGCGCTTACTTTGTCAATGTTTTGTAATGAAACGTTCATTCTGACAATTATTTATTTGATTTATACTTTGTTCTATACTCAAAGAGGGTGCAAAATTAGTGCTAATCTTTCAAATTTCAAAAGACATTGCAGATTTATTTCTGCAACGCCACCCATCTTTCACACATCTTTTATTAATTATTTCATCAATTCCTCATATATAAACAACAATAAACCATCAGCAACGACCACGCCGCAGGTCCCCCGGCCTACTTTTTTCTCCGTCAAGCGAGCGCCCGTAACAAAGCGTTAAGAAGGGCAGACTGTTTGAGCGAAGCGAGTTTCTGCCCTTTAGCGTAGTGAAGGAAGCGAGTAGGAGAAAAAAGTCAGCCTTGAAAAGCCCGATTTAGTGAGTGTAGCCACAAGCTCGCTTGAGGATACCGAGCGTGAGGGCTTTCTCCAACTTTTCTTTGGTTCTTTCTTTTCTTTCAAGAGAAAAGGAAAGAACTTTTTTTCTGATAATCCGCAAATTAACCTTCCAAAAAGATGGTTAATCCAAAAATTATTCTTTTCTTTGCTGCGGATTGATGGACCATTAGTTTCTCGATTTGATTACAAGGTTTTTACTTCCGTTACGAAACGCATTTGTAAACTCTCTGTCGTTTTAATCTTTTTATTAGTAACCATCTATCCAGAGAGTTTTATTCATTTATTTATTTTTTATCATTTTCATTATGAACATTTATGTTGGAAACCTTAACTACCGTGTTAAGGAAGGAGATCTGCAACAAGTGATGGAAGATTACGGAGCAGTATCATCAGTTAAAGTTGTTATGGACCGTGAAACCGGTAAATCCAAAGGATTCGCTTTCATCGAAATGGAAGACGACGCTGCAGCTGCAAAAGCTATTGCTGAATTGAACGGAGCTGAATACATGGGCCGTACAATGGTAGTTAAAGAAGCTAGACCTAGAGCTTAATTGCCGACGCTAATATAGCTAAGAAAAAAAGAAACTTCTGTCACCCGATGACAGAAGTTTTTTTATTACCCTTCCATTCCTTGCACTTCCACGTCCTTCACCTTACGGAGCAAGTCTGAAGCAAAGATAAAGTTATTCAGTCGTTCGTTGGTAGAGGTAAAGATATCATCTTTTGTCCCTTCCCACTCTTTATGTCCTTCATAAATATAAATCACTTTCTCGCCAATTCCCAATACAGAATTCATATCATGCGTATTGATAATGGTCGTCATGTTATATTCCTGCGTAATATCATGGATCAGATCATCAATCACCAATGACGTTTTCGGATCGAGTCCCGAGTTCGGTTCATCGCAAAACAAATATTGCGGATTCAGGGCAATCGCACGTGCAATAGCCACACGCTTCTGCATCCCCCCACTGATTTCTCCCGGAAACTTATCTTTCGCCTCCCCCAGATTCACACGATCCAAGCAGAACATCGCCCGTTTGGTACGCTCACGCAAAGTATCATTGCTAAACATATTCAACGGAAACATCACATTGTCCAACACCGTCATCGAGTCAAACAGAGCCGCACTCTGGAAAATCATCCCCATCTCCTTGCGAAGCATCTTTTTCTCCTTCTTCCCCATCAAGACAAGGTTACGTCCGTCATATAAGACTTCCCCCTTCTCCGGAGTAAGCAATCCTACAATACACTTCATCAATACCGTCTTACCGGAGCCACTCTGACCGATAATCAAATTCGTCTTTCCATTTTCAAAACTAGCATTGATATCGCTCAATACCGTTTTGTCATCAAATGATTTATAAAGTCCTTTAATCTCAATCATCCCATCAAAAGTTTAGTTAATATCAAGTCCGCAAACAGAATCAATACACTGCTGGATACTACGGCATCCGTAGAAGCCTTTCCCACAGCAATCGATCCACCATCTACCGTATATCCGAAGAAAGCAGACACACTTGCAATAATAAACGCAAAAAAGAGGGATTTGATGATACCGGCCCAAATAAACCACTCCACAAACATATATTGCAATCCATATTCCAGATCGACCGCATTCATCACCCCAGCAAACCAACAGGTGCAAAAGGCACCGATAATTCCGGCAAAGATACTGAACGTCACTAAAATAGGAATCACAGTTACCATCGCCGTAATCTTAGGCAGAATCAGGTAGTTTGCCGAATTGATACCCATAATTTCGAGCGCGTCAATCTGCTGCGTCACCCGCATTGTTCCTAATTCCGAAGCGATATTCGACCCTACTTTTCCCGCAAGAATCAAACACATGATAGAGGAAGAAAATTCCAGCAACATAATTTCACGTGTCACATACCCCACTGTCCAGCGAGGCATCCACGGACTTTCGATATTCAACTTGATTTGGATGGTAATAACCGCGCCGATGAAAAACGAAATCAACAGCACGATACCGATGGAGTTCACACCTAGTTGCTCCAACTCGTTAAGGTATTGCCGGAAGAACATACGCATACGTTCAGGACGGGAAAAAGTCCGTCCCATCAGCATGAAATATCTCCCGACGGTTCTCAATGCTTTTATCATAACTCACACTATTTGTCTGCAAATGTACATTATTTCAGCTTATTTTTACTACATTTGCCGCAAAATAACTAGAATATGGAAGAAAGCAAGATGGTGCTCCGCACGGAAGACCTGGTTAAGAAGTACGGTAAACGAACCGTTGTGAGCCACGTTTCCATCAATGTGAAGCAAGGTGAGATTGTAGGTTTGCTGGGACCGAACGGTGCCGGCAAGACGACTTCATTCTATATGACTGTAGGGCTGATTACTCCGAATGAAGGACGCATTTTCCTCGACGACCTGGAGATTACCAAATATCCGGTTTACAAACGAGCGCAAACGGGAATCGGCTACCTTGCACAGGAAGCTTCCGTTTTCCGCCAGATGAGTGTGGAAGATAATATCGCCGCCGTACTGGAAATGACTAACAAGCCCAAAGAATATCAAAAGGAGAAACTCGAAAGCCTGATAGCAGAATTCCGTCTGCAAAAGGTACGCAAAAACAAAGGTAACCAGTTGTCCGGAGGTGAACGCCGCCGTACGGAGATTGCCCGTTGTCTTGCCATCGACCCCAAATTCATCATGCTTGACGAACCTTTTGCCGGTGTAGACCCGATTGCCGTAGAAGATATCCAGCAAATTGTTTGGAAGCTGAAAGACAAGAATATCGGAATCCTGATTACCGACCACAACGTACAGGAGACACTTAGTATCACCGACCGCGCCTATCTGCTGTTCGAAGGAAAGATTCTTTTCCAGGGAACACCGGAAGAATTATCGGAGAATCAGATTGTGCGTGAAAAATACTTGAGTAACAGCTTCGTTTTACGCAGAAAAGATTTCCAGTTGGAGAAATAGATTCACCACAGATTAACACAGATTTCCGCAGATATTTCATAAAGAATACGGGCTAATCAAATGATACAAAACTTGTAATTTGATTAGCCCGTTTTTTATTTTTAATCTGTGGAAATCTGTGTTAATCTGTGGTGAACTTTACTTCTGTCGAATATAAATATTAACCGGAGTACCTGTCAGATTCCATTTCTCACGCATCTTATTTTCGAGGAAACGTTTGTACGGATCCTTCACATACTGCGGCAAGTTGGCAAAATAGACAAATGAAGGCACTTGCGTATTCGGCAACTGTGTGATATATTTAATCTTGATATACTTACCTTTATTTGAGGGAGGCGGATAAGCCTCGATCAGCGGAAGCATTTCTTCATTCAAACGAGCTGTCGGAATCTTTGTCGTCCGGTTCTCATATACATTACGTGCTTCTTCCAGCACTTTCAGAATACGTTGTTTGGTCAATGCAGAAGCAAAGATGATCGGGAAATCGACAAACGGAGCAAAACGTGAACGGACAGCTTCCTCAAATGTCTTCTGCACTTTCACTGATTTATCTTCCACCAAGTCCCATTTATTAATCACGACTACCAATCCTTTCTGGTTCTTCTGAATCAGAGAAAAGATATTCAAGTCCTGGCTCTCAACACCCCTCGTTGCATCCAACATCAGAATACAAACATCCGAACCTTCGATGGCACGAATCGAACGAATCACCGAATAATATTCCAAGTCTTCATTTACCTTGTTTTTCTTACGGATACCTGCCGTATCTACCAGGTAAAAATCAAATCCGAATTTATTGTAACGAGTGTAGATCGAGTCACGGGTAGTTCCTGCAATCTCTGTCACGATATTACGTTCTTCCCCAATAAACGCGTTTACAATGGAAGATTTTCCTGCATTCGGGCGTCCTACCACAGCAAAACGAGGAATATCATCATCTAGGATTTCAGAAGACTCCTTCTTGAAATTGCTGACAATCAAATCCATCAAATCACCCGTACCACTTCCTGTCATGGCAGAAACACAATACGGATCGCCCAATCCCAGTTTATAAAACTCGGGAGCGTTATACTGTAAATCATGATTGTCCGTTTTATTGGCAACCATAATCACCGGACTATTAGCACGACGCAGAATAGCCGCTACCTGCATATCCAGGTCGGTCACTCCATTCATCACATCTACAACGAACAAAATAACGTCCGCTTCATCCACTGCCAATAATACCTGCTTGCGGATTTCCTCTTCAAAAACATCATCCGAATTAACCACCCATCCGCCGGTATCCACCACGGAGAACTCACGGCCCAGCCACTCGGACTTTCCATATTGTCTGTCGCGGGTTGTACCCGCTTCTTCATTCACAATAGCCTGACGAGTCTTCGTCAGACGGTTAAATAAGGTAGACTTGCCCACATTCGGGCGTCCTACAATTGCAACTAAATTACCCATAGTTCAATACCTTGTTTTTTCACGACTATCACAGTCGCATGAATACTCTTAATCTAACTGATAACCAAAATTACGCAGCTCCTTATCCGAACTACGCCAATCCTTATCCACTTTCACATACGTTTCGAGGAAAATAGTCTTTCCAAAGAAACGTTCCAGTTCGCGGCGAGCCTCGGTAGCTACCTTCTTCAACGCCTTGCCCTGTTTACCGATAATAATTCCTTTCTGCGAATCACGTTCCACGTTAATCACCGCACGAATATGAATCTTCTTCGGCTCTTCCTTAAACTCCTCTACGACCACTTCCACCGAATAAGGAATCTCCTTGTCGTAGTAGAGCAGAATCTTTTCCCGGATAATCTCATTCACGAAGAAACGGGCAGGCTTGTCCGTCCACTGATCCTTTCCAAAATAAGGAGGAGAATTGGGCAACAGTTCTTTGATTCGCTTCATCACATAGTCCACATTAAACTTCGATGTAGCAGAAATCGGAATAATTTCGGCTTGGGGAAGCAGTTCTTTCCAATCTTCCACCAGCTTTACCAGTTTTTCCTGATCTGTAAGATCTATCTTATTGATGAGCAAGAGCACAGGCACCGTCATCTGGCGTACCTTCTCCATAAACTCATTATTCTTATCCGGCGTCTCCACCACGTCAGTCACATAAAGCAAGATATCCGCATCCGTCAATGCCGAAGTAGAAAAATTCAGCATCGACTCCTGTAGTTTATAATTGGGCTTCAATACTCCCGGAGTATCAGAAAAAACAATCTGCATTTCATCCGTATTATAGATTCCCATAATCCGGTGACGAGTTGTCTGCGCCTTGAAAGTAGCGATCGAAATACGTTCACCCACCAAGACATTCATCAATGTCGATTTTCCGACATTCGGATTTCCTACAATGTTTACAAAACCTGCTTTATGCATTTCTCTTCATTTTATTGGTTGAGACAAAAAAACGCATCGAATCGAAATAGGATGCGTTTTTGAGTGTTATAGTTCAGTAACTTACGTTACGATTCCTTTTTTCCGTCATAACCCCATTTCACGTAAACTGCGCCCCATGTAAATCCGGCACCGAATGCAGTGAAAATGATATTATCACCTTTCTTGAGTTTATCTTCATAATCCCAGATACACAAAGGAAGAGTAGCAGCACTGGTGTTACCGTAATGCTCAATATTTACCAACACTTTATCCATTGGCACCTCCATACGGTGAGCCACGGCTTCGATAATGCGGACATTCGCCTGATGCGGAACAATCCAGTTGATATTATCTTTCGTCAGACCATTCTTTTCTGCAATAGCAGCAGATACATCCGACATGTTGGATACAGCATATTTAAACACTGTTCTTCCTTCCTGGTGCAAATAGTGCATTTTATTGTCTACTGTGAAATAAGACGGAGGACAAACCGAACCACCAGCTTTCATGTGGAGGAAAGGCAATCCTTTGCCATCAGTTCTCAGTATCGAATCCATGATTCCGTAATCTTCCGTAGTCGGTTCCACCATAAAGGCAGCAGCACCGTCACCAAAGATAGGGCATGTAGCACGATCTGTATAGTTAACCATTGACGACATCTTATCGGCACCGACAATGATAATTTTCTTATATCTTCCCGAACGGATGAAATTAGCAGCTGTCTCCATTAAATACAGGAAACCGCTACAAGCAGCTTGCAAATCGAAAGCAAATGCATTCTTCAGTCCGAGTTTATCACAAAGAATAGAAGCTGTAGAAGGGAAGTGATAGTCAGGAGTAGTGGTAGCGACAACAACCAAATCAATGTCATCAGGATTAGCACCAGTTTTCTTCATCAACTGTTTGGCAGCTTTGCGTGCCATGTATGAACTACCTAATCCTTCCTCATTCAGAATATGTCTCTCCTTTACTCCGATACGAGTCATAATCCATTCGTCGTTGGTATCCACCATTTTCGATATCTCGTCGTTAGTTAAGATATAATCGGGAACGTACCCGCCGACTCCTGTGATTACTGCATTTATTTTTTCCATCAAACCTATTTTAAATTAGCAATACTATAATACTTAAAGCAGCCGGAGAGCTTTACCCTCAGGCTGTTTTCAGTATAACTGTACTAATTATACAGCTGCTTCTTTCTCAATAGCGAGCTTACCTCTGTAATAGCCACAAGCACCACATACAGTGTGGTAAACGTGCCATTCGCCGCAATTCGGACAAATAGCCAATGTAGGAGCTACTGCCTTATCATGAGTTCTTCTCTTCGCTTGTCTCGTACTTGATTGTCTTCTCTTAGGATGTGCCATTTTCTTAAAACTTTAATTATTATCTAATATTTTTTTTAATTCATTCCAGCGAGGATCAATTTGTTCCTCCACTTCTTCCTCAATTACGATGTCATCTCCACCTGTGTCGAAAGTATCATCGCTATCCTCATTCGCATTTGTTTTCAAATGCTTGTTCAATTTACTAGTTACCGCTTTATTACACTTACCGGGAGCATGTACATGCTTCATCGGAATAGACAGCGCAACAAATTCATACATGAACCATGCAACGTTGATTTCCCCTTCTTCCTCGGGAATCACAATCAGGTTGTCACCTTCTTCTGCATATTCATGACCAAACTTTACCATCAGTTTATCAGAAGAACTGATAGGTAGCTCCATATCATCCAGACAACGGTCGCATGGTACCCATACCATTCCGTCAGTTTGGAAACTCAGCTCGAAAGCACGAGAGGTTCTTTTCACAGTCAATGTAACATTGACCTTTCCTTTCTGAACTTCAGGACCATCAATGTGAGCGAAGTAAAGGTTATCCAATACAAACTCATACTTAGCAGAGTCTGCTTGCATACCTTTCAAGTCAATTTTGTATTTATCAAATTTTCCCAAAGCTTCTCTCTTTTTTAAATCGTTAGCTTACAATTCGGGCGACAAAGATACAAATAAATATCCTCATAACATACAAATTATCAGTAAATATTCACTTTTTTAATAGGTATTATGAGGTTTGTATCTGCTAAAAAGGGCGGTATAAATACCAAAGTAATAAAAAACAGAAAGCCTCGCCCGTCAATAGACAAGCGAGGCTTCTTTAAAACGGCGGCTACCTACTCTCCCACTGTTACGCAGTACCATCGGCGTGACGAGGCTTAACTTCTCTGTTCGGAATGGGAAGAGGTGGAACCCTCGTGCTATAACCACCTGAATAAGGTTATGACATGATGAAAAGTAAAATCTCAAGTTCATTACTAGTATGTTTCTGTTCCCTGTTTCCAGTTTCCGTATCAGTAATCCGCTAAACGTATATACCCAACCGGTACATATTTGAAAGAAAGTGAACGGGCAATTAGTAATGCTCGGCTTTGATGTTACCACCTT
>NZ_GG774798.1:306937-308501 GCF_000163675.1 Bacteroides sp. D22 | reverse complement strand
CGCACGAGTGCTAATTGTTTAATAATCAATAGTTCCCTTCTCTTCTCAAAACTTATTTAATGGCAATACTCTTGTATATCTAATAATAAATAAAGTCTTCCTAGTTACTTTTCCTCATATAGACGTGTCACAACTTTACATGGTCATGCCACCTATTGCTTTCATCCTTTTTAATCTTCGGGCTTCTTCAATTGATATATTGATTATTTATATTGTATTCATTCTGGTATTTCATTATCTTCACGTCTAAATAATAAACAGTAATGGATAAGATTGCAAAGGATTTTTTAATAAATGACGAATTGGCACGTCATATGGCTAGTATGTCTGAAGCTATTGATACAATAGACCCACGTGAAAAGAATAAAGTCACTTATTCGGGCAAATTGATAATGCTTGTCACTTTATCGGGTGTTTTTTGTGATTGTCAGAGTTGGAATGATATAGCAGACTTCGCCCGTTATAAGAAAGATTTTCTTAGGAGATTCATACCGGATTTAGAAACTACCCCCTCACATGATACATTACGCCGATTTTTTTGTATCATAAAAACAGAAAGATTAGAGAGTTGTTACAGAGAATGGGCCTATAATATGAGAGGTGATTCACCGTCCATAGAAGATTGCGACTGGTCGAAAGTTCAAATAGGTGAGGGTAATGATCTTTATACGAATAGACATATAGCTATTGACGGGAAAACGATCTGTGGTGCCATCAATGCTGATAAACTGGTACAAGAGTCGGCGGGTAAAATAACAAAGGAGCAGGCAGCATCAGCCAAACTTCATATTGTCAGTGCCTTTCTTTCTGATATGAGTCTGTCATTAGGGCAGGAACGGGTCTCAATAAAAGAGAATGAAATAGTAGCAATACCCAAATTACTGGACGACATTGATATACGACAAGGAGATGTAGTTACCATCGATGCACTTGGCACCCAAAAGAAGATTGTAGAAAAAATAACAGAGAAACAAGCCGATTATCTTTTAGAGGTGAAAGATAATCATTTAAAACTAAGGGAAAATATCGAAAACGATGCGGAGTACTTGCTAATTTCCGGAAGAGAAAATGATTTTATCAAAAGAGCTGAAGAAACCACAGAAGGTCATGGATTTATGGTGACAAGGACCTGCATATCCTGCTCTGAACCCAGTAGATTAGGGTTCTGTTATCGCGATTGGAAGAATCTTAGGACTTATGGAATAATAAAGACCGAGAAAATAAATATAGCCACAGGGGAAATACAGAATGAGAAACATTGTTTCATCTCTTCATTAGTGAACAATCCAGAGCTTATTCTTAAATATAAGAGAAAGCATTGGGCGGTAGAAAATGGATTGCATTGGCAGTTGGATGTTACATTTAATGAAGATGATGGAAGAAAAATGATGAATTCGGCACAAAACTTTTCCACTTTAACTAAAATGGCATTGACCATTTTGAAGAATTATCAGGATGAAGACAAGAAGACTTCTGTCAATAGGAAAAGGAAGAAGGCTGGATGGAGTGATGAGTATCTAGCTAATTTGATAAACAACTTTATTAAAGCGTTTTAACTCGTGCG
>NZ_GG774798.1:177192-306836 GCF_000163675.1 Bacteroides sp. D22 | reverse complement strand
CTTATTCTTAAATATAAGAGAAAGCATTGGGCGGTAGAAAATGGATTGCATTGGCAGTTGGATGTTACATTTAATGAAGATGATGGAAGAAAAATGATGAATTCGGCACAAAACTTTTCCACTTTAACTAAAATGGCATTGACCATTTTGAAGAATTATCAGGATGAAGACAAGAAGACTTCTGTCAATAGGAAAAGGAAGAAGGCTGGATGGAGTGATGAGTATCTAGCTAATTTGATAAACAACTTTATTAAAGCGTTTTAACTCGTGCGTTTTCCCTGAAAAACTTTAAGTTTATCATCAAACCACTACCGTGGTTCATTTAAATCACAGTTGTTATCCAAGTAGATCACTTTTGTCATTTGATTAAACCACGAAAGTGAATCAACAATAACTCTTCGTCAAAGATACGATAAAAAATAGAGAAAAGGACGATAAGAAGCCGCCTTCTTCAGTCAAGTAGAAATTTATATTTTTTCCGGAGAAACACTTGCAAACCGGTATCATCCTATAGTACATTCGCAGTATCAGTGCTGAACAATAAACCGATTTTAATCACTTAAAAATAGAAAAAACAATGAATGCAATAACATTGATATGGAGACAGGTATTGAAGGAACTAAAATTGTTTCAAATGAAGGAAAACAAAGAAGATGCAGTTGAGAAAACAGACAAAGAGCCACAGAAAACGCTAAAATGTCATGAAGATAAATATACCGTTCCCCTGCCGGACACAGCACCGCCTACTGGAAGGGAGAAAGAGACAGAACGAAAACAACCGGTCCGATTAACCCAAGAGGTACGTACATTCCTGCAAAAACAGTATGATTTTCGTTACAACCTATTGACGGAAGAAACGGAATATCGTCCTGCCAACAAGCGTGCCGTTCCTTTCGAACCTGTAAGTAAGCGGGAACTGAACACTTTCTGCATGGAAGCACACGACCAGGGCATATCCTGCTGGGATAAAGACTTGAGCCGTTACATTTATTCCACTTGTATTCCTAAATACCATCCTTTCCGGCTTTACATGGAGGAACTGCCCGGCTGGGATGGGACAGACAGACTGGAAGCTTTGGCGCAGCGTGTCTCTGACAATCAGCTCTGGATAAAAAGCTTCCATACCTGGATGCTGGGACTCACCGCCCAATGGTTAGGCATGACGGGAATACATGCCAACAGCGTAGCCCCCATACTTGTCAGCAGCGAGCAGGGACGACAAAAATCCACATTTTGCAAGGCACTGATGCCGCCGGCACTGTCACGTTATTACATGGACAACCTGAAACTGTCTGCACAAGGAAAACCCGAAAGGTTACTTGCCGAAATGGGACTTCTGAACATGGATGAATTTGACAAATACGGAACGCAGCAAATGCCATTATTGAAGAATCTGATGCAAATGGCAAACCTGAATATCTGCAAAGCTTATCAAAAGAATTTCCGCAACTTGCCGCGCATCGCTTCTTTCATCGGTACAAGCAACCGTTTTGACTTGCTCACCGATCCCACCGGTAGCCGGCGATTCATCTGCATTGAAGCAGAACATTTGATCGACTGCGAAGGTATCATGCACGATCAGATCTATGCCCAACTGAAAGCTGAACTGCTCTCCGGCATCCGCTACTGGTTCACAAAAGAAGAGGAACGGGAACTGCAACGCCACAACGCCGCTTTTTATCATCCGTGTCCGGCAGAGGAAGTCTTTCATGCCTGCTTCCGGATAGCTAAAGATGATGAAGAGGGAAGCGAACGGCTCTCGGCTTCGGACATATTCAGAAGACTGAAAATGTATAACCCCGCTGCCATGCGTGGAAGTAATCCGGCTACGTTCGCGCAAGTTTTGCTTGCGGCAGGTGTCACCCGCAAACATACCAAATATGGAAATGTGTATCTGGTGAAACCGATGAAAGCGGCATAAAGCTTCTGACAGAGGAAGGATTCACCCGTAAGAGACTGGGAAATAACAGTTTACAAAGGGGTGAAAGAGGTGAAAAGAGAAAGAGGACATTAAGAGGGAAATAGGCTATAAACAGTAAGATTTTGAATAGAAAATCAGAAAAGACTTGATTATCTATTCAAAATCTTATTGTTTCCGGATATTTATCCTACTATCCATTTACTGCCCGGTATAAACGAGATTATCTTAGTTGTTACCAAACAACAGATAAACGTAACCACTGCGATACATGGTATAGCGGCAACAGTGGGAAGCGCCAATGTATCTTTGAACACAGTCACCCACAGTCCGAGCCAGAATATGTGCATAAGATACATACCATAGCTAAGTTTCGATGTTTCCGTCACTAACTTGGGAGCTTGCGGACGTTTGATACATGTAAACATAAGGAATGTACCCGTTGTGAGAAGCACACAGTTAATCGTACAGAAAGCCCATCCTATTTCTATTACAGGTGTGGAATGGAGTTCGCCGGGTATAGCCTGCACATAGAATGAATAAATAGTCCATACAGCACCGATTACCATTAAAATGATTCCTACAGTGAAACGTTTGGAACGGTTCCAGGTAAGATGTACACGAATGTAATGTGCCAGAACAAGATAGCCCAAATAACCGGAGAAGTACCACAACATGTGGTATTCATTCCAGAAACATTGTCCCCACACTTCACCGCACCAACGATTGAGATAAGGCATACAGGTTGACAACAGGAACAGCCCTATAAAGAAACGCTCTTCTTTAGCCGTGGCTTTTCTCAACCATGGGGATATAATTGGGATAAACAAATAAAGGCTTATCAGAGGATACATAAACCACAAGTGTCCGGCTAGCGTCGGAAAATTCAGGAATATCCGCGACAAGTCCTTCATAGATGTTTCTCCGTCTATCTGTCCCCACAGCATAGGTAGAGTGCTGTACAGTATCATGAATATGAAAAACGGTGGAAGGATGCGAAGACAGCGCTGGCGATAGAATTGCCACATAGACTGCTCTTCCTTCATCGGTGCAAGCAGGAAGGCAGAGACTATCATGAACAGGGGTACCGCCATACGTGAAAAACCGTCGTACACTGATACCCATAGCCGGTCTACTTCATTTGCCAAAAAAGACTGCGGACCTGCCATATCAGTGGCTCCGGGAGCACAGTAGAAATTTTCACTGGCATGAACAAGGATGACGAGAAAGCATGCAAACACACGGATGTAATCTAAAAAAACAATACGTTTCATTTATTCTAAGTTTTCTAGTTATTAATTTATTCTTTTGTGTTCGGGAACGCAGAGATTCTCAACCGTGCCGCACCCATAGGGATCAATGTTATTTCTTCTTTATCACCTTTCACCGCATCTTCTTCCGGCAATACGCCACACAGTCCTGTTTCGTCTATCTTCCATTCAGGAACCGGACGACCGATAGCTTTTACTTCTAAAGGTACACTGGCTACTGTGAAAGGATAGTTGTCAGCCGGCCAGGATTTACGGATGACCTTGAAATTCTTCAAAGGTTCTTTCTTATCCAATACCAATGAATAATTCCAAGGGCTATCTGGATAGATTTCAGTAGTAGGCCATTTCTTCGAATCAGCACCTTTCTGCCATTTTGAATCACCGATAGCAGTCTCGCGGCTGTCTTTCTCTACATATTTCTCTGCAATCTTAAGAGACAAAGTCAAAGGTCCGTAATCTACGCTTACGCTGTTTTTATTCACCTGCCAGGTACGCATAGACAAAGACATCGGAAGAGTCAATTCCACACAATCACCATTCGCCCACTCGCGATTGATGCAAAGATATTTTCCCGCTACAGGAGCTGCACTTACCTTCTTGCCATTCACCCGCACTTCCACCTTTTGAGTCCATGAAGGAATACGAAGATAAAATGGAAAAGCGACCTTTTCATCGGTAGAAACAGTGAAGGCAATGCCTTCTTCAAAAGGATAATTTGTCTCTTCGTGAAGAGTGATTTCCTTGCCGTCACCCACTTTCACTGTAGCTTTGCAAGCTGCATAAATAGCTGTTGCCACTCCGTTGTCGGGAGTTGCCAATACCAGATGTTCGGTGAAGTAAGGCCAGCCCTGTGCATGATTATGTTGGCAGCAACGACTGCTGAAAGGATTCATCGAAAGGAACGGGCCACGATTGTCAATGCCCGGATGATGGTTCTTCGAATCACTGATGGCATGGTTCGGACAAGTGATATAACGCAATGCCTTGAAATCGGGCATCACGGCAGCCGGATAAGAGTTGAACGCTACTTCTTCACAGTGTTCAGCCCACATGGGATCTCCTGTCATGCAAAGCATGATTTCATCGGAAGCCATTTGTTCTACCAAACCGCAGGTTTCCACTCCCTGTCGGGGATCGATATATCCCAGACGAGCATTTTCGTCCGCACCGAACATACCTCCGGGAACCTGTCCAAAAGTACGCCGTATCAGATGATGGACATTATAAGAGGCTTTCAGCATCGCTGAATCTCCGGTCTGCATATAATAAGTGGCAGGTTCACGGAAACATTGGGCGATATTTACATTGTGCCAGTTAGGTAAGGAGGTGGATTTCGTCCAGTCGGCTGTGTTACGGTGAATCTTCTCGGCTAATTCGAGTAGGAAAGCATCCCCAGTATGGTTGTAAAGCCAGTAGATACTGATGATGTTATCACCGCCACGGCTTTTCTCCCAATAATCTTCCAGAAGTTGGTCATCGGGAACAGTCATCTGCCACTTGAAGTAATTCGTCATCAGGTCAATGACACGCTGATCTTGAGAATACTCATAATAAGATTGCAGACACCAGAGCATAATCATCTGTGCCCAAAGTTCGCGTTTGCCGTTACGTTCATTGACCGGACCGAAATAGCCATCCGGCTGGCGACTGGCAAATACACCTTCAATCCAATATTTGGTTTCTTCAATCATCTTCGGGTCATTCAGGATATATGCTAGATTGCCATACCCTTTGAGCCAGTAAGGAACTTCCTCCCAGCCGTGATCGCCACCAGTTGTCAACCAGGCATTATTATCCTTTTCCAGCCAAGCGCTGATTTCTCCCAAATGTCCGGTCAGACCGTCACGTTGCAACTCCAGATACTTCTTCACCCATCCTTCGGGCTGAATACTACCTACCGGCAACTTTATAAAATTCAACGGTCGAAGCGGAGCGCGATACCCGATATAATTGGTATTGACGGACTGTATGTCCGGTCGGTCCACTACCGTCACCGTACCACAAGAAGAAGCAGGCGCACAAGCTGTAACCGCCACTCCAAGCACTATCGATGCAAAAAGTCCTTTCGTTTTATTTTTCTTCATTTCGTCTATTCTACTACTTCCGGAAATCATCCTAATTTCCCTATGAACCCAATTGAGCACTAACAAATTACATTAAAATAAAGAACGGATAATCTCTAATCAGACAACCCGTTCTTCAATGGCATGAACTGCCTTTATAACCTATTTATCAACAGAGAATTTGAAGATACATTGGCTTGTATACTTTTCGCCCGGGCGAAGTACAGCCGACGGCCATTCCGCTTTGTTCGGAGTATCCGGATATTTCTGTGTTTCGAGACATACGGAAGCACGTTGGTTGTAAGTAATGCCTTTCTTTCCTGTCAGTGAACCATCGAGGAAATTACCTGCATATACCTGAATACCCGGTTCGTTAGTATAAACGTCGAGTACGATACCAGTCTTCGGTGATTTCAAAGAAGCGCATTTACGGGTTACGTCACCTTTCGTGTTCAACACCCAGTTGTGATCGTAGCCATTGCCATTTTTCAGCTGTACGAAATCATAGTCGTTGATACGTTCGCCTACCGGAGTCAGGGTGCGGAAATCCATCGGAGTTCCTTCTACCGGAACGATCTCGCCAGTCGTCATGAAGGTACTGTCCACCGGAGTATAATAGTCCGCATCCACCATCAATAAATGACCGGAGTTGTTGCCGGCATCGCCTTCAAGATTAAAATAAGAGTGGTTGGTCATATTTACAATCGTCGGTTTGTCTGTTTCCGCTTCGTATTGAATATCGATGGCATTATCGTCCGTCAGTTTCATCACCACTTTACAAGTGATGTTTCCCGGAAAACCTTCTTCACCATCTTCTGCACGGTAAGTCAACTGCAATTCCTGCGGATTCAACAATGCAGCATCAAACACCCGGTATTGGAATCCTTGCGGTCCGCCGTGCAGACAATGACCGTAGTTATTGCGGGGAAGCTGATATTCTACACCATCCAAGGTGAACTGTCCCTGATTGATACGATTGGCATAACGTCCGATAGTCGCACCGAAATCCGAAGGCTTGCTGATATAGTCCTGAATAGAATCGAAACCGAGAACAACGTCACGCATCTGTCCGTCTTTGTCGGGAACCATCACTGAAACAATACGTCCACCGAAGTTCGTGATACAAACTTCCATGTTGTTCTTGTTACGCAGAGTGAACAAATCAGTCTTCTTTCCATCTACTTCTGTCTGGAATTTACTCTGCAATAAACCGGAATCTGTAGCCTTTTCAGCTTTCGGAGTACAAGCTGCCATTAAAAGGGCGGCAACTGCCCATACACATAACTTTTTCATGATACAATTGGTTTTTAACTATTAGTTTTCAGCTATTCATATTTAGATGCAGACGACGCGGATAACACGTTTTTTCTGATTTTGCACCAGAAAAAGAACCGCATCATCCGCGTTATCCGCGTTCAATTTACTATGTCAGCATATTACTGTATACTATTCAATAAATCTACCTTTCCTTCATTAACCAACTTCAAAATCAACTCACCGAAAAGAGTATTCTGCCAGGCAAACCATGCACGGGTAAAATTCTTCGGATTATCCTTATGGAAAGATTCGTGCATAAAACCGGTACCGGCATCGGTGTCCATCAACATCTTGATACAGGTTTTGATTTCGGCATCATTCTGACTTGTGAAGGCTTTCATCATAATACTCATCGGCCACACCATATCATAACCGATATGCGGTCCGCCGATCCCTTCGCCTGCCTTGCCTTTAAAGAAGTAAGGATTGTCCTCACTCCATACAAAACGGCGGGTATTCTGATAAATCGGATCGTTTACATTCACATCACCCAAATAAGGCATCGCAAGCAAACTCGGCACATTGGCATCGTCCATCAGATGATGATTTCCAAAACCATCTACCTCGAATGCATAGATTTTACCATATTTAGGATGATTATACACCGCATATTTCTTTAAAGCTGTTTCCACCTCCTGCGCCAAGTCCTTACATTCTTTAGACAAAGCCGTTTTCTTATTTACCGTCTCCAAAATCTCGGCTGCCTTACGCAAAGAAGATACGGCAAAGAAATTGGAAGGAACCAGGAATTGAAGCGTAGTAGCATCGTCCGAAGGACGGAAACTGGAAACAATCAAACCGACTGGTTTCACCGGTGCTCCCAGACCGTCATTGCTCACAGTATCCAGTGCACGTTCCGTCTTACGTTGGAATTTATAAGGACCTACTCCGTCTTTGCGTTGTTGCTCTTTGAATGTTTTCAGTACATTAGTGATTGCCTGAATCCATTCTTCGTTGAATATGCTTGCATCTCCGGTAGTCTTCCAGTAATGATAAGCCAAACGCAAAGGATAACACAAGGAGTCAATTTCCCATTTACGTTCGTGCAATTCCGGCTTCATGTCTGTAAGGTCACTCATCCAATGACCGTCAGGAATAGCGCCGTCATTAAAAGCATTCGCGTACGGATCGATATTGATACATTTGAACTGGCGGAGAATAACACCTGCCAGCATTTCTTTTAGTTCAGGGTCTGCATTAGCTAATTGCACATAAGGCCATACCTGTGCACCGGAGTCGCGTAGCCACATAGCATGAATATCACCCGTATATACGAACGTATCCGGTTTGCCATCGCTTCCTTTACGGAAATGTACGGTTGTATCCAGTGTATTTGGGAAACAGTTGGTAAACATCCATGCCAACTTCGCATTCTTCAAAAGTTTCTGTACACGGAGAATCTCCTTCTCTACCGCATTGGAACGGAACAAACGATTGGATATTTCCGGGCGGTTATCTTTCTGAATGGCATCCGCCAGACATACATGCATTTCCGTCATACGGTTGGAGGCTTGCAGCTCCCCGCCACAGAGAAGCATACCTGCGCTGATATATTTGATCTGTTTCTTCATGATTACTTCTTCTTTTTAAATTCGTTAGAGAAAGAATAAGGGAAATCGGACTCTTTGGTACCACGTTGCTGATTGGGTTTCGCATCCATTTTGTAAGAAATGCTAGCGCCATTCAACAGGTCCTGATGGGTCAGATAGTTTTTGGTATATTCTTTACCGTTCAATGTCATTGATGAAATGTAACGCTTGTCGTCTCCGTTATTCGGAGCAGAGATAGTCACCGTCTTTCCGTTTTCCAGATGCAGCTTCATCTCCTTGAAGTAGGGAGTACCCAAGACATATTCATCCGTACCCGGACATACCGGATAGAATCCCATTGCCGAGAATACATACCAGGCAGAAGTCTGGCCGTTGTCCTCATCACCGCAATAACCGTCGGGAGCAGGAGTATAAAGTTTGTCCATCACTTCACGAATCCAATGTTGCGCTTTCCAGGGTTGGCCGGAATAGTTGTACATATAGAGCATGTGCTGAATCGGCTGGTTGCCATGTGCATAGTTGCCCATGTTCATAATCTGCATTTCACGGATTTCATGAATAACGGCTCTATAATAACTTTCATCGAAAATCGGAGGAAGGATAAATACAGAATCCATCATCTGGTTGAATCCGTCTTTACCTCCCATCAGGTCAATCAGACCTTGAGGATCGTGGAATACCGACCAGGTATAATGCCAGCTATTACCTTCCGTAAAGGCATCCCCCCACTTCAACGGATTGAACGGAGACTGGAACGTACCGTCTTCATTCTTGCCACGCATCAGTTTGTGCTCGGGATCGTAGAGATTCTTATAATTCATTGCACGCTTTGCAAAGATTTCAATCTCTTTTTTCGGTTTCTTCAAGGCTTTACCCAATTGATAGATACACCAGTCATCGTATGCATATTCCAGTGTACGGGCTGCATTCTCGTTAATACCTACATTATAAGGTACATATCCCAATTTATTGTAATACTCATGTCCTAATCGTCCGGTAGAACGAACATTCGGATGCACTGCATTCGCTCCGTGTTTCACGGCTTCCCACAATGTCTCGATATCGTATCCTTTCAATCCTTTCAGGTAAGCATCGGCAACGACAGAAGCGGAGTTGTTTCCAACCATGCAACCTCTGTGTCCCGGACTTGCCCATTCCGGCAGGAATCCGCTTTCTTTATAAGTGTTCACCAGTCCTTCCTGCATCTTTGTGTTCATGGATGGATACATCAGGTTAAGGAATGGGAACAGACAACGGAACGTATCCCAGAAACCGGTATCGGTAAACATATATCCCGGAAGCACTTCACCGTTATAAGGGCTGTAGTGCATCACGTTTCCTTTAGCATCTATCTCGTAGAAACTTCTGGGAAATAATACTGAACGATACAGACAAGAGTAGAAGGTACGCAAATGATCGATATCATCGTCTTTCACTTCAATACGTCCTAAAACATCGTTCCATACCTTGCGGCCTTTCGCTGCAATCTGTTCAATGTTGTCCGTACCCAGCTCTTTCAGGTTCAGTTCCGCCTGTTCAGGGCTGATAAAAGAGGAAGCTACACGCACATTTACCTGTTCGCCCTTGCGGGTTTTGAAACCGATCAGTGCACCGGCATGATTGTCTGTCGCTTCCAGTTTGTTGGTGTCAATCACACCACTGGCTACGGCAGCCGTATAAGTAAACGGTTTGTCGAATACCAGTACAAAGTAGTTTTTAAAGTTGGCAGGAACACCACCGCTGTTTTTAGTGGTATAACCGATAATCTTGTTCTCCGAAGGGATTACTTTCACAAACGAGCCTTTATCAAAAGCGTCTACCACTACATAAGAGTGGTCGTTTTCGGGGAAAGTGAAACGAAAAGCAGCCGCTCTCTCTGTCGGAGCAATTTCGGTCACTACATCATGATCGGCAAGATATACTTTATAATAATAAGGAGTAGCCGTTTCAGCTTTATGAGAGAACCAACTGGCACGCTCATCCTGATTAAATACTGCCTTACCGGTTACCGGCATGATGGCAAATTGACCGTAATCATTGATCCAGGGACTTGGCTGATGGGTTTGTTTGAATCCTCTGATCTTGTCAGCGTCATACGTATAGGCCCATCCATCGCCCATTTTACCAGTCTGCGGAACCCAAAAGTTCATTCCCCAAGGCAGCGCAATGGCAGGGTAAGTATTTCCGGTAGATAATGCGTGCTTTGACTGCGTACCAACCAGCGGACTAACATAGTCCACCGGTCCGGTAATTGTTTTTGCAGTCATAGCCCATGCACTAAGTAACGTAAAAGCGAATAGAGCTAGTTTCTTCATGGTATTTTTGTTTTATTTAATCAGTTTTCCTTCAAGCATTTTGATATAATATCCACCTACAACGGAACGTGCCTGGAAGCCTCTTTGATTCGGTTCGTCTGTAAATACCCAGTCGGACATCGGAACACGGTTAGGTGTAACGTTCATAAACAGATATACGGGTTCGATAAATTTCTCAAAGGTAGCTTTGTCATTTGCCAATGTAGCTGTCCACATGATCCAGTCGGTCTTTGTGTATGTTTCACGGTTATCCAACGGAAGACCATATTTATTTTGCTTCGAAAGATAGTAAGCTATTTCCGTTTCTGCAACATTTTTAGGGAAGATTTGCAGATTCAACAGTTTATCCCACACCAAGTTATACTTCTGGCTCCATGTTCCCGGTTTGTCAAATGTGAGACGATAGTGGTCACCATCATCAGCCATTTTCACCCATTCGGCAGCCATTTCTTTCGCTTTCTGTGTGTACTTTTCAGCCACGTCTTTTTTGCCCAGCATATCTGCCAGATAACCGTATGAAGCAACACCCATGATTGCTTTGATAGAAAGGTTGGCATTGTGTGCAAAGTGACCTGCAAAGTCATCGGTACAAAGTTGGTTGGCCGGATCAAGTCCGTTCTCTACCAGATAGTCTGTCCACGTAGTCAGGGTTTCCCAGTGTTTCTGTGCGTAATCTGCATTACCTTCTACCTTGGCAATGGCAGCAGCCAACACTACCATATTACCCGATTCTTCTACCGGCATATCACCGCCATAAGTCTGGCCGTTAGCCAATGGATAAGTACCGACATCATGTGCAGCAAATGGTTTCGCCCATTTTCCGCTTTCGCTATAATAGAAGATATGGTTCATGGTAGCTTTCACCAATTCCGGATTGTAGTATAAAAGCAACGGAGCTCCCGGATAAGTCAGGTCGACTGTTCCGATGGAACCATTACTGAAGTTCTCCTTAGAAAGGAATACCAAGTCGCCGTTCGGAGCCTGTACCAGTTTATGTGCAGCCAATGCCTGACGATAAGCCAATGCACAAAGTTCGGCATATTTACGTCCACCGGCAGCAGTAGCTTCTTCCATCAGTTTCTTGTCGAAAGCAGCGCTATTCTTCATTTGTGTCTTGTATTCTTTCTCTGCTTTCTGGAATTGGGAAACAATCGTTTCATTACCCTCACGGTTCCAGTAAGGACGCAGGTTATCACCAAAGTATTGGATAGAATAAATATCATCATACCCGATCAACAGATGGCCATCAGCTTTTTGTGTTTCGCCCAATGAACGTACCAAAGCCAGTTTATCATAACCGTTTGTGGTAGGAGCTTCCAGTTTATTGGCTACGAAGTTCTTGCGCAGCTCTCTGCCGTCACCGATTGCAGATGTGCTGTTTTTCTTTTCAGCTGCCAGATAGAAATGTCCCCAGTCGATACGAACATCATCACCTTTCTTCTTCAGAATCCCCTGATTGCGGCTTCCGGTACGAAGGAATAACAAATCACCATCAGTAAAATTGTCAGCAACAGACTCCTGGTGAGGTTGGTCGATTGCCCATTGCGGAGATGCTTCGAAATACAACTCTACCTGATGTTTCTGACCGTCATTGGAAGCTACTTCATAAGAAATGTAGTTGACCGGACGTGACAACAAATCCAGATTATCCATAAACATAGGAGCGGTAAATGTCAGTTTCAGATCTACCGGACCACAAGTAAATGTATAATAAGTCTGCATGGGTTGTACATCTGCAGAAGTTTGTTGCGCTGTTTGATGGAAAGAACGGTAACCGTCCAGTTCTACCAGCAATCCGAAATCCAACAGTCCGTTTCCTACCCGGTTATGACAATAACTTGCAATCAGATTTTCACCCGGTTTCAAAGAAGCTACTACTTCTTCCGACAGTTTCACCCGTTCGTTCTTTTTACAAGCATTACCTGTATCTACCACTTTGATGCCGTTGATATAAATAATAGCATCATCGTCGTGAGAGAATTCAAGATATACATTTTTTCCTGTCAAATCTTCCTGAATATCAGCTACCCGGCGTACCCAGATAAATTCTTCACCCCATTGGGTTTTAGCTGTATGTTCATTCTCCATGGTTCCGAAGGCAGCTTCGCCTTCTTTCCAGGCTTTATCATTGAATCCGATATTCTGCCATCCGTCAGCAGGTTGTTGAGTGGTATACTTTCCTGTCCAGCTACCTTGTTCGGATGTCTTTACCAAAGGACGTAGTTCCAGTTCTTCCGTTCCCATGAAACGGTAGGTTTGTCCGTCTACTTTTGCAACACCAAGTAAAGAGAAATCCTTGCCTGTCCAATGTTTTACAGGACTGTCGTATAGATTGTCCGTAGTAGACCATGCACTAGTATAAGGATCAATTGTCACCAGCGGATATGCCGGAGCACGTAATTCATTCTTCTCGTGCTGTTCTACCTGGGTCTCACAGCTACAAAATACAGAAGCTGTTCCCAGTAACAGCATCATCAGTTGTTGTTTCATAATTTAAATCACCTGTTTATTTAATCTATTTTACGCAAATTCCGTCGTTTTCTATTTATTTTTTAGCCGGAAACAAAAGCATCAATGCCGGTATACCGGAAGCAGAATAACTGTCGATTTCCGCACCTTCCGGCAACTTTTTATAGTATTCGCCTCCACATACGTTCCGTGTCTTATCTCTGTTTGCCCAACCTGTTTTGATGGTACGTTTCAGGAACGGGAGATATTGGGTTTGTCCGCAATCATACACCAACCATGCCATGTATTCCGCAAAGATGGCAGTATAGATACCCTGTTCAATACCACCTTCGAAAGGTAGCACTTTATGGTCTGCAGACATATCTTTCACTGTATAGTCTGCTGCCAGAATAGCATTGTCCAGATAACGTTTCTCTCCGGTCGCCTTATAAAGCAGTATGGACGCTCCGATAAAGGTTGCCTGGTTGTATACATGCGCTTTCCATGCGGGATTGCCATTTCCATGACGGCTATCGGCAATCTTTCCTGTTGCTTTATCCAAGAGATTTTCCACTCCCCATTCATAGATTTCTTTACCTTTGGCAAGATATTGAGCTTTCGTCTGATAATCCGGCCGTTTGTCGGTCGATTCTTTTCTATTTTCAGGTACGTTATTGTAGAGGGTTAATGCTGCAACAACTGTCGGAAAGTTGATACATGCCATCTTTCCATCACCGAATTTATTCGGTTTCGGATTTTGAATGGGTTGCCATTGCCAGAACATACCTCCGTTTTCTTTGTCATACGAACCGGTATCACCCACTTTTTCCGAGCCATACCATACCCGTTTGAAACTGGCTTCCGAGAGTTTCAGATATTCATCCACTCCAAAAAGTTCGTAGCCGCGTGCCAGGCTGATAGTCCACCACATGATGTCATCGTAGATGAACCAGCCGGTATTTTCATTGTTATCATCAAAATCGAACTGGCAATATTGCGCTTTGTTCCCTGCGAATATTTTCTCGCAGAGTGTTTTATAATAACTTGTCTTCTTTCTGTCTTTCTGTGCCTTTGCCAGTTTATAGGCATTCATTGCCATATCCCAATAAATAGGCTGACACCAGATAGCCGCTGCTCCATTGCCACGGTCAACAGCACTTGGATAGGACGAATTTGTCTTGTAAATATATTTATTGGAGTCTAGTAGTGTATTATTAAATCCTTCATAAGCTGCCCATACATCTTCGTTCATATACGCATGCTTCTTCTGGTTTGCTTTTCCTAAATTACCGACTGCCCATGTGGTAGTTGATACTCCCAATAGTAGTGTCAGAGCCAAAAGAATTTTGCTTTTCATGATAATTTATAAGTTTATAGTATTTTTCCTGTTACAAAGATTGCAGAAATAGCTGAAAAAAAACGATAATATTTATTCAATAAAGAACAAATACAGACCAAAACACTTTTCTACAATAAAAATAAAGGATTAATAAAGGGTTATTGGAGAATAATTTCCCCTTACTCTGTCCTTATGACAGAGATAAGGGGAATATTTAATCTACCTATTGAAAACTCATCCCGGTAAACAATTATTTGTTATCTGTAATGTCTGTGGATTCAATCCATTGCCAGTTATCACCAACTAATGTTGCTGTATGACCTTTCAAACCTGTAATTGTTCTGGTAGCACTTTGAGTAGGCTGATCACCTTTCACTTCAAAATCCCAGGCTTCTACCAAATTCGGATTATCGGCACTTACACCTTCTTCATTCCCCATATAAGAAGCATATACCTGATTTTCTGTCCGGTTTGTTTTCCAGATACGTATCTTCTTTATGTAACCGGAGAACCATTCGTTACGGTTTCCATTATTGTCCATCATACAGAATCCGGTCATTTTAATCTGATTGGCTATGGATTGTTTATTGATATACGTTCTCCAGGACTCACCCACACGAATGACTTCACCTTGTCTCGTACCATCAATCATGGAATAGCACTTCACATCTGTCGGAGTATCAAATCCCGGCAATCCCTTATCCCTGAAGAGGAATGCATAATGCGTCCAACGATCTTTGGTCCAGTTGTCCGACTTTTTCCATCCCGGTTCCCATTCTTGTGGATTTGTGTGATTATTATCTTGCCAGTGAGCAACCATTGTTCTCAACAATCCCTTTGTACGATCCTGGGCACGCCATCCGCTCCAATGAGGATCGTTTGTCATGGTAGAAAGGAAAGTACAGTTGTCTTCTCCCTGCTTATTGCAATATTCTTTAATATTCACCCAAAGTTCAATCGTAAATGCCTGATTGTCATCCTCTCCAAACTTCACATAATCCTCGCTATAACCAAAGTCTATATAAGAACCGGCATTTCCGTCTACAAACAGATTCCAGGTAATCTGACTGTTATCCGGCCATGCAGAATCTTCGACTTCTTCTACTTTCTTATCGGCAGCAGCAATAGCCTCATCATAAATCTCCTGCGTCATATCTGTGATGGAACCGGATTTGATTCTTTCAGCCAGACTTTCCAAGTCTTTAGCTGCACTCTCCAAAACCGACTTATTTTCTACCGGATATTGTCCCTGATGATTTCCCCACTTCGTTTCATCATTAACGATTGCAAGTATTTCATCCGCCTTAGCCAGTAAATTATTGATATATTGCTGTGCTTCCGGAGACAGATTATAATATTTTGAATTTTTAAACTCGTCAATCGCTTGATTTACCTTTGCTACAGCAGCTTCCAAAGTTGTTTCATCCAGTTCTTCGCCAGCTTCTACCCGTGTTATCAGTGCATCCAACTCGGTAATAGCAGCATTTAATATATCCTTTCCGGTTTCAGGATATGTTCCGGGAGCAGTTCCGTAGGTTGAATTTTTCAATAAATAGTTCAATGACGTACGACTTTCCCGTAAGATACTTAATTGTGTATCTGTTATATACTCGTCTTCAATATCGTCACAAGCGGTAAATATCCCTGCCAGACTAGAAATCAGGAGGAAAGAGAGGAGCATTGCTCCCTCTCTCCATTTATTAGTTAAACATTTCATGTTTTTCATCGTTTTTACATTATTATTCAACAATACGTTGCCACTCGTAAGTACCGATAATCTTAGCAGTATGACGGCCTGTCAGGTCTATTACTTCATTACCCGAACCGGAAGGTTTGGTCATGAAATCCCATGCTGCCGCCAAGTCTGCTTCTTTACCCGTCACTTCAGCCGTTCCATTATAAGAATTCTGAACATATTCGTTATCCTTTGCGCTTTTCCAGATACGGATTTTCTTCATATAACCGGCAAAGCCTTCTTCAAACAGATTATCACTGGTACGCATATAACGTCCGAAAGCGGTCATCGGTGCATTATAGTTGGCATAGTTGCTCGAATTATAGAACCTGTTACCCACGCTTCCCTCGGTTGTTTTCACTTCTCCGTTCACATACAATTTCGCACGAAGCTCCGGACTGCCCGGCAAGCCTTTATCACTGTACACAAACAAGAAATGTTGCCATTCTCCATCTTCCGGTGCCTTTAGTGACGGTTCACAGATATTTCCTCCTGTTTCGCCCCAAGTTGCACGATAAATACCACCGTCTGCATTACGCCAATACATCATCCAGCCATTACGCCATCCGTCACCGCCCATATAAGTTGACAGGAACACATTCTGGTCTTTTCCACCACCTTTGGTTACTTTCACCCAAAACTCAACAGTAAAGGCTTGATTTCCTTCGGTTCCGAAATTGACATATTCTTCGCTACGTCCGAAATCGATATAAGAACCACCATCACCACGTCCGTCCACAAACAGTTCAGCCGGTGTTGTTTCAGCGTCTTCTGTACGGATCGTACTCTTGAACTGTTCTATAGACGCCTTGGCTTCTGCCACATAGCGTTGTTTCTCACTTTCCGACGGAGAGGGTTGCTGATATTTGATTAAAAGTACCGCACGATTGGCATCATCTATCGCATCTGTCAGAATTGCCCGGCTTTCGGTGGGGTACTGTCCTTTCTTATCTCCGTAGTCTGAATTTTGCTGCAAATCGGTCATTTCAGCAATCAATGCATCCAGTTGGTCGATATAGGTATCTTCTATTTCAGGAGCCGCAGTATACTCGTCATGCGTTTCTTCAGAACAAGCCGCCAATTGAAGTGTCAGTACCATGCATAACACATAATACCACATTTTCCAATTTGAATATTTCGTATTCATTATTCTTCTTTTTTATGGGTTACAATTATTTATCTGCCGGAAACAACAACATCAATGCCGGTATTCCGGATGCACTATAGCTGTCAATAGTAGCGCCTTCTATCTGTGCCTTATGATATTCGCCACCACACAAATTACGTGTCCGGTCGCGATTAGCCCAGCCGTAATTAATGTTACGTTTCAAGAACGGTACGTACTGGGTCTGGCCACCATTCACCAGCATGGCCATGTATTCCGCAAAGATAGCGGTATAAATACCCTGTTCCACGCCACTCTCGAACGGCAGTAAATCGTACGTTTCGGACATGGTATTCATTGTATAGTCAGCTCCTAAAATTGCATTGTCCAAATATGTTTTCTCACCGGTAGCTTTATAAAGCAATAACGAAGCTCCGATAAAAGTGGCCTGATTGTATACATGGTCCGACCATGCCGGATTGCCTTCACCATGCTTGCTGTCGGCAACCTCTCCGGTATTGCTGTCTACCAGATTCTTCACAGCCCATTCATAGATTTCTTTTCCTTTTGCCAGATAAGCTTCCTTCGTTTCATAATGCGGACGGGTAAAATCACCGTACTTATTACTCCAGCTTTCCGGATTCGGATCAGCCACACGATCGGTAGGAACGTTATTGTAAAGGGTCAATGCAGCTACCACAGTCGGGAAATTAATACAAGCCATCTTACCATCACCGGCAGCATTTTCATTCGGATTGCCGATAGGCTGCCATTGCCAGAACATACCTCCACCCAAATTCTTTTCAGGATCTGCATAAGAACCCGTATCACCTACGCGGGGAGAACCGTACCATACACGTGCAAAACTTGCTTCTGCCAAACTGCGATACTCTTCCACTTTAAATAATTCGTAAGCACGTGCCAAAGTAATGGTCCACCACTGTATATCATCATAGATAAACCAGCCGGTATTCTCATTATTATCGTCGAAATCAAAGTTTACATAATGTGCTTTATTTCCGGCAAACAAATCATCACACAACTGCTTGTATTTGTTTTCTCTTTCTGTATCTCCTTCCGCTTTTGCACGTTTATATGCGTTCATGGCCATATCCCAATAGATCGGCTGGCACCAGATCGCAGCAGCTCCGTTATTACGGTCGGTAGCAGCAGTATAAGCGGTACTTGTTTTATAAATGTTCTTATCGGGATCCAGCAAGTTATCATTAAATGCTTCATAGGCAGTCCAGGTATCCGCATTGGTATACTCCGGTACAATCTCGTAATCCGGGGTATATGGCTTTGCCTGTTTATCCTCATTGCAAGAGGACATACAAAGGACACCGGACATGAGACAAACTGCAGAGAAAATATATTGTTTCATCATAATTTCTATTTTATAATCAGTATTTAGAATCCTGTATTCTGAACCAAGTTTTTATCAATATCAATTTCGCCCTGTGGTATAGGGAAGAAGTACTGACGGTCAAAAATACGCTTCACAATCTCCGTACGTTTGAAGAATTCATTTCCGTCATAATTGACATTCATACCGTGAATTGCTTTGTTGAAATACTCATTTACCAATCCCCAGCGACGTACATCAAAATAACGGCAGTTTTCGAAACTCAACTCAATGCGTTTCTCCTTACGAATCAGCTCCATGACTTCTTCCGTTGTAGTCGGTTTAGGCAGATTGACTGTTTCACCGTATCCCGGAATACCCGCACGCTTACGGATCATGTTCATATATGTCCAGATGTCTTCATGAGTCGGGCTGACATGTGCAAGCGCTTCGATATAGTCAAAATAAATATTAGTCAGACGCAAGAGCACACAAACCAAGTTCTGGTTACGATCGCCGGAATCCATTCCTTTACGCACCAAATAGCCTGTACTTGTATAGTCATTGCTACCTTGTTCTTTACCACAACTTCCGCTATAAGTGAAATCTACTATATAATCGCCTTCTGTTCCATCAAACCATTTTGAATTACTAAAGGTAATGTCTACATAAAAACGAGGTTCACGATTAACATACATCATTCTGGTTCCTGTCGGTGCATATAAGGTACCGTCTGTTCCTTTGTATTCTGTTGTAGAAACTCCCTCTTCTACATAATCGGATTTTTCGTTGATAATCGGAGTGACTCCGTCAGCACTATAACCGGAAATAGGAGATTCTCCGTTTGACATGAAATAGGCATCTACCATTTCTTGGGTTGCTCCCAACAAGCTACCACCTCTATAGTTGGTCGTATTACCGGATCTATTCGGCATACGGTCGTACTGCATGGTTCCGGCAGCATTATCCAAACGATAGAAAATCATTTCTTTATTGTTACCCATTTCAGAAAACAGGGTTCTTACTGCACGGCGATAAGATTCTGTCGGGCTGAAGCCTTCCAAGTCCGGACCGGAAACAGAAACACCGTCCTTATTGGTATACATCAAATGATAACGACTTCCGTAATTAGAGAAGAAAGTGTTACATTCATTAATCACTTTCTGCCAATTGGCACGTTTGGTAGCTTCGTCCGGTTTGTTAGGGAACAGCTTTGTTCCGTCCGTATTAGCCAAGTCAGAATAGTAATTGCACTCTCCATTAAATAACCAGCTGGCACGATAAGTCAATGCCTCGATGATAAACGCCTGTGCAATCGCCTTATCAATACGGCCATATCCGGACACTTTGTCGGTAGAAGCATCGTCCAGTAAACCATCGTTTTGCGCACCTTTCAACTCTGATACGATAAAATCGAAACACTCGTCTACCGTATTACGCGGGAGTTGCAACTCATCACTCGGAGTATCCATCGGGAAGTCCTTTTCAAGCAAAGGAACCGGGCCATAAGTACGTACTAGATAAAAATAGTAGATCGCCCGCAAAGCTCTTGCTTCCGCTTTCCATTGATTTCTTTCTGTAACAGTCAGCGGTGCCTGATCTACATTTTCTGTAAATACTGCCGCTTCATGAATACCTGAAAACCAGCTCTTCCAGCGATACAATACCATCGTTCCTTCCGTCGCATCGATAGAGTTGTTATTTATCAATTTCCCTTTATTGTCATTTGTCCACTCTGCTTCGTCGCTGGAGCCTGTCCAAGGACCGGGAGTACGGTACAGACTTGTTTCATGCACCTGACGTTGGTTAAATTCATCCGGTAAGAATGTGTATACGTTCGAAAGATACCGCAAGGCTCCATCTCTGGTTGTGAAAATCTCCTTGAGTGATAAACGGTCATCAGGCACCTGGTCAAAATAGTCATTACAAGATGTCGTCAAGAGACACGCCAGCAAACTAACGATTATATAATTATATTTTTTCATTATCTTTTTGTTTAGAATGTGAAATTAATACCAACTGAATAAGAAGTCGTATTCGGATAAGAAGCACCATTATCGGTATTCAACTCCGGATCCCACAATTTGAAACGGCTCAAAGTGAACAGGTTAGTTCCCATTACATATACAGCCGCATTCTTCAGATGAACTTTATTCACCCAGGGTTTAGGCAGATTATAAGAAATCTGCAATGTCTTCAAACGCAGGAAGTTCATGTTACGCACCCACCAGGTACTTTTCTGGAAGTTATTAATATTACTGGTTGTTTCACTTCCATAAGACAAACGCGGATAAAAGGCATTCTGATCCGGATTGTCCTCTGTCCAACGGTCGCCAATATTAGAGTAAAGGTTACCACTACCACCACCGCCATTAAACGGATTAACACTGCTACCATTCAAAACACGTTCGGCTCCTGCTACGCCCTGGAACATCATACCCACAGACAAGTCTTTCCAACCTATTGTAAATCCGAAACCATAGACAGTTGTCGGCACATCACCACGAGAAATGTAAGTCTGGTCGTATGCGTCTATCTGACCGTCATTGTTTAAATCCTTGTATTTGATATCTCCGGCTTTCACTGTTCCAAACTGTGATGCAAACGGTTTGGGAGTAATGGCTTTATTGGCATCCGACAAAGATTCCCAGCGTGCCATATCATCTATTTCAGCTTGAGTGAACAGCCCCTCGGCAACATATCCTTTCACTCCATTGATGTTGTGCCCATATTGGTTCATCCATTCGTATTTCTGTTCCGGCAATTCTCCCTGAATCCATTTATCCTTATTAAAGGTGACATTACCACGAAGCGCAATTACCCAGTCTTTATTGATACGCTTGTTATACTCGATCGTTCCATCAAATCCTTTATTTTCTATGATACCGATGTTTCCGTAAGGAGCAGATGTGTTGTATCCCAAGAATGAAGGTATAGAATGTTCACGCTTCAACAAGATGTTTTCACGACGTTCTTTAAACAAGTCGAATACAATAGACAGATCGTCATTAAATAGCTTAAGGTCAATACCCAGGTCTTGTTTGCGAGATTCTTCCCAAATCAGGTCAACAGCCATATTCACTGTTTCATAACCGGACCACTTAGTTCCATTCGGTCCGAATTTATAACCATAGTCTCCATTTTCTTTCATCTGATCCAGATACATGAAACGACGGTCGGAAACTTCGCTATTACCCACTTTACCATCCGTATAACGTATCTTCAAGAAAGAAACTGCCTTCGACAGAGGTTGCCAGAATTTCTCATTTGAAACAACCCATCCTACACCAAATGCAGGGAAAGTTCCGAAACGATGTTTAGGCGAAAAGTTCTCGGCACCGTTATAACCGATGTTGAACTCTGCGAAGTAACGGTCTTTCCATGAATAAGTGGCACGACCGGCAATACCCATCATACGATATGGAATCGCATCTTCCAATGTCCCTTTCGGATATAATAGTTTGGATTGCTGATTGAACAGGAATAACGCACTAACACGATGATCGTCGTTGAATGTCCGGTCATAGTTCAAGGAAGCCTCCAAATAGGTCTTTTTGTTACCACTCGTTTCCTGTTTATAGCTTAACACGTTACTTCCTTCATAAATACGTTGCAGAATAGGTTGTCCATTCATATCGTAAGGAACACTAGTGTCCAGGAAGTTGTAGGTAGACTCTGCACGGTCCTGATGTACATGTATCTCATTGTATACGTCGAATGCATACATAGCAGTCAGTTTCAGTCCTTTCGTAAGCATATCCAAATCCTGTGTGACGCGCAAATTAGAGTAAATCTGATTTTTCGTCAGGTTGTCATAACCACGACGTGTAGCCTGTGAATAAGGGTTGTTAAAGTTATTATTGGTTGAAGTTCCCGGCACAAAGGCTTCTCCATTAACAAAGAACATCTTCGGATATTCAACCGGTGAGATAGACATTGCCGCATTATACAAATCGGCAGAAGAGATGGCCGGATAGTTTCCTTCTCCCAGATAACCTTGCGCACCGATCTCGACCTTAGTAGTAGGAGTTACGTCGATATTCAAATTGGTAGTAAAGTTATAACGGCTATATTTCATTTTAGAATCATAGGTGTCGATATTCTTATCAGTCACCGTCATACCTGTCTCATTAAAGTAGCTGACTGATGCATAATAAGCGACTTTCTCGCTACCACCGCGTACATTTACATTCACACGGCGATTATGTCCCCAATCATTAAAGATTTCTTTCAACCAATCCACATTCGGATATAGATAAGGATCCTTACCAGCAATCGTGTTACGTATCTGATCTTCTGTATATTTCGTAGCAATACCGTCATTACGCATTGCCTCGTTGGCTGCATTCATATAAGTGATACCATCTGCCAAATCAACCATCTTCGTGAAACGGGTAAACGATTCATAATAATCCGCGCTCACTGTCGGTTTTCCTACCTTTCCCGGTTTGGTTTTAATCAAAATTACGCCATTGGCACCACGTACACCATACACAGCTGTTGCTGATGCATCTTTCAGCGTTGTCAACGATTCAATATCTTCCGGATCGATGTCATTGAACGAACGTTCCACTCCATCCACCAATACTAGCGGAGAAGAAGTGTTGGGAGTGGAAATACCACGAATCCAGATATCAGCAGCATCTTTTCCCGGTTCTCCTGTACGTTGTACAGCCACAACACCCGCCAAACGACCTGCCAATGTAGTTGTTAAACTGGCAGAAGGCGTCTTAATATCTTCCATCTTCATGGAAGACTGTGCACCGATATTACTTATTTTACGCTGGGTACCATAACCCACAATAACAGTCTCTTCCAATTCGTTGACCTGTTCTTCCAAGGTGACATCATAAATGTTGGTCGAAGCATTGGTTCGTATTTCAGAAGTTTTAAACCCGATATAGGTAAATTTAAGCACTACGCTCTTCTTGGTTACGAATATCTCATACAAACCATCCATATTTGTAATCGAACCGTTTGCATCTCCATCCACAGTAACGTTGACCCCAATAAGCGGCTCTCCTTTTATATCAGTGACACGTCCGGATATTTTCCGCTTATTCTGTTGCTGTTCGGTTGAAGCAGGGGCTTTTCCGGAAATAAATATTTGCCTGTCAGAGATCCGATAAGTACACGAAGTACCTTCGAAAAGTTCAGAAAGGATTTCTTCTATATTTTTATTCTTACTGTCGATAGATACCTTACGTTCTAAGTTGACAGCGTCATCTAAATAGAAGAAAACAAATTGACTACTTTTCTCTATTGTTTTAAGCACTTCTCTCAACGTCGAGTTACTCATGCTGACCGAAAGGGTCTTAAATTGAGAATAATTGTTGTAACTTGCGAAAGAGTAGTCTATTCCGAGAAGTAAAAAGCACAGGAATAGCCCGAGAACCTTACTCTTTCGTTCTCTAATTGCATTTTTCATATTAAACATGTTAAAAATTTCTCATAATATTATTTTCTGTATATAAACATTCATAGGCACACAAGTCCCATCTGGATGATAGTTCGTATCATCCACTCTCTTCAATAATTACCATAAAATACGGGAGTTAGATTAGTTTATTATCTTATTTTTTATATCTATTTCTTTACTACTCGATACGTTTTATATTGTTCATCATAGGCATAAGAAATTGGTGCAACAAAGGTTAATCCATTAATAACTGTTTCAAAGTTGTCTTTCAAATCGATTTTTCCGGAACATTTTATTTTACTTAGCGCTGGGTCAAATTCAACATTCACACCATAATAGGTAGACAGGCGTTGCAAGACTATTCCCAAATCGGCACTTTGGAAACAATAGAGTCCATTTATCCACGATATTGCCTGTTCTACATCTACTTGTGATATATTTTCCTTTCCATCGGCAGAACTGAACATCTGATTAGGAGCCAAAATCGCTTTCGGAGTCCGGGCTGTCTCTACCTGAACACATCCTTGCGCCAGCACTACACTTCTAATTGCTTCCGACTCATACGCCGTTACATTAAATTTAGTACCAAGCACCCTGACATTCATATCTTTGGTCCGCACATAGAAAGGGCGGTTTTCATCTCTGGCTACTTCTATGTAGATTTCTCCGTCCACATAGATTTCACGTTTATCTTTTTCAAACTCTACCGGATAAATCACTCTCGTGCCGGCATTCACCCAGACTTTAGATCCATCGGCAAACGTCAACACCGATCGCTTTCCACGCGGAATGACCAATTGATTGTAAGCTGCCGATTTTTCCTTTTGTATACTTTCCTGATTTGTTTTGATTTCTACGGAATCATACGTAATCTCCGTTTCTTTTTCTTTCAGGCTCACTACGTTATCTTCCGCCAAAATCAACAGTGTTTCTTCCGTCAGAGGCAAATCAGCTTTGGTATTCACTGCAAAGGTGGCAATATCCGGATCCAGCACCGAAGAATAACTCTTTAATAAGAAGAAACATCCCACGAGAATAGCAACACTGGCCGCCGAGCTCAATCCTATTAAGAAATAGTTCTTACGTTTCGCCTTCTCCTTATTTATATTGGTTGCCTGTATACGAATCCATAAATCATCCGTTTCCTCGTTTGAAAGTACTTCTTCTTTCTCTTTTGAAAAAACCTCCAAATATCTTTTTGCTGCTATATATTCATCTATATTAGAAGGATTCATCTGTTCAAATTCATCCCAGAACTTCTGTGTTTCTTCCGTAGGATGATTCATGGAAGAAATAAAGAAATCATTCTGAAGGAATTCTTCAAAAGTATATAGGGAAAAATCTGTATGTTTTTGTTCAGAGTTCATCATTTTCATTGTCTTTACGTATGAATAACAGTTGTACTTTCATTTTATACTCACCTTTTCCGAAGTTTTTTCCACTTTTTTTTGATAGGCAGGAAAAATAGGTTGATTATTCTCTCTTATTTTCTCTTAAATAAGTCCCGGATACGTCCCAAAGCCCGTTGAATGGAGTTAGAAACAGATTGATTATTCATGTCTGTCACCTTACTTATTTCATCGATACTCATCTCTTTGATATATCGATAATAAATAATTTCACGCTGTCTGTCCGTCAATACAGACATCATAGTATGCACGGTTGCCTGAACTTGTTTTTCCTGTTCATTATTAATATATATAGTTTCCGGAGTGGAGGGGGATTCGTCAACCGTCTCTTCTCTCTCACCTATTTCATCAAACGAAAGAGAATCTGTTGTTTTTTTTAGCGCATTAAAAAGAGTGTTTTTCAACGCTACCGTCAAATAAGCTGCAATATTATCTGTTGGGGCTAACTTTGCACGATTCATGTGAATTTTCACAAACACATCATGTATGCAATCTTTAATTAATTCTTTGTCTGAAGTATATAATAGTCCGAATCGAAACAGATCTTGCACCGTTCGATTATAGATTTGGGTATACGCACTCGAATCTCCCTCGAGAAACCTTTTCCACAAAAGGGAGTCGGAAAGAGTGTGTATATCTAAGTTCATTATAATAAGTATGTTTGATTTACAAGGACAAAAATAAAACAATAAATCAAAAAAAGCCCATCTTTATTAAAATATTAATTATGGATGGGCTGAACTTTTCAGATTTTACTTCAATGGGCTTGCCTTTACTCCCTCGAAAGTCATCTTTATGGGTTTTATTTTTCCATCTTTATCAAAGTACATACGGTCAACGCAGGTCACACGAGCGTTTCCATCCGTTTCACCCAATGGATGGCGATGATAAATGATGTACCATTCATCCTCTCCCGGCCCTTTTACAACTGAATGATGACCGGCACCTGTTCCAATTTTGGGATCTCTCTGTAATATTTTTGCTTCTCTTTTGAAGGGTCCGAACGGTGAGTCGGCAATGGCATAAGCAACACAATAATCTGGTCCGGTCCAACCGCCTTCTGACCACATAAAATAGTATTTTCCGTTACGTTTCAACATAAAAGGTCCCTCTACATATTTTTCGGGGGTTACTTCCTTATAAAGGGTATCATCTTCAAACGGTACGATACTCAACAAGTCCGGGGCCAGTTTCACCATATTACAATGTCCCCAGCCACCATAATACATATAATACTGTCCGTCATCGTCTTTGTAAACAAACTGATCGATCGGTTGCGCACCATTTACAAATTTATCAATCAGAGGTTTGCCTAACGCATCTTTAAATGGTCCGGCAGGATTGTCGGCCACAGCTACACCAATACCGCCCAGTTCATTATTGCTTTGGATATCATTCGCACCGAAGAATATATAATATTTATCATTCGCATGAATCACGGCAGGTGCCCACAAAGCACGTTCAAACCAACTAATATTCTCTTTTGATAACACTTTCGGGTGCTTTGTCCAATTCACCAGGTCTTTAGACGAAAAAGCATCCATGAAGGTTTGTTCATCATAAGGTGCTGAATACGTAGGATAAATCCAGTATTCATCTCCAAATACAACTCCTTCCGGATCGGCATACCATCCCGGAAATACAGGATTACCACTCGTCTTCGGTTGTTGATTGGCTTTTTGTCCAAATACAGACTGGGAACAGCAAATAACACTAAGAAGAATAAGGTGCTTCAGTTTCATACAATATCAATTTTAAAGTTCGTGCCACAAAGATGAGAAAAAACAACTAGAAATTCAATAAATACAAACCAATTAAGGATAAATACTAACCAATCTGCAAAAAAAGATGGTTTATCAAAATTTCACATTTCCTTTAAAACGTCTTATTGGCAGAAATTTTTCATAAAAAGAAAATCTCTTTTATCATCAACCATTCTACTAATTTATATATCATATAATTCCAATGATATTTTATCTAACAAAGGGACAATGCTGACTATTCCTTTAGCTATTTCTTCTATCCGTGTATATAATGAAGAGAATTTGCTATTTATTGAGCAGAAAATATTCTTCTTTTTTTCTATTTTTTCCGTTCTTTGTAACATTCCTCACAAAGGAATAAAATCATTAATCTAACACAAGAAACATTTATCATGAAAAAGAATTTTCTAACAATACTGTTTGTATTGGCTCTATGCAGTTCGACTTTTGCTCAATGGAAACCTGCCGGTGACAAAATCAAGACATCGTGGGGAGAACAGCTTGATCCTAAAAACGTATTACCGGAATATCCGCGTCCTATCATGGAACGCAGTGACTGGAAAAACCTGAACGGGCTTTGGAAATATGCAATCACTCCCAAAGGTACTCCTGCACCTGCCGCTTACCAGGGTGATATTCTTGTTCCTTTTGCCGTAGAATCGTCTTTATCAGGCGTAGGCAAAATGATAAACGAGAAAGAAGAACTGTGGTACCAACGTACTTTCGACATTCCTTCTGCCTGGCGTGGTAAACAAATCCTGTTGCATTTCGGTGCGGTAGACTGGAAAGCAGAAGTTTGGGTGAATGATGTAAAAGTAGGCGAACACACAGGTGGATTCACTCCTTTCTATTTCGATATTACTTCTGTACTTAATAAAGGAAATAATGACTTGGTAGTAAAAGTATGGGACCCTTCAGATCGTGGCGAACAACCCAGAGGAAAGCAAATAGCAAATCCTCATGGCATTTGGTACACTCCGGTTACAGGTATCTGGCAAACAGTGTGGTTGGAACCGGTAGCAACACAATACATCACTAATCTGAAAACTACTCCTAATATTGACAATAATTCTGTTAAGGTAGAAGTTGCTGCCAATACGACCTCTGCAGACAAAGTAGAAGTAAAAGTATTCGATGGCAAGAACCTTGTAGCCAAAGGTGCAGCGTTGAACGGAGTACCTGTTGAACTGGCAATGCCTGCTAATGCTAAACTGTGGTCTCCGGACTCTCCTTTCCTCTACAACATGGAAGTGACTCTGTATAAAGACGGAAAAGCAATAGACCAGGTAAAGAGTTATACGGCTATGCGTAAATATTCTATCCGCAAAGGTCAGAATGGCATCACTCGCCTGCAATTGAACAACAAAGACTATTTCCAGTTCGGTCCGCTCGACCAGGGATGGTGGCCTGACGGTTTGTATACTGCACCGACAGATGAAGCATTGGTTTATGACTTGAAGAAGACGAAAGACTTCGGCTACAACATGGTACGTAAGCACGTCAAAGTAGAACCTGCACGCTGGTACACTCATTGCGACCAATTAGGATTGATCGTATGGCAAGATATGCCGAACGGTGGTCCTAGCCCACAGTGGCAGGCACGCAACTATTTCAACGGTACGGAAGTGATTCGTTCTGCTGCTTCTGAAGCTAACTACTGCAAAGAGTGGAAAGAAATCATCGACTGTCTGTATTCTTATCCGAGTATCGCCGTATGGGTTCCTTTCAATGAAGCATGGGGACAATTCAAGACTCCGGAAATCGTAGCATGGACCAAAGAATACGATCCTAGCCGCCTAGTGAATCCTGCCAGTGGTGGTAATCACTATACTTGTGGCGATATTCTCGACCTTCACCACTATCCGGGCCCGAACATGTTCCTTTACGATCCGAGACGCGCCACCGTATTGGGTGAATATGGAGGTATCGGCTTGGTAGTAGAAGGAAACACTTGGGTGAATGACAAGAAAAACTGGGGTTATGTGAAGTTCAATACATCGGACGAAGTAACGAACGAATACATTAAATATGGCAAACATCTGTTGGAATTGATCCAGAAAGGATTCTCTGCTGCCGTATATACCCAGACAACAGACGTAGAAGGTGAAATCAACGGTCTGATGACTTATGACCGTAAAGTTATCAAGATGAATGAAGCTAAAGTCAGAGAAATCAACCAACAGATCTGTAACTCTCTGAATAAATAATAAATAGAATAATACTCTTTTCCTTGTTGAACTAAAAACAGCACCTCTGACGTCTATTCAGGGTGCTGTTTTCTTATATCTTATTTCCTCTTCTGACAGGTTTATTTTTCTTGCATAAAGATCTTTACTTGATTCCAGTTATTCTTCGTATCATTCGATACTTTTTCACTGGAAGTAGAACGCCCTTGTTCCACATATTGCTTCATAGTCCGTTTCATCTCTTTCACCTCATTTTCGTAACGCTTATCACCGATAATGTTTTCTTTTTCTAACCAAAGGGGCAGTTATTAAGTAATTCTTCTTTTCCATAGTATTATCAATTATCTGGAAAAACAAAAATTGAGAAGTTTGTGGAAAAAGAAGGAAAATGCTAACCAATAAAGAACAAAATAAGGTATATATGATACTAAACAGACATATAACGTTTTTGTGAACTTTTGTTTTACTGTGAATAGTTTTTTTCGTTTATTGAACAATTAGTTTTCTATTTTTAGGCCAATATATTCTAACTTTGTATTTTAGTTAAAAAAACTACTGAGATGAAAAACCAACGAATTACTTTTCTTCTTTCTTTTTGCTTATCATTAGCAATAGCATGGGGAGAAACACCTCCTGCTAAAACTGTATTTGCGCAATACATGAACCAAGCCCAGACATTTGCCAACAACTTTCCACGGGAAAAAACGTATTTACATTTTGACAACACGAGTTATTATGTCGGAGATACAATCTGGTTTAAGGCTTATGTCACTCTTGCCGAACAACAGATTTTCAGTCAGATCAGCCGCCCTCTGTATGTAGAACTGGTGGACCAGACAGGACATATAGCAGATAAACAAATCATCAAACTGACGCAGGGAGAAGGAAACGGACAATTCGTTCTTCCCCGTTCCATGTTATCCGGCTATTATGAGGTACGTGCCTATACCCGCTGGATGCTTGCTTTCAACGAACCGCAGTATTTCTCACGTACTTTCCCTATTTATCAACTGGCAAATAGTGATAAGCTGGAACGTAGTATCACAACTTATGAACTTAGTCCGTCGATGGAAAACCGTCCGTCAGAAACAAAGGAGAAGTTGAGTGTACGTTTTTTTCCCGAAGGAGGGCAATTAGTGAAAGGAGTGACTTCGCAAGTGGCTTTCAAGGCGGAGAGTAAAGATGAAGGGAATATAGAACTGTCGGGAACGATTTATACCAAAGAAGGAGCAGAAATCACTTCTTTCGAGACTTTACACGATGGAATGGGGCATTTTGAATATACACCTTCTGCACAACCGGCCGTTGCCAAAGTCAATTTTCAAGGAAAGAAGTATGAATTTACCCTTCCACAGGCATTGCCTAACGGGTATGTATTGAGTACTGTCAACAATGCCGGTGCCCTTTTGGTGAAAGTATCCTGCAATGCCGCTACTCCTCAAGATACATTGGCTGTATTTATCAGTCATCAGGGACGCCCGTATGTTCATCAATTGATTAGTTGCCGGGCGGACGCTCCACAAGAGTTCATTCTGCCTACCCGCAAACTACCGGCAGGCGTACTGCAAGTCAGCCTCATCAACCGGGCTGGTAATACGTTATGCGAGCGTTTTGTCTTTTCCAATCCACGTGCTCCTCTACAACTATCCGCAGAGGGACTGAAAGAGGTGTATACTCCCTACGCTCCTATTCACTGTGAATTACAGGTAAGAAATGCTAAGGGAGAACCGGTATCGGGAGATGTATCGGTCAGTATCCGGGATGCCGTCCGGTCGGATTATCTGGAGTATGATAACAACATCTTCACTGATTTGCTGTTAACATCTGATTTAAAAGGATATATCCATCAGCCCGGTTATTATTTTGCATCGCCGTCTCCCCGTAAGCAAACGGAACTGGATATATTATTAATGGTGCATGGATGGCGTAAATACGACATGAGCCAAGCCATTTCTACTACTCCTTTCACTCCATTGCAGTTACCGGAAGCACAATTAGTGCTGAACGGGCAGGTTAAATCAACGATCCTCAAAAATAAGCTGAAAGATATAGCGCTTAGTGTGATAGTGAAGAAAGATGACCAATTTATCACCGGAGGAACCGTGACCGATGAAAACGGTCGTTTCACCATTCCTGTAGAAGACTTTGAAGGAACTACAGAAGCGGTAATCCAAACCCGGAAAGTCGGTAAAGAACGCAACAAGGATGCATCCATCCTGATCGACCGTAATTTCTCACCTGCTCCCCGAGCCTATGGTTACAAGGAGCTTCATCCTGAATGGAAGGACTTGACCCACTGGCAACAAAAAGCCGAGAATTTTGATTCTCTATATATGGATTCTATCCGGAAAGTAGAAGGACTTTATGTATTGGATGAAGTGGAAATAAAAAGCAAACGCCGGCAAGGAAGTAATATGGCTACTAAAATCAATGAGAAAAGCATCGACGCTTATTACGACGTACGCCGCTCTGTAGATTTATTACGTGACAATGGGAAGATTGTCACAACTATTCCGGAATTAATGGAAAAGTTAAGTCCGCAATTCGATTGGGATCGTAGCAATGACAAGCTTACTTATCGGCAGAAACCGATCTGCTATATCATGGATAACCACATTTTATCCGAGACAGAAACTCAAATGATGTTGACCGAAGTGGATGGATTGGCTTCTATCATCATCAGCAAAGGAACAGGAGGCATCAATGACGAGATTATCCAAAACACCAAAATGTCCGAAGTTACGGATAGTACGGGAGTGGATATCAGCAAACTGGATAAATACAGTGTTTTCTACCTGATTCCCCTACCCAGACGTGATGTATTAAACAAAAGTCAGACTGCCGTACTTGGTACCCGGCAAACGGTCATTCAGGGATATACTCATGCACTGGAATATTATTCGCCTACCTACCCGACCAAAGAATTGTATATGGATAAAGTGGACAAAAGACGAACACTCTACTGGAATCCGTCTGTACGGACAGATGAAAATGGAAAAGCTGTGATTGAATGTTACAATAACCAATATTCCACTCCGGTGATTATTCAGGCGGAAACGATGAGTAAGGATGGACAAATAGGAAGTATGAAGTATTCTACAATCGGGCAAGCGGAGCAATAGTTCTTGTTGTAGAATAAATAACCCAATATTCAAATATTATTAATGGGGATGAAGTTATTCCTGATCCGAAATCCTTCATCCCCATTATTCATTTAATTTTCTATTAATTCCATTTTAAACAGAATGACAGTTTATCATTGAGAACATTCAGTACACTTTATTGCCCCGCCCGTCATAACGGTTCAGTCCGTCACTGGTACCCAACCAGATAAAGCCATAACTATCTTGAAGGGCGCACCACACGGTATTATGAGACAATCCATCTTCTACCTGATATTTCTTGAACGAAAAATAAGGAGACGCGGATAGTGTTCCGGTCCAGAAGATCAGCAAGCATATTAGTATTTTAGTTAACTTCATTCTACGTGTTTTTTATTCAATTATCGGTTCAGCCAAGGTTCAGGATTCAACTTTTCTTTCTCCCTACGCAACTGGAAGTGCAATACCGTCCGTCCATTATCCGTACCGTCAGAAAAGACCTGACCGATGGATTGCTTCGTCTTCACCGTGTCACCGGCTTTGACGGATGCAGAAGAAAGATTGCAATAAACAGAAATATAATTGCCATGACGAATGAGGACATTAAATAATCCGTTCAATTGGAACACAGCCGCCACCTTCCCATCAAAAATGGCACGTGCCTGTGCACCCGGTTTTCCCTGAATATCAATACCCTTGTTATCCAGTTTCACGTTGCGCAACCCCTCTACGGCATATTGTCCGTAACGGCTGGTGATAATATAAGCGCCGGATATAGGCATTGGCAATTTCCCGCGATTCGCGGCAAAGTTACCTGATAATTCCCGATCCGCCTTACTCATGGTATAAGCCTCAAGAGGTTTCGATTTGGCGGCTGTTTCCGTTGCAGCAGATTTTCCCTCCTTGCTTTCCTCTTTCTTACGGGCAGCCGCTTCACGACGAGCTTCTTCCTGCGCACGCTTACGGGCACGCTCTATTTCTTCCGCAATTAATTTATCGATGCGGGCATTCAGCTGATTGGCTTCCCTGCGTTTTTTATTTATCTCATTCTGCAATCCTTTCTGCTTCTTTTGCAGATTAGTCACCAACGTGCGTTTCTCTTTTTCCTGCTCTTCCAACTTCACCTTTTCGCTCTCACGTTCTTGTAGCAGGTTCTCTTTGGCAATTTTCACCTGTTGAAGTTCCGCTTTCTTCTTGCGTATCTGATCCTGTTTCTTTAGGATTTCTTCCCCTTGCAGACGTTGATAAGTGGCATATTCACGAACATATCGCATACGCCGATAAGTCTGCCCCAGATTCTTTGCCGAAAAAATAAACATGAGCTTCTCCTCTATCGACTTATTCTTATACAAGTACTGGACAGAAGCTTCATATTTCTTCTTTTTATCTTTCAAATCCTTCTCCAGTCCGTGCAACTGACGCTCCAATGAAGCCAGTTCACGCTGGATAGCCTCCACATCATTGTTGATAGCCATGATATAGCGTTTCCGCTCTTCAATCTGTCCGGTCAACACAGCCAGACTATTCAACTGGCTTCCCACATCTTTCTTTGTATCCTTCAATATAGATTCCGATTCGGCAATCTGCTTTTGCAGCGCACCGCGTTTACTTTCCAGCTCACGAATCAACTTGTTCGATTGAGCGAAAAGAGGAACTGCCAACCACAGGCAACTGATTAGAATAACAAAGAAACGTTTCATCATAATAAAGCTACCAGCATTTTTACTAATTCTTCCAAAGGAATCTGGTTGTATTTAGACGTCAGTTCCGTCGGAGTCATCGAAAACTCTTGTGTGGAGAACTCATAAAGTTGGACTTTAGCCTTTTCTAATGAAGGAATTCCTATATCTTTTCCTGTCAGTTCTGTCTTTCCACCAGGAAGAGAGGCATCCATCAATATCTTTTCCAAACGGGAAAACTCCACATTCTTCGACAATACATTTTTCAATTCAGCTTTAGTGGCACGAACAAAGCGTTTATTCATCCTGTCTACCAATAAAACTTCGTCGGGAGTAACTTCTATACGTGCTACTTCCGTACGCAGAATAGGCATCAATAAGGAGATTTGTACCCGCTCATGAGTTTTCATCTTCATGGTTCCCCCTACAGACATACTTCCCTTCTTGCCGGGAATGGTCAACTGAAGCTTGGAAGCCAGGTAACTGGATGTCGGAGCCTTTGTTGAAGTCTTTGTTTCCGAGGTTGCCAAGTGCTTCGAACTCTTACAGCCGGCCAACACCACTACCACCAACAACAGTAGATAAATGATTCTTTTCATTCCGCAATATATTTCTTCTTCTCTATTTTCTGTTTCAACGTTTTCGACTCGCTACCCATTTCCAGTGCCTTCTTCCAATATTTCAACGCACCTTCCACATCGCCGGTCATAAAATAAATATCTCCGCAATGCTCCACAATCACATCGCTCTTCTCGCCATCGTTCTTCATTGCATTGTCAATATAGATACGGGCTTCGGCATAGTTTCCCTTTTCAAAAAGAATCCATGCATAAGTATCGAGATAGGTCGAATTATTAGGTTCGGCTTTCACCGTTTTATAACTCATCTCCTCCGCCTTGTCCAAATCACGACGTTCCACAGACAGATAATAAGCATAATTGTTCAATGCGCCAATATTGGAAGGATTGTACACCAAAGACGAATCGTAAGCAGCATAAGCCTCCGCCATCTGTTTCTTGGTATGATAAATGTCTCCCATGATTGAATAGAAATCCGAAATGACTTCTTTTCTAGTATCGGCAGTTACATGTTCCAATGCTCTGCTGCAAACACTCAATACACTATCCGTCTGTTCTGCCTGATGATAAGCAATAGCCAGATAATAATAAAGTTCCAACGCATCGGGAGTGGCTTCAATACCCGGTTCACAGACTTTGATAATTTGCTTGTAGTCTTCCTTCTTCACCGCCGCACTAACCAGCATCAATCGGGCAGCCTTATTGGTAGGATCCAGATCAACCACCTGCTCCAATACCGGCACAGCCTCTTGTTCCATATTCTTCGACAACAGATATTGAGAATAAAGCATCGGAATCTGCGGATCATCTATATCCTGCTTCATCATCCGGTCGAACAAGGCAATCACTTGAGTACTATCTTTGACAGACGACTGTTCGTTTTCCACAATCACCTGTCTCATAACACTGATTTTGGTATCCGAAGTCACCTTCTTATTCAGCAATAAAGTATCCAACTGCTGTTGATACAACTCTTTCTGTCCGGTCTGTTCATAATAAGAAGCCATTGAAAAAAGAGCCATCGGATTGTCAGGCTCTATCGCCAGGACCTTCTGATATGCATCGTATGCTTCCTGCTTTTTTCCATTCTGAAGATACACATCTCCCAATATCACCTGATAACGCATATCCATCGGATATTCTTGTACCAGACTTTCTATTTCCTGAAATGCCTTCTTATCATCTTTCATCTGAAGATAAATACGGAATTTCTCCATAGAAAGCTGCTCATTCTTACCCAAGCGTTTCTCTAAGCGGTTCAATGTAGAAATGACATCATTATATTTCTCCTGACGACTGTAAATATCAAGAAGACTGAACAAAGGCTCCTGCTTTGACGGGAAACGGGTTACCATTTTCTCAAGCAACGTTACAGCCTTATCCAACTCGTTCTGTTGCTGATACAGGCTAACCAGCCCCTGGCTATACCAGAAATTATCAGGAGCAAAAGCCACCGCCTGCTCCAAAGCCGCCTGACCTTGCGGCACCTGGCGGAGGAACATATAATACTGCGATATTTCATAAAGCGCCGAAGAAGCGTTCGGATTGATATCCAGACAATGCTGTAACAAACCAAATGCCGCATCATACTCATTCTTTTCTTTCATCCGCATGGCTTCCAAAAAGAAGTAGTCATATTTACGCTGTTGTTCAGCAGGAAGCAATGATTCTTTTACCGAAAAGGATGCATCTGCCTTCACTGCTGTTTTTGCTGTACGCATAGAACGGGTTCCCCCACACGAAGTGAGCACTAACACCGTCACGAACAGCCATCCTATTTTTATCTTCATTCTATTTTTTCGATTAAGCATTCATCATACTCCGGTATGTCCGAAGCCACCGGCTCCGCGTTCCGTTTCATCCAGCACCTCCACTTCCTGCCATACAGGCTGTTCGTGCTTTGCTATCACCATCTGCGCGATACGTTCGCCATCTTCAATAACAAAAGCCTCGGACGAGAGATTGACTAAAATGACACAAACTTCTCCACGATAATCCGCATCAATCGTACCCGGAGAATTAAGTACTGTGATACCTTTCTTTATCGCCAGCCCGCTACGTGGACGAACTTGCGCCTCAAATCCCTTCGGCAAAGCGATATACAATCCAGTCGGCACCAGACAACGTTGCAACGGTTCCAGTGTGATAGGTTCAGAAAGATTAGCACGGATATCCATTCCTGCGGACAATTCGGTGGCATAAGCCGGAAGCGGATGCTTCGATTTATTGATAACTTGAATATTCATAAATGCATGTTTACTATTTAACGGGCGAAAATACACATTTTGAACTGAAAAATAGTTAAGTTTGCAGTTAAATAATGTACCGTTCCCTAAATTGTAAATAGTAAATAGTCAAATCGTAAATAAAATGATGAATTGGAAACAACTAATATCAGCGAAACGTTTCGGGATGGAAGAATTCCATGAAGAACGACAGGAAAACCGATCCGAATTCCAACGGGACTATGACCGTCTTATTTTTTCGGCTCCTTTCCGCAGATTACAGAACAAGACGCAAGTATTCCCTCTTCCGGGCAGCGTTTTTGTTCACAACCGACTTACGCACAGTCTCGAAGTAGCCAGCGTTGGCCGTTCACTCGGGGACGATGTTGCCAAAGCACTTCTGGAACGTCATCCGGAACTTCAAGATTCTTTCCTGCCGGAGATCGGTTCTATCGTCTCGGCCGCTTGCCTGGCACACGATTTGGGTAATCCGCCCTTCGGTCATTCAGGTGAAAAGGCTATTTCTACCTTTTTCTCTGAAGGGAAAGGAGTTCGCCTGAAAGAAAAGCAGCCGAACGGCGAGCAACTTTCTCCGATGGAATGGGAAGATTTGACACATTTTGAAGGAAATGCAAATGCGTTCCGAATACTGACACATCAGTTTGAAGGACGTCGCAAAGGCGGATTCGTCCTGACATATACCACTCTGGCTTCTATTGTAAAATATCCCTTTTCATCGAGCCTTGCAGGAACCAAATCGAAGTTTGGATTCTTCGTCAGCGAAGAAGAAAGTTTCCAAAAAATAGCAACTGAATTAGGACTGACCTTGCTCAACGAGCATCCTTTGAAGTATGCACGCCACCCACTAGTCTATTTAGTGGAAGCGGCAGACGATATTTGCTATCAGATGATGGATATTGAGGATGCATATAAACTGAAGATTCTCACCACTGAAGAAACCAAAGAACTATTAATGACCTATTTCAGCGAAGAGCGACAGGAACATCTCCGGAAAACATTCCTGATTGTCAATGATGTCAACGAGCAAATCGCCTACCTGCGTTCTTCCGTCATCGGTTTATTGATCCGGGAGTGTACCCGTGTCTTTTTAGATCATGAACAAGAAATACTGTCCGGCACGTTCGAAGGATCACTAATCAAGCGCATAGCCGAACGTCCGGCAGCAGCCTACAAACACAGCGTCGAAGTATCTATCAATAAAATCTACCGTTCACGGGACGTACTGGATATCGAGCTAGCGGGATTCCGCATCATCAGTACCTTACTCGAATTGATGATAGACGCCGTAACCTCACCCGAAAAGGCTTATTCCAAACTCCTGATCGACCGGGTATCCAGCCAATACAATATAAATTCGCCCGTACTCTATGAAAGAATACAGGCGGTACTTGACTATATATCGGGAATGACCGACGTCTTTGCTCTTGATCTTTATCGTAAAATTAACGGGAACAGTCTGCCTGCGGTGTAACCACTTTAGGAGTAAAAACCTCTTCCCCTTCACAAGAAGACAATCTCAACGCATCCGGATGGCTTTCAATAAACGTCTGGATGTGTCGAATTCGTTTATCTTCAAGAATTTCGTCTACAGCAATCAGAATACCGGTTTCTTCCACATCACCGAACTCGTAATTGACAGCTGTTCCGAACATACGCATCGTAGGGCTTAAGCTCATATACGCATTTACCAACGGAGGAATATTATAGCCCAATTTACGGATTTCACAATTCAATATCTTATAGTCCTCTTTAAAAGTACTCTTGCAGAACAATGCGTTCAACTCTTCTTCGGAAGTCTCAAGTTGCAGAGGCTCAATCGGAGTAACAAGTTTCTCTTTATCATAAAAATGTTTCTTGAGGAAATGAAGAATCATATCACGGCCACGACGATGGTAGCTAGGATACATGGTCACCTTGCCAAAGAAATACTTCACATTCGGCATAACCACGGTCAACGCTCCCAACCCGTCCCACAGATTATCCAAAGCGAACAATCCTTTGCTTCCGGCACGGGTAGACTGATATTCAAGCGTAACAAACGAACGCCCCAGCTCAATTGTCTGCGGCAGGTATTCTTTAATAAAAGCATCAGAAAAATGAAACATGTGGGAAGTAGCCAGAATTGGCGCGCCTTTTTCATCAAAACGCACATCCGTACCAAGCAGATACCGGTAACCACCCAGAATTTCTTCCGCTTCCGGATTCCATACGATCAACTGCTTATAGGGGTGTTCCATCGTGTCGTATTCATCAATATCCATTGACAGACCTGTTCCTCCACCAGCAGCACGGAAAGCTATTTCACGCAAACGACCAATCTCTCTCATTACATTAGGAGCATTCTGATGAGTAATAATATAAATCTGATTATTACTCTTATTCGTCATTCGTAAGCGTTTGTCTTCCGTCAATTCTGCCTTCAGCAGTTCTTTGCTTACCGGTTTAATAATCTCTTCCATATTCCTTGTTATAGTTGTTCTATCAGTTACAGTTTATAAACAATATCCTTTACGTATTCAGCCCACTGCGCAGGGGTTTTCGATTTATCAAAAGTCTGCCAGGGTATAGGTTTGCCAAAAGTGACAGTAAAAGTTTTGTGGCGATTCTTAAACATTTCATCCGCAAGATACAACATAGCGATGTTAAACTTGATACCCAATGCCTTGCAAATATTTGCCAGGTTGTAGAAGAAATCAGAATTCCTGCCTCCAAAATGCACGGGTATTACATCACGTTTTGCTTGTATGCTCTTTACTACAAATGTCTTTTTCCATTCCAGATCACGAATGACTCCATTCTGACGACGCGAACACAGTCCGGCAGGGAACATTATCAGCTGGTCATCCGACTGAAATCCGGCTTCCACCATTTTCGGGAAGTCTTTTGCCTGTTTGCCGGTTTTATTAATAGGTATGCAAAGAGGAGCCAATCCGCGTAGATTCATCAACAAATCATTCACCAGGTATTTCACTTTCCCGTCATAGTGCTTTCCCAACACATAACCAAGCGCAACACCGTCCTGTCCGCCTAACGGATGATTGGACACAAAAGTATACAATCCATCCTTAGGCAAATTCTCAATGCCTTTTACGTCCACTTTCGCATCCAAAAAGCCCATACATGCCTCCAGAAAGTCCACACCCAATCTATCCTTCGACTCATTCAGGAATACATTAATTTCATCCTGATGAACAATTTTCTTCAGATAAGAAACCACGAATTTAGGGATGTACTTATAATGCTTCGGAGCCTTTGTCCGAAGTATCTTATCGACATCAATCAAAAATAAAGAGTCATCAGTCATTCTTTTCAAATAAAAATGATGGCACAAAATTAACGGTTCTTTTTTATTAATCGCAATAATTTGGTAGAAAATGCAGGATTTAAGTTCAGAAGATAAAAAAATACCACCCAAAAACTATCAAAAACAACCTAAAAACTATCCGCGGATAGTTTTCGGGCATAAAAACGTCGGATTTCCCCCTATCGGGTTTCAGAAATTCACGTAAACTTGCAACATCGAAAATAACAAACGAATATTCACCTTTAAAAAGCAACACATATGAAAAGTTTAAGCTTCAGAAAAGATTTAGTAGGAGTACAAGATGAATTACTACGCTTCGCTTATAAACTGACAACTGACCGTGAAGAAGCAAACGATTTGTTGCAGGAGACATCATTAAAAGCATTAGATAATGAAGATAAATATACCCCTGATACAAATTTCAAAGGATGGATGTATACCATCATGCGCAACATATTTATAAACAACTACCGCAAGGTAGTTCGCGACCAGACATTCGTCGATCAGACGGATAATCTTTATCATCTGAATTTACCACAGGACGGAAGTTCAGAAAGCACAGAAAGAGCATACGACCTGAAAGAGATGCACCGTGTAGTCAACAAACTCCCCAAAGAATACAGAGTTCCGTTCGCCATGCACGTTTCAGGATTCAAATACCGTGAGATTGCGGAAAAACTGAACCTCCCGCTAGGCACAGTAAAGAGCCGTATTTTCTTCACGCGCCAGAAATTACAGGAAGAATTGAAAGACTTCCGCTAGACCTTAACTATATAAATTGGTGATCTCGGATCACATACTTCTTTAATACAGATTTTAGTTTTGATAATGATTAAAAGGCAGAAATACTCCGGTATATTCTGCCTTTTCTTTTATTACTAAGATTAGTTGCACGACACCCGGGTCTCAACACCTACAACACCCGGGTCTCAATGGGTCTGACACCCGGGTGTCAGGTATGATGAGACCCGGGTGTCGTACAAGTTCCTATTGCATCAAAAGAAGTCTTCACTACCCTATTATTTAAAATTCACCTATACAGACATTTTTTCCCGTTTTACTGCCATAACTCCCCCACCAGCAGACTACTCTCAAAGCCGCATCATTTTCAAGCAAATAGACATTTAACATTCTGTTGAAAACTTCTCTGAAAGTTTTTTATGGAAAGTTGTGGGGAATTGTGGGGAATTTCATACTTTTACGGTCGCTTATTATAATAAGGTAATGATACGTTTTTTAGGAAATATTGAAGCCAGGGCGGACGCCAAAGGAAGGGTGTTCATACCCGCTACCTTCAGGAAGCAACTACAAGCAGCTTCCGAAGAAAGGCTTATTATGCGTAAAGACGTATTTCAGGACTGTTTGACCCTGTACCCCGAGAGCGTGTGGAACGAGGAGTTGAACGAGCTTCGCAGCAGGCTGAACAAATGGAACAGCAAACACCAACTCATTTTCAGACAGTTTGTGAGCGACGTTGAAGTGGTGACACCTGACAGCAACGGACGTATATTAATCCCCAAACGATATTTGCAGATTTGCAGCATTCATGGAGATATACGTTTTATCGGCATCGACAATAAGATAGAGATCTGGGCGAAAGAGCGGGCAGAACAGCCTTTCATGTCGCCTGAAGAGTTCGGTGCAGCATTAGAAGAAATTATGAACGATGATAATAGACAAGATGGAGAAAGATGAATTGACATACCATGTACCTGTATTGCTGAAAGAAAGCGTTGACGGGATGAATATCCAACCGGGCGGAACGTATGTAGACGTTACATTCGGAGGAGCGGGACATTCGCGCGAGATACTTTCACGACTCGGAGAAGGCGGACGTTTATTGGGATTCGACCAGGACGAGGACGCTGAACGGAACATTGTCAACGATCCTCACTTCATCTTCGTGCGCAGCAACTTCCGTTACCTGCAAAATTTCCTTCGCTATCACGACATCGAGCAGGTGGATGCAATCCTGGCCGACCTCGGCGTATCGTCCCATCATTTCGATGATAGCGAACGCGGCTTTTCTTTCCGTTTCGACGGAGCGCTGGATATGCGTATGAACAAGCGTGCCGGAATTACGGCAGCAGACATCGTGAATACTTACGAGGAAGAACGTCTTGCAAACCTCTTCTATCTGTACGGAGAGCTGAAGAATAGCCGCAAACTGGCTTCTGTCATCGTTAAAGCCAGAAGCGGACAGAATATCCGGACTATCGGTGAGTTTCTGGAAATCATCAAACCGCTTTTCGGTCGTGAACGCGAAAAGAAAGAGCTGGCAAAAGTGTTCCAGGCACTGCGGATCGAAGTAAATCAAGAGATGGAAGCGCTGAAAGAGATGTTGCAGGCAGCTACGGAAGCATTAAAGCCGGGCGGCAGACTGGTAGTAATCACTTATCATTCATTGGAAGACCGCATGGTGAAAAACATCATGAAGACGGGCAACGTAGAAGGAAAAGCAGAATCCGACTTCTTCGGAAATCTGCAAACGCCTTTCCGCCTTGTCAATAATAAGGTAATCGTCCCCGACGAGGCAGAAATAGAACGGAACCCACGGTCGAGAAGTGCCAAATTACGAATTGCAGAAAAGAAATAAAAAGATATGGAAGAAGAAGTAGTAAATAAGAAAACAGAAGAGGGCAAAAAGAAAAACCGCACCTCGCTGAAGAGTATTCTGGGTGGAGACATTCTGGCTACCGATTTTTTCCGCCGTCAAACGAAGTTGCTGGTACTTATCATGGTATTCATCATCTTCTACATTCACAATCGTTATGCCAGTCAACAGCAACAGATCGAGATAGACCGGCTGAAAAAGGAATTGATAGACATTAAATATGACGCACTGACGCGCAGCTCGGAACTGATGGAGAAGAGCCGCCAGTCACGCATTGAAGATTATATATCGAGCAAGGAAAGCGATTTGCAAACATCAACCCATCCTCCTTACCTTATTAAATAAGTGGAGAGTGGAGAGTTGAGAATTGAGAGTTTTTAAAAGACAAATACTGTGGCAGTTAATAAAAAGAACATAATGACCCGTTACTTCTTCGTCATCCTGTTGATGGCGTTGATAGGAATAGCTATTGTTGTAAAAGCAGGCATCACCATGTTTGCCGAACGACAATACTGGCAGGATGTGGCTGATCGTTTCGTAAAAGAGAATGTGACGGTGAAACCTAATCGTGGAAACATTATTTCTTCTGACGGTAAACTGATGGCCAGTTCGCTACCCGAGTACAGAATCTATATGGACTTTATGTCCGGTGAGAAGGACGAAAAACGCAGACGGAAAGATCAGGCACGCCGGGACTCCATCCTCAATGCCAATATGGATTCCATCTGTATCGGACTTCACAAGATATTCCCGGACAGGAGTGCAGCCCAATTCAAAGCACACCTCAAGAAAGGACGCCAGGCAAAAAGCCGTAATTATCTGATTTATCCGAAACGTATTTCCTATATACAATATAAAGAGGTAAAGAGACTGCCCGTCTTCTGTTTGAACCGGTATAAAGGCGGATTCAAAGAACAGGCTTATAATCAGCGCAAGAAACCTTTCGGTTCACTGGCTGCCCGTACGCTGGGAGATGTGTATGCAGATACAGCCAAAGGAGCCAGAAATGGTATCGAACTTGCTTTCGACACTATCCTGAAAGGACGGGACGGACTGACGCACCGCCAAAAAGTGATGAACAAATACCTGAACATTGTCGATGTGCCGCCGGTTGACGGTTGCGATTTGATTAGTACCATCGATGTAGGCATGCAGGATATTTGCGAGAAAGCATTGGTAGACAAGCTGAAAGAGCTGAATGCCAGCGTAGGTGTGGTGGTATTGATGGAAGTAGCTACCGGAGAAGTGAAAGCCATCGTCAACATGATGCAAGGCAAGGACGGCGAGTATTACGAAATGCGTAACAATGCCATCAGTGATATGCTTGAGCCGGGTTCTACTTTCAAGACGGCCTCCATTATGGTAGCTCTCGAAGACGGCAAGATTACTCCGGACTATGTGGTAGACACCGGCAACGGACAGATGCCGATGTACGGACGTGTCATGAAAGACCACAACTGGCACCGTGGAGGATATGGGAAGTTGACTGTTACAGAAATTCTGGGAGTATCGTCCAACGTCGGTACCTCTTATATTATAGATCATTTCTATGGTAGCAATCCACAGAAATTCGTAGACGGGTTAAAACGGATGAGTATCGACCAACCGCTTCACCTACAGATTTCAGGAGAAGGGAAGCCGAATATCCGTGGCCCGAAAGAACGTTATTTTGCAAAGACCACTTTGCCGTGGATGAGTATCGGATACGAGACACAGGTTCCTCCAATCAATATTCTGACGTTCTACAACGGAATAGCCAATAATGGAGTCAGTGTACGTCCGAAATTTGTCAAAGCTGCCGTGAAAGACGGGGAAGTCGTAAAAGAATATCCGACAGAGGTTATCAATCCTAAGATTTGTTCGGATAAGACTTTGGCACAGATTCGTGAAATACTGCGGAAAGTGGTTGGTGAAGGACTTGCCAAGCCTGCAGGGAGTAAGCAGTTCCACGTTTCAGGCAAAACGGGAACGGCGCAGATTTCACAGGGGGCAGCCGGATACAAAACGGGAAGAACGAATTACCTGGTTAGTTTCTGCGGATATTTTCCGTCAGAGGCACCTAAATATAGTATGATTGTCTCTATCCAGAAACCGGGCTTGCCGGCTTCGGGAGGTTTGATGGCAGGTAGTGTATTCAGCAAGATTGCGGAAAGAGTGTATGCCAAAGACCTGCGGTTGCCGCTTACCAATGCGATTGACACCAATTCCGTAGTCATTCCGAATGTAAAAGCCGGAGAGATGCGCGAAGCTCAACGGGTATTGGAGGAGCTGGAGATTAATATACAAGGTAAAGTTGCCGATTCTGGAAAAGAAGTGTGGGGGAATACGCACGTTGCTCCGCAAGCGGTGGTTCTTGAAAGCCGGAGCAATATGCAGAACTTTGTGCCGAGCGTGATAGGTATGGGAGCGAAAGACGCCGTATACTTGTTGGAAAGCAAAGGATTGAAAGTCAATCTGGTCGGGGTAGGCAAAGTGAAAAGCCAGTCGATAGCCAATGGAACCATCGTAAAGAAGGGACAAACGGTGACGCTGACGCTAAAGTAAAAATTAAAGATTAAAAATTAAATAGAGTGATGTTATTAAAGGAGTTACTGAAAGCGATCCAACCGGTAGAGGTAGCCGGAGATTCAGACATAGAAATCACCGGAGTCAATATTGACTCCCGTCTAGTGGAAGCCGGCCAACTGTTCATGGCAATGCGCGGCACACAAGCCGACGGCCACGCCTACATACCTGCTGCCATAGCGAAAGGAGCGACTGCTATCCTCTGCGAGGATATGCCGGAAGAACCTGTTGCGGGGATCACTTATATACAAGTCAAAGACAGTGAAGATGCGGTAGGAAAGATTGCTACTACTTTCTACGGCGACCCCACTTCCAAGATGGAACTGGTTGGCGTTACCGGAACGAACGGAAAAACAACAATCGCCACCTTATTATATAATACATTCCGTTATTTCGGATATAAGGTAGGGTTGATTTCTACCGTTTGCAATTATATCGACGACGAACCGATCCCGACAGAGCATACCACGCCCGATCCCATCACGTTGAACCGTCTATTGGGACGAATGGCGGATGAAGGATGCAAATATGTTTTCATGGAAGTCAGTTCACACTCCATTGCACAGAAACGTATCAGTGGATTAAAGTATGCAGGAGGGATCTTTACCAATCTGACCCGCGACCATCTCGACTATCATAAAACAGTAGAGAATTATCTGAAAGCAAAGAAGAAGTTCTTTGACGATCTGCCGAAAAGCGCATTCAGCCTGACTAATCTGGACGATAAGAACGGACTGGTGATGACACAGAATACACGTTCTAAGGTCTATACTTATTCATTAAGAAGCCTTTGTGACTTTAAAGGGCGGGTATTGGAGTCTCATTTTGAAGGAATGTTGCTCGACTTCAACAACCACGAGTTGGCAGTTCAGTTTATCGGCAAGTTCAATGCTTCCAATTTGCTGGCAGTATTCGGGGCAGCCGTTCTGTTGGGTAAGAAAGAAGAAGAGGTGCTTGTGGCCCTTAGCACGCTTCATCCGGTAGCCGGACGTTTCGATGCGGTCCGTTCTCCACAGGGAGTTACAGCGATTGTAGATTATGCGCATACTCCGGATGCACTTATTAATGTATTGAATGCCATACATGGAGTACTTGAAGGAAAAGGAAAAGTGATTACAGTGGTGGGTGCCGGTGGCAACCGTGATAAGGGCAAACGTCCCATCATGGCAAAAGAAGCTGCCAAAGCCAGCGACCGCGTCATCATCACTTCAGACAATCCGCGCTTCGAAGAGCCGCAAGACATCATCAACGATATGCTTGCCGGACTGGATGCGGAGGATATGAAGAAAACGCTAAGCATTGCCGACCGCAAAGAAGCGATTCGCACGGCTTGCATGCTGGCAGAAAAAGGAGATGTGATTCTCGTTGCCGGAAAAGGACACGAGAATTACCAGGAGATAAAAGGAGTAAAACATCATTTTGACGATAAAGAAGTACTCAAAGAAATTTTTAAATAATGAATAGATTGTGCTAATATGCCGACTGGTTCCGGTATTCATCCGGCAGAAGCGACATAGCAACACATCAATAAATTGGCAAATTATTTATGTTATATTATCTATTTGAATGGCTGCAAAAGCTCAATTTTCCAGGAGCGGGAATGTTCGGATATACTTCATTCCGTGCTTTGATGGCGGTGATCCTCGCGTTACTTATTTCAAGTATCTGGGGAGATAAGTTCATCAACCTACTCAAAAGGAAACAAATCACAGAAACGCAGCGTGATGCTAAAACGGACCCGTTCGGCGTCAACAAAGTAGGCGTGCCGAGCATGGGAGGTGTTATCATCATTGTAGCCATCCTGATTCCTTGTCTGTTGTTAGGCAAACTGCATAATATATATATGATATTGATGCTGATAACCACCGTATGGTTGGGATCGCTCGGCTTTGCAGACGACTATATCAAGATCTTTAAAAAAGACAAAGAAGGTTTGCATGGCAAATTCAAGATTATTGGTCAGGTCGGTTTGGGTTTAATTGTCGGAATGACTTTGTATCTAAGTCCGGACGTAGTGATCCGTGAGAATATCGAAGTTCATAATCCGGGACAGGAGATGGAAGTGATACACGGAACCAATGATTTGAAATCGACCCAGACAACGATTCCTTTTTTCAAGAGCAATAACCTTGATTATGCCGATTTGGTTTCTTTCATGGGCGAGCATGCGCAAACAGCCGGATGGATTTTGTTTGTCATCGTTACAATCATCGTGGTTACTGCCGTATCAAACGGTGCCAACCTGAATGACGGTATGGACGGAATGGCGGCCGGAAACTCGGCCATTATCGGCGCAACGCTGGGGATATTGGCGTATGTATCGTCACATATCGAGTTCGCAGGCTATCTGAACATCATGTATATTCCGGGTTCGGAAGAACTGGTAATCTATATCTGTGCTTTCATCGGTGCGCTTATCGGTTTCTTATGGTACAATGCTTATCCGGCACAAGTATTTATGGGAGACACAGGCAGCCTCACCATTGGCGGTATCATCGCAGTGTTCGCCATCATTATCCACAAAGAGTTGCTGATACCGATTCTTTGCGGTGTATTCCTGGTAGAGAATCTGTCGGTAATCCTGCAACGGGCTTATTATAAGGCAGGAAAGCGGAAAGGTGTAAAGCAGCGTTTGTTCAAGCGCACACCGATTCACGATCATTTCCGTACTTCAATGAGTCTGATCGAGCCGGGATGTACGGTGAAATTCACCAAGCCCGACCAGCTGTTCCACGAATCAAAGATTACCGTCCGTTTCTGGATTGTAACGATTGTATTGGCGGCAATAACAATTATAACATTAAAAATAAGATAGAATGAAGGCACGGATTACACGGATTAACGCAGTGTTAACTGCATAATCCCTTAAAACCGTGAAATCCGCGTCATCCGTGCCTTCATTAAAAATATAGAGAGCATTAACCCGATTATTAACTTTTAAAAGATGTGCGCAGCTAATAGATAAATCAATCGATTAGAAAACAAGGGCACATTATTGTAGATGAAAAGAATTGTAATTTTAGGAGCTGGCGAAAGCGGCGCAGGTGCAGCCGTACTCGCAAAAGTAAAAGGATTTGAGACGTTTGTTTCGGACATGTCCGCCATCAAGGACAAATATAAGGAACTTCTCGACAGCCATCAGATTGCCTGGGAAGAAGGACACCATACCGAAGAGCTCATTCTGAATGCCGACGAGGTTATCAAAAGCCCCGGTATCCCGAATGACGCCCCAATCATCCTGAAACTGAAAGCTCAAGGCACACCGGTGATCTCCGAGATTGAGTTTGCCGGACGCTATACTGATGCCAAAATGATCTGTATTACAGGTTCTAACGGAAAGACTACAACGACTTCCCTGATCTACCACATTTTCAAAAGCGCAGGTCTGAACGTAGGTTTGGCAGGCAACATCGGCAAAAGTCTTGCTTTGCAGGTAGCCGAAGATTACCATGACTATTATATTATCGAACTTAGCTCTTTCCAGCTGGATAATATGTATAACTTCCGTGCGAACATCGCCGTATTGATGAACATCACTCCGGACCATCTTGATCGCTACGACCACTGTATGCAGAATTACATCGACGCTAAATTCCGCATTACCCAAAACCAAACCCCGGACGATGCTTTCATCTTCTGGAATGACGACCCGATCATCAGACAAGAACTGGCGAAACACGGTCTGAAAGCTCACCTGTATCCTTTTGCCGCTGTAAAAGAAGACGGAGCGATCGCATACGTAGAAGATCACGAAGTGAAAATCACCGAACCGATTGCCTTCAACATGGAGCAGGAGGAACTGGCTCTGACAGGGCAACATAACCTATATAACTCTTTAGCCGCCGGTATCTCGGCAAACCTTGCCGGCATTGCCAAAGAAAACATCCGTAAAGCCCTCTCCGACTTCAAGGGAGTAGAGCATCGGTTGGAAAAGGTGGCACGTGTCCGCGGAATTGATTTCATCAACGACTCTAAAGCAACGAATGTCAACTCCTGCTGGTATGCCCTGCAAAGCATGACTACCAAAACGGTATTGATCCTCGGTGGTAAAGATAAAGGCAACGACTATACTGAAATTGAAGACCTGGTACGCGAAAAGTGTTCGGCACTGGTATACCTGGGACTTCATAACGAAAAACTTCACGAATTCTTCGACCGTTTCGGCCTGCCCGTAGCAGACGTACAAACCGGAATGAAGGACGCCGTAGAAGCAGCCTACAAACTGGCAAAGAAAGGTGAAACGGTATTATTGAGCCCTTGCTGCGCCTCTTTCGACCTCTTCAAGAGCTATGAAGACCGTGGCGACCAGTTTAAGGAATGTGTCCGTGCCCTTTAATTTCTAATTATTAATTTTTAATTGCTACAAGATTGGATTTATTAAAGAACATATTCAAAGGTGACAAGGTAATCTGGATTATCTTCCTCTGTCTCTGCCTCATCTCTATTATCGAGGTGTTCTCGGCAGCGTCGACACTGACTTACAAAAGTGGCGACCATTGGGGACCGATTACACAACACTCCATCATCCTGATGGTAGGTGCTGTGGTAGTAGTGTTTCTGCATAATGTTCCCTACAAATGGTTCCAGGTATTTCCGGTCTTTTTGTATCCGATTTCCCTGGTTCTATTGGCATTTGTCACGCTGATGGGTATCATCACAGGGGACCGTGTCAACGGGGCAGCCCGTTGGATGACCTTTATGGGATTACAGTTCCAGCCTTCGGAATTGGCAAAGATGGCGGTTATCATTGCCGTCTCATTCATCCTGTCCAAAAGGCAGGACGAATACGGAGCCAACCCGAACGCCTTCAAATATATCATGATCCTCACCGGACTGGTATTCCTGCTTATCGCACCGGAAAACCTTTCGACAGCAATGCTGCTTTTCGGAGTAGTATGCATGATGATGTTTATCGGCCGGGTGTCAGCAAAAAAGCTATTCGGAATGTTGGGGATATTGGCACTTGTGGGCGGTGTTGCCGTAGGTATACTGATGGCTATTCCCGCAAAAACGCTGCATAACACTCCGGGACTTCACCGTTTCGAAACGTGGCAGAATCGTGTTTCCGGCTTCTTTGAGAAGGAGGAAGTGCCGGCTGCCAAATTTGATATTGACAAAGATGCACAGGTGGCGCACGCACGCATCGCCATTGCTACCAGCCATGTAGTCGGCAAAGGTCCGGGAAACTCGATACAACGTGACTTCCTTAGTCAGGCATTCTCCGATTTTATCTTTGCGATTGTGATTGAAGAAATGGGATTGATCGGAGGAATATTCGTGGTGTTCCTCTATCTATGGCTGCTGATGCGAGCCGGACGAATCGCCCAGAAATGCGAGCGAACCTTCCCCGCCTTTCTCGTTATGGGCATTGCGTTGCTACTGGTATCGCAAGCAATATTGAATATGATGGTTGCCGTCGGATTATTCCCCGTCACCGGCCAGCCCCTGCCTTTAGTCAGCAAAGGAGGTACAAGTACGTTAATCAACTGCGCTTATATCGGTATGATATTAAGTGTAAGCCGATATACCGCCCATCTGGAAGAACAAAAAGCGCACGATGCACAGATCCAACTGCAATTAGAGGCAGATGCAGCTGCAAGTTCCGAGGCACAGACTGCCGCCGAACCGACAGCACAGATTCTGAACAGCGATGCCAAGTTTGAAGATGAGCATGATATTGATAAACGGTAAGTGATGAACGGTGAGTGGTGAACGAAAAACGTTGAACAACGGATAGAAAAAAGAATTAGGATGGAAAAAGAACTTAGAATTATTATCAGTGGTGGAGGAACAGGAGGGCATATCTTTCCTGCCGTCTCTATCGCAAACGCTATAATAGAGCTACGCCCCGACGCAGAAATTCTCTTTGTAGGTGCTGAAGGACGTATGGAAATGCAACGGGTTCCCGATGCAGGCTACCGTATTATCGGGCTTCCGATTGCCGGATTCGACCGCAAACGTTTATGGAAAAATGTATCTGTATTGATTAAACTGATGCGCAGCCAGTGGAAAGCACGCAAAGTTATCAAGGACTTCCGCCCACAAGTGGCGGTAGGCGTAGGCGGATATGCAAGCGGACCTACATTGAAGACTGCCGGAATGATGGGAGTACCGACATTAATCCAGGAACAAAACTCTTATGCCGGAGTGACCAATAAGCTCCTGGCACAGAAAGCAAAAGTGATTTGTGTAGCTTATGACGGAATGGAAAAGTTCTTCCCTGCCGACAAGATTATTATGACGGGGAATCCTGTCCGCCAAAACCTGACAAAGGATATGCCGTCTAAAGAAGAAGCATTGCGTTCCTTCAACTTACAGCCCGGCAAAAAAACGATTCTGATTGTAGGCGGCAGTCTAGGTGCACGTACCATCAACAATACGCTGACAGCCGGACTGGCAACCATCAAAGAAAACACGGACGTGCAATTCATCTGGCAAACGGGCAAATACTATTACCCGCAAGTGAAAGAAGCCGTGAAAGCTGCAGGTGCACTTCCGAACTTATATGTAACGGATTTCATCAAAGACATGGCAGCCGCATACGCAGCAGCCGATCTTGTGATTTCCCGTGCGGGGGCAGGTTCCATTTCAGAGTTCTGCCTGTTACATAAACCTGTTATCTTAGTGCCTTCGCCCAACGTAGCGGAAGACCATCAGACTAAGAATGCCTTAGCATTGGTGAATAAGCAGGCAGCTATCTACGTCAAAGATAGTGAAGCGGAAACAACCTTGATGGATGTAGCATTATCCACCGTCAATGACGAACAGAAACTGAAAGAACTGAAAGAGAATATCGCCAAGCTGGCTTTGCCCGATTCTGCGAGAATCATCGCACAGGAGGTTATCAAACTGGCGGAAGTAAAGAGCTGATAAACAGAAGCAAAAAACAGATAAATAGATTATCGGATTGCACACAGGTTGAAGTAGCGGTATAGCTCCGGGATCAAACGACGTAATCCGTACTAAAATAAAAAACAGAAGAAATGAATATAGAAACGATAAAATCAGTCTATTTCGTAGGTGCCGGCGGCATCGGTATGAGTGCACTTGTACGCTACTTCCTCTTCAAAGGCAAGGTAGTGGCCGGATATGACCGTACCCCTACTCCATTGACTGAAACCCTGATCGCTGAAGGTGCACAAATACATTATGAAGAAAACGTCGACCTGATTCCCGAAGCCTGCAAAGACAAGGAAAGCACGTTAGTCATATACACGCCCGCCGTTCCGCAGGAACATGAAGAAATCGTTTATTTTCGCAACAACGGATTCGAAATACAGAAACGCGCCCAAGTATTGGGAACGATTACCCATTCGAGCAAAGGTCTGTGCGTGGCAGGTACTCACGGAAAAACAACCACATCGACGATGACAGCCCATTTGCTCCATCAATCGCACGTGGAATGTACCGCTTTTCTCGGAGGAATCTCGAAGAACTACGGCACCAACCTGCTACTCTCTCAAACAAGCCCTTACACGGTGATTGAAGCAGATGAGTTCGACCGTTCTTTCCACTGGCTGTCGCCCTATATGACCGTAATTACATCTACCGACCCCGATCATTTGGACATCTATGGCACAGAACAAGCCTACCTGGAAAGTTTCGAGCATTATACCACGCTTATCCAACCGGGTGGCGCACTGATTATCCGCAAAGGCATCTCCCTGCAACCAAAAGTGCAGCCGGGTGTTCGTGTCTATACTTACTCACGTGACGAAGGCGACTTCCATGCAGAAAACATCCGCATCGGAAACGGAGAAATATTCATCGACTTTGTTGCCCCGGACACCCGTATCAACGATATTCAACTGGGAATTCCGGTTAGCATCAACATAGAAAATGGCGTAGCCGCCATGGCATTGGCACACCTTAACGGGGCGACCGATGAAGAAATAAAAAGAGGCATGGCAAGTTTCCGCGGAGTAGACCGCCGGTTCGACTTCAAGATCAAGAACGACCGTATCGTCTTTTTGAGTGACTACGCCCACCACCCCTCTGAAATCAAACAAAGCGTGTTGTCTATGCGCGAACTTTACAAGGACAAGAAGATCACAGCCATCTTCCAGCCGCATCTCTATACCCGCACCCGCGACTTCTATCAAGATTTTGCCGATAGCCTGTCGCTACTCGACGAAGTGATTCTGGTAGACATCTATCCGGCACGTGAAGCACCGATTCCGGGCGTCACCAGCAAACTGATTTATGATAATCTCCGTCCGGGTATTGAAAAAAGTATGTGCAAAAAGGAAGATATACTGAACATTCTGAAAGATAAAAACATTGAAGTATTAATCACTTTGGGGGCTGGAGACATTGACAACTATGTCCCTGAAATAAAGGAACTATTAGAAACAAAAAAATTAAGAATGAATAATGAAGAATGAAGAATCTCTATCCAGCGTATTGATGCGCAGCAATTCTTCATTCTTCATTCTTAATTCTTCATTAATAAAAAAACTATGGTAAAGAGAATCCTTCTATCCATCGTCATGCTGGTGCTTATAGCCTACCTCGCCGTAGCTATCACCGCATTCAACCGCAAGCCTGCCGACCAGACCTGCCGTGACATGGAATTGGTTATCAAGGATACCGCATACGCCGGCTTCATCACCAAAGAAGAGCTGAAAGGTATCCTTCAGCACAAAGGGATCTACCCCATCGGGAAGAAGATGGAGCGCATCTCTACCAAGTCACTGGAACGGGAACTAAGCAAACATCCGTTGATTGACGAAGCCGAGTGTTACAAAACACCCAGCGGCAAAGTATGCGTGGAAGTGACACAACGTATCCCTATTCTTCGGGTGATGAGCTCCAACGGTCAGAATTACTACCTTGACAACAAAGGAACCATCATGCCACCGGATGCAAAATGCGTCGCTCACCGGGTAATTGTCACCGGAAACGTAGAAAAGTCGTTTGCAATGAAGGATTTATATAAGTTTGGTGTATTTTTGCATAATAATAAATTCTGGGACGCCCAGATAGAACAGATTCATGTGTTGCCCGACCAGAACATCGAATTGGTGCCGCGTGTGGGAGACCATCTCGTCTATCTCGGAAAACTGGAAAACTTTGAAGATAAACTGGCACGTTTGAAGGAGTTCTACAAGAAAGGACTCAACCGGGTAGGCTGGAACAAATATTCGCGTATCAATCTCGAATTCAACAACCAAATTATCTGCACCAAACGAGAATAGATAATAAATGATAGTTGATAATTGATAGTTGACAGACGAGGAGTGAACAATCTTTTTTCAATCGTAAATTGTAAATCGTAAAATCGTAAATAAATATATATGGCAACAACAGAATTTATCGCCGCTATTGAACTTGGTTCATCGAAGATAACCGGTGTGGCCGGAAGAAAGAACAGTGACGGAAGTATGCAGGTATTAGCGTATGCCCAGGAAGACTCTTCTACGTTTATTCGTAAAGGAGTTATTTTCAATCTGGACAAGACAGCGCAAAGCCTGACCTCGATCATCAACAGACTGGAAGGTGAGTTGAAAAACTCAATTGCCAAGGTATATGTAGGCATCGGCGGACAATCACTCCGCACAGTCCGCAATGTAGTAAGCCGCGACCTGGAAGAAGAAGCCATCATATCCGAAGAACTTGTAAGCGCTATCGGTGATGAAAACATTGCCATCCCGGTGGTTGATATGGATATACTGGACGTAGCTCCGCAAGAATACAAGGTGGGCAATAATCTGCAAGCCAACCCGGTAGGTCTGGTAGGAAGCCACATCGAAGGACGTTTCCTCAACATCGTTGCCCGTGCTTCCGTACGCAAGAATCTGGAGCATTGCTTCCAACAGGCAAAAATCGATATTGCCGACCAACTGATCGCCCCGCTAGTAACAGCCAATGCCGTACTGACAGAAAGCGAACGCCGTTCGGGTTGTGCACTGATCGACTTCGGAGCAGATACGACTACCATCTCTGTATATAAGAATAACATTCTCCGCTTCCTCACCGTATTACCTTTGGGAGGCAACAGCATCACGCGTGACATCACCACCCTGCAAATGGAGGAGGAAGAAGCCGAACGCCTGAAAAAAGCCTACGGTGACGCCCTCTACGAAGAAGACCCCGAACAAGAGGAAGAAGCTACCTGCAAACTGGAGGATGACAACCGTATCATCAAAGTGGCAGACCTTAATAATATCATCGAAGCCCGTGCCGAAGAAATCGTTGCCAACGTATGGAACCAGATTCAGCTATCCGGCTACGAAGACAAACTGCTGGCAGGACTTATCCTGACAGGAGGAGCCGCCAACCTGAAGAACTTGGACGAAACCTTGCGCAAACGCAGCAAGATAGAAAAGATACGGATGGCGAAACTTCCACGCAATACGGTCCATGCCCCCAACAATATACTAAAAAAAGACGGTTCACAGAACACATTGTTCGGTCTACTGTTTGAAGGGAACCAAAACTGTTGCCTGACTGAAACCGCCCCGCAAGCTGCTGCTCCTGTACCGCCAGTCTCCAAACCGGAGCCGGAAGTGCATAGGACCGCAGACATATTTGAAGACGACCAGGAGCTGAAGGAACAGGCCCGCCTCGCCCGCCTCAAGAAAGAGGAAGAAGAGCGTGAAGCCAAGTTAGCTGCTAAAGAAGCGGAAAAACTTCGCAAGCAAAAGGAAAAGGAAGAGAAAGAAAGACGGAAAAGAGAAGCCGGTCCGAGCTGGATTCAGCGCAAGATCGACTCGTTGACGAAAGAAATCTTCTCCGACGACGATATGAAGTGATTTATGATTTATGAATTATGAGTTATGAGTTGGCTGCGCGCTATATCATAAATCATAAATCATAACTTATAAATCAAGATTCAAAAATCAGAGTTCAGAAACCAGAAATCATAAATCAGAAATCATATTATTATGGACGAGATAGTACAATTCGATTTCCCGACAGATTCACCGAAGATCATCAAAGTGATTGGTGTAGGTGGTGGTGGTGGTAATGCTGTAAACCACATGTACCGGGAAGGCATCCATGATGTAACGTTCGTTCTTTGCAACACGGACAACCAGGCATTGGCCGAATCACCTGTCCCGGTGAAACTGCAACTGGGCCGTAGCATCACGCAAGGGCTTGGAGCCGGCAACCGTCCCGAACGGGCACGCGACGCCGCTGAAGAAAGTATAGAAGATATCAAGGCACAACTGAACGACGGCACCAAGATGGTATTCATCACCGCCGGAATGGGAGGAGGAACCGGAACAGGAGCTGCCCCGGTCATCGCCCGCATTGCGAAGGAAATGGATATTCTGACTGTCGGTATCGTCACCATCCCCTTTATCTTCGAAGGAGAAAAGAAAATCATCCAGGCACTGGACGGCGTCGAACGTATCGCCCAGCACGTTGATGCCCTATTGGTTATCAACAACGAACGCCTGCGCGAAATATACGCCGACCTTACCTTTATGAATGCCTTCGGCAAGGCCGATGACACTCTTTCCATCGCTGCCAAGAGCATTGCCGAGATTATCACCATGCGTGGTACGGTCAACCTCGACTTTGCCGATGTGAAAACCATCCTGAAAGATGGCGGAGTAGCGATCATGAGTACCGGATTCGGCGAAGGAGAAAATCGTGTGACGAAAGCAATCGATGATGCCCTGCATTCTCCGTTGCTCAACAACAACGATATTTTCAATGCCAAGAAGGTTATGTTGAACGTTTCTTTCTGCCCGTCATCCGAACTAATGATGGAGGAAATGAACGAGATACACGAGTTCATGAGCAAATTCCGCGAAGGAGTGGAAGTGATCTGGGGTGTTGCCATCGACAACTCACTGGATACAAAAGTAAAGATCACCGTATTGGCAACCGGATTCGGTGTAGAAGACGTCCCCGGAATGGACAGCCTGCATGCTGCACGCAGCCAGGAAGAGGAAGAACGCCAACTGCAACTGGAAGAGGAAAAAGAGAAGAACAAAGAACGTATCCGCAAGGCATACGGCGAAAGTGCCAGCAATATCGGAAGCAAGAGCCTCCGCAAACGCCGTCACATCTATCTTTTCAACACGGAAGATTTGGACAACGACGATATCATCGCCATGGTAGAAGATTCTCCCACGTACATGCGTGATAAGACGACTCTTACTAAAATCCGGACAAAAGCTGCATTGGAAGAAGAAGTGGCAACAGAAGAAGCTACGGATGATAACGGCGTAATTACATTCTAAACAAAGAGTTTAAGAACGAAAATTATAGTCCCACAGCATCAGGCTTCAGATCTAATTTTTAATCTTCAATTTATAATTATAATAGTATGGATTTATTCGATCAAGTCAGCGAAGACATTAAAAACGCAATGAAGGCGAAAGATAAAGTAGCCCTCGAAACCTTGAGAAATATAAAGAAGTTCTTCCTCGAAGCTAAGACAGCTCCGGGAGCTAACGATATATTGACAGATGACGCAGCTCTGAAGATTATCCAGAAACTTGTAAAACAAGGAAAAGATTCTGCTGAAATCTATATCGGACAGGGTCGTCAGGACTTGGCTGACGTAGAATTGGGTCAGGTAGCCGTTATGGAAAAATACCTGCCGAAACAAATGACTGCCGAAGAACTGGAAGCTGCTTTGAAGGAAATTATCGCAGAGACAGGTGCTACGAGCGGTAAAGACATGGGTAAGGTCATGGGAGTTGCCTCCAAGAAGCTGGCAGGACTTGCAGAAGGACGTGCCATTTCCGCAAAAGTAAAAGAGCTTTTGGGATAACTTCCGGAACTTCCACAGAACCTTTTAGTGTTCGATTTTATCTTGCACCTTACACTAACCAGAGTTTATCTATTTGATTAATAGCAGTATAAACCTGTGCAAGATACCGTTGCAGATGCGTGCAAGATGTTTTATCTTACACACATCTGCAACTTTTCTTTAAACATGACATTCACCTCCTTCACCACTCTGAAACATCGATGAATAAAGGGATTTCGGGTGAAGGTCTGCCTTTCACATAGGTTTCACCCGATTCACTATACCTTTCTGCCGAATTTTGATTAATAGACTGATTCCAATCTATTAGATATAAACTTATTCTCTATTGATGCCAAACTTCCTTTTCACTAATAGAAAAGATTACTAACATTAAAGGCAATCTCTAAATGAAGCTTTTGTTTTTATAAACAAAGCTTTCATTTATAAAATCAAAAGCTTCATTTATATAATTGCAACTTGCAATTATAGATTGCGATTAATGAAAAACAAGTTTAGAATTATAGTAAAGTAATTTAGGTATTAATAGAAAGGAACTTTTCTCACTATAAATAAGAAAGAGTCTATTAATAGCTGGGAAATAATCAAATTAGATCACATGAACTTAATAAAGTAAAAGCAGATTTGAAATTAATTTAATGTATGATATAGACAGTACTAATTATTATTTCCCCGAACTAAAATAATCTCCCTATAAAAGAGCATAATATAGAAAATAAAGATTACTTTTACAACGAAACTAAACCACGACAGACAAATGAGAAAGAGTATTGCTATAATTATAACATCTATATTAGTGCTATCAGGATGCAACAAACAACAATCCGTATCTGACAGACTGCTAAATGAAGTAGAAAAAGCCATTGCCATAAATCCTGACAGTGCATCCAACCTACTAAAAGGTATATCATCTCCTGAAAAACTAGACAACAAAACCTTTGCACGCTGGTGTATGTTATCAGGAAAGATTACAGACGAAATTTTTAATAGCAACTTACCAATTAGAAAGAGCCTATGACTGGTATTCCTCACATGGTAGCCCTGACGAACAAGTGCAAATCTTGATTTATTTAGGTCGATCCTATTTTGCTGATGGAGATTATGATAAAGCAATGTCTATTTATACCAATGCACTGGACATTGCAGAAAAGAATAAGCTTAATAACCTCACCGGATATACATATAGCTATATAGGCGATTTATATGGAGAGAAATTCATGCGGACAGAAGCTATCAAAAGATATAAGGCTGCTGCCGAATGCTTCAAAAAAGAAAATAATACAGATAGCTATGCTTGCGCATTAAGAGATGTAGGACGCGAATATGCATGCATAGACTCGTTATCACGCGCTTTAAAAATTCTAACTATAGCTGATTCTGTAGCACGTAATACTAAAAATATCGAAGTCACTGCATCAATAGACAATGCCTTAGGGAATATTTATGCAATGCAAAATAAATATGATAAAGCTGAAGAATACTTTCTCAAAGCATTGGTAGGAAGAGAAACAATGCCCGATTATATGGCACTGATAGACTTATATATTGCATCGGGGGCTATTAACAAAGCACAAGAGCTACTATCCAAAATACTACAAGATAATCCAAAGTATACATACAGCATTAAATATTTATACTACCAAATCTATAATGAAGAAAAGAATTATAAAGAAGCTCTTACTAATCTGAAAGAATACGTCGAAATAACTGATTCAATCATATATGCTGATAACCAATCTAAGATATTGAACATAGAGTCTAAATATAATCATTTAAAGATCAGCAAAGAAGTAGATAGATTAAAAATTAAACAGCAAAGCTACATTATAGTTTTAGTTATATGCATTGGAATACTATTGTTAATAATAATAGGATATCTACTATATCGAAAGAAAGCAAAAGAGAAAATCCAAAGACAACAAGAAGAGTTGAACCGAATAAAGACAGATTTGCTTTATGTTTCTTTAGAACTGGAAAAGAAAAAAAGATTGTTAGATACATTTAAGGAGAAAAATGAGAGCTATGAGGAAATGCAGGAAGAAATAAGTCTCCTAACCACCAACTATAAACAATTGCAAAATAAAATTCTAGAGAATTCACCTTTACATAAAGAACTAATACACCTAGCCAACCAAAATAAGCCCAGAAATAACAAGCCATTAATAACAGACAAGCAATGGAAACTCATTGCAGATGAAATAACATATATTTATCCGAATTTACGTAAATACATATATAGTCGATGCCCAGATTTACCAGAGCAAGACTTTTGGTATTGCTGTTTATATATATCAGGGTTTGACACTAACACAGAAGCAAAGTTACTAAACATTACAGTCGACTCAGTAAGAAAAAAAAGACTCAGACTTAGACAAAAACTGAATATAATATTACCAGATAATAATGCTACATTGTATGAGTATTTAATTGAAAACATGCACTAATACCTCTTCTCAGGAAGAAATAATCAGCAACATAAAAGGATGTCCACGCAAAACATCATAAGCGACTGATTATCAAGCACTGTTTGTCCACGCTGAAAAACTTCTTTTATTTGCATTCCCCCTCATATCTCCATAAATTTGCAAAAAACAATCAAAGATATGAGAAAACTAAGCATTTTACTATTATTAATTGGCATTCCATTCATGATAATAGAAGCCAATAATCTATCAACACAAAGAACTAAAATTATAAGATGGCATAAATGCCAAAAAACACCAAATTCTATCCCAATAGAAGCTACCCAAGACGAAAACTCTATTGAAGTTCGTTTTCTTGAAGACATCGACGATCAAGTTACTTTCCAAGTAAAAGATCAACTGGGAAATATTATCTTCCAAGATGTGATATTAACTCCTAATGAGCAAAAAACTTATAAGATTGATTTGAAAGGCTACAGAGTCGGTCATTATGAACTTCTCTACATAGAAAAAGACATAACTTTCATTGGAGAGTTTGAAATCGAATAATCAACGATAAATAATAAAAATATCAAACTTTATAAACCCTATAAAACTAATAATTATGGGAAACATTTTTAGATTCTTATTGGTGCTGCCTTGCATCACCTTGTTATTGTACTCTTGCGAAAGTGAGATTGAAAATGAGATCCAGTCATCTACAGAAAAACTGAACTTATCAGGATTGGAATCGGATAGCCTTCAATTAGAAAGTTATGAATTGTCTGAAATGACAGATGAGCTAAAAGCATTAAAAGAAAGGATAGATGAACTAAAGAAAGCGAAGACACGATCAGTAGCTTCAAGTAACTATAGCCAATATTTTTCAGAAAATATGTGGGCTATTAGAGAGTTACCCTTCACACTTAGCACTGGAGGTGGATATTTATCATGTACTGGTTGGGGACAGAGAGTGACCTATGAGGGATATAATCCTGGCTCTTATGGTAAATTCTATGTCCAAATTCCCTCATCAATTACCGGCATACCCTATTTAATTTATTCAAACTACTCGAAAACTCGTCTAGCTGTAGGACATTACACTAGTAATCCGGAATCAAAAATATTACTTGCAATGAGCAGTAATTCCACTACAGGAGCCATGGATTCCTGGGACATTATACCTGCTACTAATAATCCAGGAACTTATGTCCTTCAAAATGAGCTATATCTTGGCCAAGGAAGTAGTGGTTCATGGTGGGATGTATTCAATTATGTGGTAGATATACAAGCTAATAATGTTGGTTTCAGCCAATATACACAAAGAGCCCAACAGGAATTTACTATCACCCCTGATGCTGTATTCACACTGAAAAGCCTAGAATTTATCAATCCATATTCCGCAACTGTGACCCAAAGGGAGAATGTCTCTATCAAACGAGCCATAACAAACTCTTCATCCCAATTTATACGAGAGAACCTCGTATTTGAAAAGGCTATACAAGAGGACTCCTATTTTAAAGAAGAAAAGGGAATAGCATTTAAGGTTCCAGCTTCAGATATGCTATTTGCACGCCCTACAGTTACATTAGGAGAAATAGATCTTGTTCCTAATGCAAGTATACCAATTGATACAAAATACCAGCCCAATGTACGCAGAGTAATGGAAAATACATTAAAGCATATAGAACCTGTCAAAGTTTCTCCACGTACAAAACTCACGGTGACCTATTATTTTAAAGAGTATGATGTATCAGTAGACTATGTTGCCACAATTGAATATAAAGAAAAAGATAAAGATGCTAGAATAGCCAAATTGCCTGGACGTTGGAGCGGAAGGATTCATGTAGATGAAATATCCGATGTTGATTTAGAAGAGACAAACTTGGATACTCAACAAAGTGTAAAAAGAAGAGTGAACACCAGAAATGCAAGTCAATCATCACCAATCATATTAAAAAAATAGACCTATATGAGAAAATTTACTATATTTTCATGTATCATATTGTTTGTTATAGCATCATGTAACAATGAAGACGAAATAAGTGATTCTGCTTCGCTAAACAATCAGGATGATTCAACATCAGAAATCATCTTGCAAGAACGTGACCCGAATCTACCAAAAGTTTGGTCTAAAAAGATAGCACCCAGACCCAGTACTAGGACATCATTTACCGATGCTACTGATTTTCTTGGAAATTCTTATGCCATAGAAAACGGAACATCAATTATCGGGGACTTTTCAAATGCGAGATTTCCAATTGTTAATATGGAAAAGCTACTTGAAAGATATCCTTCATATATAATTGCCAAAGAGTTAAGGACAACGTCAACAGAAGCCATGTCATACGCCAGCTTCGAACGCTTAGAAACAATTTCATCGTTTACTAAAACTGTCAAATCCGGATTCTCACTAAATATTGGTCCGTTCAAACTGGGAAGAAAGAAAACTGTAACCGATATTTTCAAGCATAACACAAGTAATTCCGAACAAGCAGTACACGGAGAACTTAGTGTTGAAGTTATTAATGGAATGATATCCTTACAAACAGCACCTAGTGCATTGAGAAGAATTTCGGCAGATTATTTGGACGAATTATTTGTAGATGCCCTTTATAATTCATCCATGGTAGAATTAATTCAAAGTTACGGAGAATTTGTCTTAACAAGCTATTATACAGGTGGGCGGGCATCGGCTTTATACTATGGTCTTGACACACAAAGTACAGATTTCAATAGTAAAGAGCGCGACATGGATAAATCAATAAACGCAACTTATTCATGGAACAAGGACTCTGTTTCAGGAGATTTTTCTGTTGGAACAAAAGATGGCAATTCTTCTACAGAGACTAAATCTTTTTCCGAATTACATGTATCTATCAAAACATTGGGCGGCGCTTATGGTTATAATGTTGCAACACCTCCTTATGACGTTAAAAGTACATCCATTAATTTAACGAGTTGGCTTCAATCATTAAATGATTCAAGAACACATACAATGATTGACATTCAAGATGGTGGGCTCTATCCAATATCGGATTTTATTTTGGAAGAAAACTTTAAGCAAAGATATAACGACACCCACATGGATTTTCAGCACCAAGAACAACTTGAAGAACCGTATATAGAAATAATGAAAGTATACGTCCGCAAAAGTAGCTCGGGAGAGAAATTATATGATATTGTACCTGTGCTAAATACAAGACAAGGAGATAAGCTCATTTTCTCAAATTCAAGTGCAGCAAGTCAATCCGATGCAGAATTAAAAGCGAACAGTGTTGCCACAACCTTTACCGAAAAAAGTAATGCTATAAAAGATGAAAAGAGCAAATATTATAAACTAGCTATCAAAGCTAATCCGAATAAAGTAATAAATCCTATCCTACAAACCACATTATCATTTTCAATAAACGATGTAGATGAGGCTGGAATGTACAAGTTTAAAAATACAAACACCAATATTTGGTATATCTACAATCCGACATCGTTATATTGTTTTGCATACTACGACGATGACTATATTCTTGATGCATACGGAATCTTAGATTGGGTAAACAGCATACCTGTAAAATCTGTTTCAATGACGACTTTATATCAACGATATAGAATATTCGGTTTGTAATGAAGAGCATTAATAGATATTCACCAATAAAAAAGACAATCCTTTTAAGGAAGAGGTAAAATACGTATCATTTATTAATTCAAATTATCCGCTTATGAAAAAATTATTGTTACCTTTGACCATTCTGCTGTTTTTCGGATTAGTCGTATCATCATGTTCTTCAGACGATGTACTTCAAAGAGAAAACAACGAACAGCCAAACATTGTAAAAAGAAACAATGAAAAAGCTCGTGAGGCTGGTATAAGATTATTAGAATCATTTGGAATGACAAAAACTCGTTCATTAAGTACTAGTGACTATCCGGACTATTATGGGGGAAGTTATATTAACGGGAATGGTAAACTTGTTGTTTTTCTTAAAGGAGAAATAGAAAGTACCAAAGCCACTCTTATAAGGTTAATAGGTGAGAATGATGTCATATATACACAAGGCAATTATTCTTATACGGAGCTGAATAATGTTCTAACCAAAATAACTTCATTTATTAGCAGTAATAAAGATTCTCAAATTGCCAAGAATATAAGATACTATTATCTGAATGATTTTGAGAACTGTGTCGTGGTAGAACTTGACAAATCTAATGAAATGGAAATAAAAGAGTTTAAATCAGAAGTAGTGAACTTTTCAGGAATTGTATTTAAACAATGCACAAGAGAATTTCAAAACCACTCATTATCGCCAGGAAGTTCTATAGGCACACCTAAAGGCACTGCGTCAATGGGATATAGAGCTACTAGATTTAACACTGACGGTTTTGTTACTGCAGGACATGCTTATAACACGGGTGACCCGGCATATTATAATAACACACTAATCGGTAGTTGTGACTTTTCAATCCAAGGTGGTTCCGTTGATGCAGCATTCATTAGTATAACTAATTTCTCCATCGTTCCCAATAATGGAAATCTTACTGGAGAAGAATATAATATTTGGGCAGGAGATAATGTAACCAAGTTAGGAGAGACTATAGCTCAATCTGAAGGTTATATTACAAGTACCAATGCAAATGTAAATGCCGATGGAATATACTATACAGATATGGGTGAAGCTACATATTTAAGTGCGTTCGGAGATAGCGGGGGACCAGTATATCTTACAGATAGTAAAAAAGTAATAGGTATACATAAAGGAAGCACAGCTTTCACATCTATATTTGTTAAGGTTGATAATATAGCATCAAAACTAAATGCTCATTTCAACTAATAATTACCAATGGATTGGATAAGTAACTTATCCAATCCATTTCATACTTAACTTATGCTCAAATTAATATCGATTTTGCTAACCAATGGAATTGTTTTATTCATGCTAATCAGTTGTCATAATAAAACAGGCAATTCTAAAAGCACTGTAAACCTTGAATATGAAAATAGTATCGACTCTCTTAATTCATATAAAATGGATATATCACATTTCATTAATTCCATCGAGCCAGGAGAAACGATTGTAGAAGAAAAACAAATGCAGGGGGAAGAATTTATTACAAGAGAAAATGAGAATATAAAAGTGCGCTTTTTATTAAAAGCCCCCTGCTCAAAAGACGGATTCTTGAAAACAGAAATTACTAATAATACAAACGATACAATTATTTATATTAGCAATACTTTCTTGCACTATAGAGAAAGTAATAATTCATGGATTCCTTTAGTTTATCCGGATAATTATGTAAAAAATGATCTTGGATATTTAATACCTTCTCATGAAAGCGCCAAAATAAGGTTCTTTTTACCTTCTCAAGAAGAATATCCTAAAGGGAAATACAAGCTTCAACTATTATTCCGCAATACTTCCAAGAGTATTGACTATTATATCGATAAAATATTTCTAAGCAACAAGTCAAACTAAGTTCCTGATAAATTAAAAATTAAAAAAATGAATACAAAGAAAATAGTTGGGATTTTCTTATTATCCCTTTGTACTATGTGTTTCGTTAATTGTAGTGATGATGACACACCAGAAGATCCGGCAGACACCATCACACTCAATATGCTTAATGAGCATAATGGAAAAACCTATTTAGGTGAATCAAATGTTTACATCAATGAAGCCAATAATTTTATCACATCTAAAAATTTCATTTCTGACGTAGGAAATGGCGCAGGAGTTGGAGCAAATATTCTGCCCTCGTTAACCAACCTCACACACGAAGTGGCGGTTACACCCGGGCATATTTATCAGATTTTTAATAAAAATACACTGATAGATTTTCCGTCAGGCAATTACGCTATTCAAGTAGAAACAAGTTATTATCAAGCCTATGTTGTATCTAAAATAGTAAATAGTGACATGAATATCGGTGCAATTGTAAAATATATATCTGTTTTCCCTAACAATAATGGACTGCCTGCATATAGGTATAATATTGGAAGCCTTTACCGCATAGGTGAAACGGTTGAATTAGCATTACCCCAAGATATTGAGTTTTTCTTAAAAGAACATAGCGCAGGTATAAAAGGATTAAATGTAACATATGCCAATAACAAATTAAGAATAACCCTAACTAAAGCACCTGACATTGTCAACGGACCTTATGGAACATTTGACCTTTATATCCGTTCAACCAATGTCTTTACGATCGTAGAAGTCCACGTGGAATAAGCAATAAAGACTTTATTAGCCAGTAAAACAAAGGGATTATCACCCATATTAGCATATATTTGCAACAAACATTTAAAGGTATGAGAATTGATAGATTTTTACTATTCGTATTATTACTGGCATCTTCGTATGGTTGCTCTGAAGAACAACCATACGAAGTTGAAAAGGAATCAGTTTCTATATGGGAAGGAGACACAAGGCATGTCATCATAGAAACAGACTTAACAGAGCACAACTATAAGTTAGAATCAGAAAATCAAGAAATTGCAACTGCAACTCTTGACGAAATGGGCGTATGCATCGCTACATACAAAAGTGGGAGCACCATGATACGACTTATCGATACTGATAATAAAAAAATAGCATGTGAAATCTACGTATATGTCAAATACTTCAACAGTCCGGAAATCATCAATTGGGGAATTCCATTAAAAGGTAACCCTGATTATCCGGGAGTAATAATAAAAGCTGTAGATCTAAAAATCCCCCCAGAAATAGAAGTTGAATTACGAGAAAAAGAGAAACCATTCATTGGTGCCACTTATACATTCAATCAGGAAACCAAGAAGTTCACAATGGAAACTGATTCGGGAATATTCAAAGAAGGTACATACGAATGGAACATTACCTCTTTAACCCTAATGTATGATAATAAAACAGAGAAATTCGGTTTTAAATTTGCCACAGGAATGTCATACGGATATATCCTACAGAGTGATAAAACAGTAGAATATCAGCAACGGTATCCTGATGCCGGTATCACAGAAGTAAAAGTTAATTATATTTGGAAGGATAATGGAATAATTCAATTAGGAGGGCTTACATTTTAATTAAATTGAAAAAAGGAAGTTATTAACAAGCGAAGATTACTCTTTCATCGCTTATCATGAAATCTATATCCAAGCCCCAACATCAGATTGTTGGGGTCTTTAAATTTGCTCAACTGATACCCCACGTGTAGAAACAAATGACGGGTGACATAAGTCTTGAGAGCCAGAACTTGATAGAACCCTTTTGTATCATCACCGCTGTATATCAGGTTCCGACCGACGCCGACATTGATAGAGAAAACAGGCATCACCAGCTCTGCCCGAAGAGATAAACCTACGGAAAACTGCTCGCGGAAAGGAGGACGATGAAACTTCAAATCGCCCGAGTAATACTCGCCCACTCTATACTCTTTAAGATTGGCACTCTCATCATATTGCGCATCGGCAGAAAACCCTGCCCGAAAATAGTTGTTGAAATTATACATCGGGGCGAAATTGACGCCCGCCACGCCAAACGAACCGGGAATCATACTCGACACATCGTCTCCAATCAGTCCTCTTTTGCGGGTGGCTCCGTAGATCACCAGATCATAGCTGACGTGAGGTTTTATAAAGAGCCGTCCGGGAGTGATGGGACCGGGTCCCTCATCCACGCCCAAAGTACGCACGATGCCGATTCTTCCTCCAATAACATTAAGACCGCCATTGGGATAATGCGTGTTTCCATTGGAAAAATGGGTGAGATCTACACCTGCCGCCAGTTTCCAGTACTTGTGAACTTGCCAGTTCAGCAAAAAGCCGAGATTGATGTACGCATTGATCTTGGAGCCAATCAGCACGTTTTGCGGATTGGATAGTTCATCATATTTCTTCCAGCCAAAAGAAGCCCCGAAGTTCCATTCGTAATCGAACGACAGACGGGGGGACAGTTGCGCGATACGTGACCCTTGAAAAGCGTATACCGACACGGGATTTCCCAATTCAGCGGGACTAAAGAAAGTATGGTAGGAAATGCCAATACCCTGATAGGTATGGGGAAAGAGCCTGCCGAGGTTGGATTCTTTGCTGAATCTGAAAGCGTACTTGAAATGGAAGGAAAGCGATTGGTCGATTTTCTTTTGCTGCGCATTGTCTCCTTGCAGAAAACTATGGGTGGAGACGATATATCCCGGACGGATGTCGAAGCCAAGCTGATGGCAGATCAGGGGATGGCTGACGCTATCGTTCCGTTGCCCAATGATTGTCTGGGCTTCCAGATTTGCGTTGATTGCCGGATGTACCAGAAGGCAAAGGAGGCACAGTAACCGTATGGCGTTCCTATTTCTAATCATTGATATATTAGTTGTTGATCGGTTAGTTGTTGAAAGGGATATCCTTGTGTGTTATGTAGTATTTTACAGGCATTTCGCTATGCAACGTGCCGGTTACGATTCGTTGTTTCTTGGTTTTGGGGTGAGAAACATAAAGGGTATATCTCGTTTCCAACCAATCATATACCATCGATAAGATGTAGTATCGAGAAGTCCTGGGAGGGATTATGTCTTTTTTCTGCTCCGTATTGGAGCAAGGCAACATTTGTTGCGCAGAAATGAATGGCGCCCGTTTACCGTTCATCCCTAAATATCCATCTTTCATGCTTGGTATTTCCACTGTCAGACCAGCTTCGCCCAGTAGTTGAAAGGCTTCGGGCACATCGCTTTTAAATCTCATAAAATGGTAAAAAGACTCGAAAGGAAAAAGCGTGTATGTAGACGAACCATCTGTTAAGTTATGAAAGGAGACGCCTTCTTTTTTCTCTATCTTGTTTTCCGGATCGTAAGAGTATGCATCCAAAGAATAAATGATACTATCCATCACATATCTGTCTGTCGGAGAAATCTCGACGCGTATCTCCTGCCACTCATACTCGTTGCTCGCCCTGAGCTGGAATTGAAAAGGAGCGGAAAGGGCATTCTCGCCCACCGTTATCTTCACTTCTTTGGGATGAACGCGTTCGATGGTGAAATCAATCATCTCTCCGGTGCACACAATCTTTCCCAACCCGTTCAGCGATGGACCTTGGTCGGTTGTTATCAGGCGATTGTCCGCATCATATATGTTATATTGAATGGGAAAATCGAAGGCTACATACATCCAATCCCAATTGGCAGCTGCAAATTGAATAGTGGCAACATCCCCGTTCCCGTCCAGCGTCAGTTCGGAATCGGAAGAACGGAAGTCGTCGACAAACACGTCTCCGTTACAACCATAAAACTTCCCTAGGATAAAAAAACAGACCGTCAGGTACAGGAATCTTTTCATATTGTTTCTCGCTTGTTCATTCTCTTTTGTTCTCTACCGACAAAAGTAACATATATTTTCAGGAACAGCATACAAACCTGCAAGAAATTACTAATTAATCAAACAGTTCTTTCAACACCTCCAATGATTTCAATGCCGGGAAGTCGGGCAGATGCAAGCGGTAATAATCATTCATAATCGTCAGGCAACGGGTACGCTCCGCACGGCTCATGCCAAAGAGATGCATTGTCTCATAGTTCATGCGCATCAGTTGACGGAGACGGGCAGCCTCTTCGGGATTGATATAGGAAGAATGCAGCTGGGGACGAATAGAAGTGAAGCAGGCATTCAATAAATCAAAGTAATCGCCGGTATGATAATCCTCCAGATTCGGATAAAGTCCCAGGAAACGGGAAAGACGCATCAGGAACACCAGATGGAAATTGGCAAAGCCGTCTCCACACTCATCCAGCCAAATGATGGAATGTTGCAGATAAGCAAATAACGGACGGTTCTCCGCCTCCTCCCGGATAGCCCTGTAAAGAAACTCCGACAGGAAAAGTGCCATCGAAGACTTATACGGATCGTATGGAATGGAAGAAAAAGGATAAAAGGATTTCGCTTCCTTCACACGATAGAGAGTTGCATTTGGGCGATAGTCGGCCTCGAACTCAATAAAAGACAACGGCTGGAAAAGTACGGATTTCACAGCCGCTTTCCGCGAACGGGGCACTGTTACAAGAAAAGAAGCCCTGCCGGACAACTCTGTATACATATCCACAATGATAGATGTATCATTGTATTTCAATGTATGAAGAACTATTCCTTTCGTTTTTTGCAGCATAACCGATATTTATCTCGTTTCCAATCCGAAGCAAAGCTACAAAAAAACACAAAATAATCGGAGACATACGGCGTTAAATATCGCTTCCACTTCCTTATCTTGCGCGTACATGAAACAAACCTTATAAATGATACGCTTATTTTGTAGCAGTATGCCTATAAATTCTTTGTTATCATTCATCGTCTCCGGTATTTGTTCCGTTAGTCGCCTAAAGAATCATTTAGTTACAAAAGAAGTTACCAATAAGCAGCTTTTTTATTTCGCTATATATAATAAGGTGGTAAGAAAAAATGCTTCCTACTGTTTTTCACAGGAGAGATTTTTTTATATAAAAATCACAACCATATATTTCACTGAATATCAGCCAAAAAGAAAGACATCTGTGAAAAAAAACACATATTCATTGAAAATTTTTCTATGAATCATTTGCCATTTTCAAAAAAGTTCCTACCTTTGCATCCGCAATCGAGAAACAAACACAGATTCGAGAAAGCAAAAAGCAGAAATGCTACAACAGGATGGCCCGTTCGTCTATCGGTTAGGACGCAAGATTTTCATTCTTGAAAGGGGGGTTCGATTCCCCCACGGGCTACAAGTTAAAAGAATAAAGAACTAAAAAAATAGATTAGTCGAGATGGCAAATCATAAATCATCACTGAAAAGAATCAGACAAGAAGAGACAAGAAGACTTCACAACAGATATTATGGCAAGACCATGAGAAATGCTGTTAGAAAGCTTCGTGCAACTACTGATAAAGCAGAAGCAGTTGCAATGTACCCAGGCATTACAAAGATGTTGGATAAGTTGGCTAAAGTGAACATCATTCACAAAAACAAAGCTAACAATCTGAAATCTAAGTTGGCTCTTTACATCAACAAGCTCGCTTAATAACAAGAATTTAACAATTCTATATAGCATCTAGGCTGAACTTTTAAGTTCGGCCTTTCTTGTTTATAACCCACTGAATATCAAACCTATTAACAATACAGAGAAACCGCCCGCATTCTTTATTTTTCACTGATTATTCTTCGTCAAGTCGACAATTTTCACTATATTTGCTCTGTTATTAAAGTTAGAAAGGCAATTATGAGCGAAGAACAAATCACTCCCAATAACGGGTCTTATTCTGCGGATAGTATCCAAGTATTGGAAGGTCTTGAAGCAGTAAGAAAACGCCCTGCGATGTACATTGGTGACATCAGCGTCAAGGGACTTCACCACTTGGTATACGAAATCGTTGACAACTCTATCGACGAAGCATTGGCCGGCTATTGCGACCATATCGAAGTAACAATCAACGAAGACAATTCAATCACAGTACAGGACAACGGACGCGGTATTCCGGTTGACTATCACGAGAAAGAAAAGAAGTCGGCACTGGAAGTAGCCATGACCGTATTGCATGCCGGAGGTAAATTCGACAAGGGTTCTTACAAAGTATCCGGAGGTTTGCACGGTGTAGGTATGTCCTGCGTAAACGCGCTGTCTACCCACATGACTACACAAGTATTCCGTAATGGCAAAATCTATCAGCAGGAATACGAGATCGGTAAACCGCTTTATTCTGTAAAGGAAGTCGGTACAGCCGACATTACGGGAACCCGCCAACAATTCTGGCCGGATGGTACCATCTTTACTGAAACGGTATACGACTACAAGATTCTGGCTTCACGTCTGCGCGAATTGGCTTATCTGAACGCCGGTCTTCGCATCTCTCTGACTGACCGTCGGGTAGTGAACGAAGACGGAAGTTTCAAGAGCGAGCAATTCTATTCAGAAGAAGGTTTGAGAGAGTTCGTGCGTTTTATCGAGTCTTCACGCGAGCACTTGATTAACGATGTGATCTATCTGAACTCCGAAAAACAGGGAATTCCTATTGAAGTGGCTATCATGTACAATACCGGATTCTCCGAAAACGTTCACTCATACGTCAACAATATCAACACCATTGAAGGTGGTACGCACTTGGCAGGTTTCCGCCGTGCGCTGACTCGTACGTTGAAAAAATACGCCGAAGACAGCAAGATGCTGGAAAAGGTGAAAGTTGAAATCTCGGGAGACGACTTCCGTGAAGGTTTGACTGCCGTTATTTCTGTAAAAGTAGCTGAACCACAGTTTGAAGGACAGACTAAAACAAAGTTGGGTAACAACGAAGTGATGGGTGCTGTTGACCAGGCAGTGGGCGAAGTATTAGCATATTATCTGGAAGAACATCCGAAGGAAGCCAAAACAATTGTCGACAAAGTGATTCTTGCCGCTACTGCACGTCACGCTGCAAGAAAAGCCCGTGAAATGGTACAACGCAAGTCGCCGATGTCGGGTGGCGGTCTGCCGGGTAAATTGGCTGACTGTTCGGATAAGGATCCTTCTAAATGTGAATTGTTCCTCGTCGAGGGAGACTCGGCAGGTGGTACTGCCAAGCAGGGACGTAACCGTATGTTCCAGGCGATCCTCCCATTACGCGGTAAGATTCTGAACGTAGAAAAAGCCATGTATCACAAGGCTTTGGAAAGTGATGAAATCCGCAATATCTACACAGCTCTCGGTGTGACTATCGGAACTGACGAAGACAGCAAGGAAGCAAACATACAGAAGCTGCGCTATCACAAGATTATCATCATGACCGATGCCGACGTCGATGGTTCTCACATCGACACACTTATCATGACGTTCTTCTTCCGTTATATGCCGCAAGTTATCCAGAACGGTTATCTGTACATCGCTACTCCCCCGCTCTACCTCTGCAAAAAGGGTAAAGTAGAAGAGTATTGCTGGACAGACGCACAACGCCAGAAGTTTATTGATACTTACGGCGGTGGTTCAGAAAATGCAATTCATACACAACGCTACAAAGGTTTGGGTGAGATGAACGCCCAGCAGTTGTGGGAAACAACTATGGACCCTGAAAACCGTATGCTGAAACAAGTAAATATTGACAACGCCGCAGAAGCTGATTATATCTTCTCTATGTTGATGGGTGAAGATGTAGGGCCACGCCGCGAGTTTATTGAAGAGAATGCAACGTATGCAAATATCGATGCATAATTTAAATAATACGTTTTTATAAACCAACCTCACATCTTACAACGAGGAAACGCCGATGGCGAAGGAACATCCTTCGATCGGCGTTTTTCTTTTATCTGAAGGGGCTTTCATGTTCGAATCGTTCAACCGCCCATCTCTTAATAAAACCTAACAGCAGAAACGTTTTCCATACAAAATCACTATCTTGCATAAAAAGCAAAGAAAACATAACTATGAAAATGAAAACTACTGCCCCCAATCCGTTATTTGCAAAGATCAGGTTGTTTCTTATTGTACTGACTTCCTGCGTGATCGCGACTTGTATCTTCTTGATTATTATCCATCCGGAAGCATGGATTATGCCGGCATGCGGAATCATAATCGCATTGTGCATTTTGCTTTATCAGCTATATTGCATACGCAAGAACCGGAAGAGAATTTAAATATATTGTTGCTTTTTCAGCTCTTCAGCAACAGTAACCAGCTCTTTGTACCATTCTTCACCGAACTTACGGATTAAAGGCTCTTTCAAAAACTGATATACGGGAAGATTCTCTTTTTTCCCCAGCAAAACTGCTGCTTTGCATACATCCCAACGATTATAATTCACCGCTTTATAGGGCCCGTAATCGCCGATCCGGATAGGATAAAGATGACAGGACACCGGTTTATAGAAGTCTGTTTTCCCCTCCCGATAAGCCTTCTCAATAGCACAGTAGCAACAGCCTTTTTCATCGTAGCAGGTAAACACACAGTCTTTATTATTAACAATAGAAGTCACCAGATCACCTTCCTCATCCGTATATACTACTCCTTGCTTTTCAATCACCGCACGTGCTTCCGGAGCCAGTTCATCCCAAATAACCGGCAAAACCTCTTCCAACTCCATCACCTCGTCCAGCTCTACCGGAGCACCGGCATCACCTTCAATGCAACAGGCCCCCTTACAAGCGCCCAAATCGCAAAGGAACTTCTCCTGAAATACATCAAGAGACACTACTACATCACCTATTTGTATCATTTTAAACCTTATGTGAGACAAAAAGGGCGGAGTTCTACTCCGCCCTCCCAATTATAGAAATCTAAATTACTTAATCAAAACGTTTCCGTCCATTTCTGCCGGAACTTCCAGTCCCATAATCTTTAAAATAGTCGGAGCAACATCTGCCAAACGACCATCTTCTACTTTCGCAGCCTTATTCTCTGTCACGTAAACACAAGGAACAGGATTCAAAGAGTGAGCAGTGTTCGGAGTACCGTCTTCGTTCAAAGCATGGTCAGCATTACCATGATCGGCAATGATAATTGCTTCGTAATCTTGTGCTTTAGCGGCTTCGATTACATCTTTCACACAAGCATCTACAGCAACAACCGCTTTCTCGATTGCTTCGTAAATACCGGTATGACCAACCATGTCACCATTAGCGAAGTTCACTACGATGAAATCATATTTGTTCTCGTTGATGGCAGCTACCAGTTTATCTTTTACTTCAAAAGCGCTCATTTCCGGCTTCAAGTCATAAGTAGCAACTTTTGGAGAAGGAACAAGGATACGTTCTTCTTTATCGAATGGAGTTTCACGTCCACCGTTGAAGAAGAATGTTACGTGAGCATACTTTTCTGTTTCAGCGATATGAAGTTGGCTCAAGCCTTTGGAAGCAAGATATTCGCCCAATGTGTTGGACACGTTTTCTTTGTCGAACAAGATATGAACGCCCTTGAAAGATGCATCATACGGAGTCATACAGTAATATTGCAGCCCCGGGATAGTATGCATGCCAACTTCCGGCATATCTTGTTGAGTCAGTACGACAGTCAACTCTTTGGCACGGTCGTTACGGTAGTTGAAGAAGATCACTACATCACCCTCTTTGATTGTTCCGTCGCAGTTAGCGTTTACAATCGGTTTGATGAATTCGTCTGTCACGCCTTCGTCGTAAGATTCCTGCATTGCCTGAACCATATCAGTAGCTTTCTTGCCTACACCGTTTACGAGCAGGTCGTATGCTTCTTTTACACGTTCCCAACGCTTGTCACGGTCCATTGCATAATAACGGCCGATGATAGAAGCAATCTTTCCTGCTGATTTCTCGCAGTGTGCAGAAAGTTCTTCGATAAAGCCTTTACCACTCTTCGGGTCAGTATCACGGCCATCCATGAAGCAGTGGATAAATGCATTGTTGATGTTGTATTCTTTTGCGATATCGCAAAGTTTGAAGAGATGAACGAGTGAGCTGTGTACACCACCGTTAGAAGTCAGCCCCATAAAGTGAATATTCTTTCCATTTTCTTTTGCATAAGAGAAAGCAGAAACAATTTCAGGATTTTTCATGATGCTATTGTCCGCACATGCACGATTGATTTTCACCAAGTCCTGATAAACCACGCGTCCGGCACCGATATTCAAGTGACCTACTTCCGAGTTACCCATCTGTCCGTCGGGCAAACCCACGTTTTCACCGCTTGCCTGAAGTTGAGAGTGAGGATAAGTACTCATCAGATAATCCCAATAAGGAGTGGGAGTGTTGAAGATTACGTCGTCTTTCTTTTGGTCGCCTAATCCCCAACCATCGAGGATCATTAAAAGGGCTTTCTTACTCATAATATTTTAATATTTAAATTATCACACTGATTTTCGGGTGCAAAGGTACAAAAAAGATGGTTACGTAAACGTTTAATCTATGTTAAGTTACAGGGCAGAAGTGTATCAGGCTATGGGTCTTTTTCTTACTTTGTAAAACAACTTTCAACATGTTTATCGAAAAACAGGATACAAAAGGCGGAACTTACTTCATTTTTCCGTACCTTTGCCTCGCTTTTAAATTAAAATCATAGAAATATGGACGATTCAAACCCGCGAACGTGCACAACTAGTATTAATTAAAGCGAACAGAGCCATTGAAGACTGATGCCTCTGCTCGTGTCAAACAAACGAAAGGAGGCAATAAGATGAGAACGTATCTTTATTGTGAGGCTGGCTTTGTGGAAAAAGCACAATGGCTTCCCAACAGCTGGGTAAATGTAGTATGCCCAAACAATGATGACTTTGAATTTCTAACTCAAACTCTCAACGTACCCGAATCATTTCTGAACGATATAGCCGACACGGACGAACGTCCGCGTACGGATACGGAAGGCAACTGGTTGTTGACGATTCTTCGTATCCCGGTAGTGAACAAACAGAATGGCAGTCTGCCTTTCGACACCGTACCGATTGGAATTATCACTAATAACGAGATTATTGTGTCCGTCTGTTATCACAACACAGATTTGTTACCGGATTTCATAGAGCATACCCGTCGAAAAGGGATCGTTGTACGCAACAAGCTGGATCTGATTTTCCGGTTAATCTATTCTTCTGCCGTGTGGTTCCTGAAATATCTAAAGCAGATAAACATAGACATCAGTGCCGCAGAAAAGGAATTGGAACGGAGTATCCGTAACGAGGATTTGCTTCGCTTGATGAGACTGCAAAAAACACTTGTCTACTTCAATACTTCCATCCGTGGAAATGAAGTGATGATCGGTAAGTTAAGGACTATTTTTCAGGATACGGATTATCTGGACACTGAATTAGTGGAAGATGTAATTATCGAGCTGAAACAGGCGCTCAATACGGTGAATATTTACAGTGATATCCTCACAGGGACAATGGATGCTTTTGCCTCTATTATCTCCAATAATGTGAATACGATCATGAAACGTATGACAAGCCTCTCCATCGTCCTGATGCTTCCGACATTGATTGCCAGTTTCTATGGCATGAATGTGGATATTCACCTGGAAGAAGTGCCCTTTGCTTTCTCTTTGATTGTGCTCTTTTCCATCGGATTGTCAACGCTTGCGTTTGTAATATTCCGGAAGATTAAGTGGTTCTAAAAGGAGGAACATAAAAAAACAGCTTACCATCTATAACCCTTTATAAGGATTCTTTATGACGGTAAGCTGTAATTATACGTTTTTTATTCTATAGAGAATTAATTAAAAGAGAATGTTTAGAGAGAAATTAAAATATTTATCCTTCTTTATTTGCTTTTCTTCCACCTAACGGAATAGATACCCCAACGAATCCATTAACAGAGTTAGAGTTCTTTCCTAAGAACATATAGTCAGTTCCGACAAACAGAGGACCTAACTTCAGACCCAAACCGAAAGATTTACCGGCTGACTGGATAACTGAATAACTAAGTGCTACATTGAACCAACTTTTCGGACGGTAGTTTGCAGAGAATGTTAATTCAGTAAGTGCATCGGGTTGCACAAAACGAGTTGTAGACAATGCGCCAACAGCCAGTTTGTTATTGAAAAATCCGTATTCTGCACCTATTACTAATGTAGAAGCCAGACGAGACTTGCGAGACTTGCTTGCTTCTTCCGTTCTAAGTTGCAACATTTCATAGTCAAGTACGTCACCGCCACTAACACGTTCCATATATCCATTGGCATCCGTCTGCAAATTCTTTATGTTATTTTCAATAGCAGTAATACTTCCAGGAATATCACTAGGATCAATACCTGATGTATAGTCACTTCCCTTCATATCAATACCTGATGCTTTAGCATTAGCTATTTGAGTGCTACTTTTCGACCATGATATAAATCCCAAGTCCAAAATAGAAGCAGATACAGTCAGATTATCCATAATCTTATAAGATGCTCCCAAGTCAATACCAAAACCGTAACCTGCGATTCCCATATCTTTACTCTCAAATTCGAAATCACTAATATAGTCTTGTCCATCTTCCTTTTTCAAATTCAACCCCTTGAAAGAACTTTCCAAATGAGCATCTACTGCCAGATTAGCATGGTAGCTCTCAATTTCACTTCTTAACTTCGTTATATCGTCAACACCCAAACCTGATAAATATGCAGGATCCTGTAATTGACTAATACGAGCATCACTAGGCAAACTAGCGTTCATTGCCACATTATTAAGTTTCAAATCCATATTACCAATACCCAGCAAAGCTTTCACTCTAGCACCCACCGTCAAACGACTATTGATTTGACGTGAAAGTCCTAAGCCAACTTCAGCGTAAGCATTTATATTCAGTTGTTGATTGCTAATATCATAGTTACTATTTCTCCAATTATCTTCTATTCCATCCATCTCATTCAAGAAGGTAAACATAGATTTTGTCAAGTTAGCACCGATATCTGTACGCAGACCGATATTGAATGACCAGAAGTTTTTACCTTTATACCATCCTGCAGAAAGAATTTCCGTACTGAAATTCACATTCAGCTTATTATTATCTTTCAGACGATTCATAAAATCTGGTTTAGTATAGAAATCGTCACCATCATCAATGATATCAATGATATCTTGATAACCTAATGAAGTAGAACCAACAGTTGCATTAACTGCACCAATTACCGGAAGGTTGAAATAACCTTTCGTCGGTGTTAAAGCCGGATTTAGTTGTTGACGATAATGAGTACCTTCCATGAAATAAGAAGTACGTAAAAACTGTGCATTTGCAGAAAGAGTGCAAACCAACATCATAAAAAATACCCCAATAATTTTAGAAGACCACAATAGTTTGTTCGTTGCCATGATTTTAAACTTTTTAATTCTTATTATTGTTTGCAAAGATATAGCATTTCAATAACAAATAAAAGCACTAGATAACACTTTTTTAGCCTAAACAGAACAATCTTAGGGTTATCCGTAACAAAATCGTGCTTATTTTGCAGAAAAATGTAGAAAATATGTGCAAAATGAAACAAAGTGACTTTAGAAGTTCAAAGTTAGCTGTCCATCTCCTAATAGATTGAACGTCATTCGATGGTAAGGAGTGGTTCCACGTTCGGCAATGGCGGCGCGATGTTTTTTAGTTGGGTAGCCTTTATTGTGATCCCAGTCATAATAAGGAAACTCTTCGTGGAGACGGTTCATATAATCGTCCCTGTATGTCTTGGCTAAAATAGAAGCCGCAGCTATTGAAAGATATTTCCCGTCGCCTTTCACTACCGTGGTATGGGGGATGTCGGGATATTTAGTGAAACGGTTTCCGTCGATTAGTAAATGCTGTGGGCGGGTAGTCAGTTGATCCACTGCACGATGCATGGCTAAGAAAGAAGCCCGCAGGATATTTATTTCATCAATTTCTTCCGGTGACACGACGCCAACCGCCCAGGCTATCGCTTCCTTCTCTATTACCTCACGCAGTGCATAACGTTGCTTTTCCGACAGTTGCTTGGAATCATTCAACAGTTCATTCTTAAAATCTTTCGGAAGAATAACCGCAGCAGCGTATACTGCTCCCGCCAAACATCCACGACCGGCCTCATCACATCCGGCTTCAATCAGATTCTCGTTCAAATAAGGTAATAACATATTTATCGCTTCTATTTTGACACAAAGGTAATTCAAATTAAAAAAGGAGACTTGTTTTGCCTCCTTTTTCTTACTTCTTTCCTGCTTTTTTTAGAATAAACTCCAGGCAACAGTAAGCCCTGCCATTACAATGGCTACCATGCTCATTAGCTTTATTAAGATATTCAAGCTCGGCCCGGATGTATCTTTAAACGGATCGCCCACGGTATCTCCTACTACGGTTGCTTTATGAACTTCACCGCCTTTTCCTCCAAAGTTTCCTTCTTCTACATATTTCTTTGCATTATCCCATGCACCGCCGGCATTAGCCATGAAGATAGCCAGTACGAAGCCACTGCTCAAGCCACCAATCAGCAAACCGAGCACACCGGGAACACCGAAAATAAGACCTGTAAGGATAGGGGCAATAATAGCGATTAAGGAAGGCACAACCATTTCACGTTGCGCACCTTTTGTTGATATTGCAACACAACGTTCGTAATCCGGCTCCGCTTCTCCTGTCAAAATACCCTTTATTTCACGGAATTGGCGACGTACTTCATCTACCATGTGCCCCGCTGCACGTCCTACGGCATTCATTGTCAATCCACAGAACAGGAAAGCCATCATGGAACCGAGGAACATACCCGAAAGAACTTTCGGATTCATCAGATGTACTTCATAATAATCCATGAAGTCGATAAAAGTAGCATTCGCCACACTGATGGAACTACCATCCGCAAAGGTCAAATCTACATTACCAAGCCGTGTAAGGCCGATTCGGATTTCTTCAATATAAGAAGCCAGCAAAGCCAAGCCTGTCAATGCAGCGGAACCGATTGCAAAACCTTTTCCGGTGGCAGCAGTCGTATTCCCCAATGAATCGAGCGCATCGGTACGTTTGCGGACTTCGGCACCCAAGCCAGACATTTCTGCGTTACCTCCTGCATTATCCGCAATCGGTCCGTAAGCATCCGTTGCCAGAGTGATACCTAAAGTAGAAAGCATGCCGACAGCCGCAATACCGATTCCATACAGTCCCATACCGACATTGGCAAAATCGCCGGCGGAAGCCAACAAATAGGAAGCAATGATACCAATTACGACTGCAATTACCGGAATAGCCGTAGAAAGCATACCTAAACCGATACCGGAGATAATTACGGTGGCGGGTCCGGTCTTACCGCTTTCACTTAGTTTCTGGGTAGGGCGATAGGATTGGGAAGTATAATATTCCGTAGAACGTCCGATGATAATACCTACTACCAGTCCGACTACTACGGCACAAGAAATCCAAATCCAGTTATCAAGTTGCAGAAGCCACAGAATAAGGAATGTAGCAGCAACAATTAATACGGAACTAAGATTCGTGCCGAAAGCCAACGAACCGAGCAGGTCCTTCATAGTCGCATTCTCCTTGGTACGGACAGCAAATATACCTATAATAGAAAGGATAATACCAACAGCCGCGATCAGCATCGGGGCGATCACTGCCTTGAATTGCATCACTGTATCTGCCGAATGGATAAAAGCAGCAGCACCCAGAGCGGCTGTTGCCAGAATCGAGCCACAGTAAGATTCGTATAAATCGGCTCCCATACCGGCCACGTCGCCTACATTATCGCCCACATTATCGGCAATAGTGGCAGGATTACGAGGGTCATCTTCCGGGATTCCGGCTTCTACTTTGCCTACCAAGTCGGCTCCGACATCGGCTGCCTTTGTATAGATACCACCGCCTACACGGGCAAAGAGCGCCTGGGTAGAAGCTCCCATACCAAATGTCAGCATGGTGGTAGTGATTACACAGAGTTTATGAGTAGGTGTCAGTGCATCAGCAGGAATCACTGCATTCAGCAACAGATACCAAAAAGAAATATCGAGCAGTCCCAGGCCAACGACTACCAGTCCCATTACGGCACCACTTCGGAAAGCAATTCTTAACCCTGCATTCAGAGAAGTACGGGCAGCATTAGCGGTACGAGCGGACGCGTATGTCGCCGTCTTCATTCCCAGAAACCCGGAAAGTCCGGAGAAGAATCCACCTGTAAGGAAAGCAATGGGAACCCAGGCATTCTGTACATGAAAGCCATAAGCCATAATTGAAAACAAAATAACCAGCCCCAAGAATACCCAACCTACTATTTTGTATTGTTGTTTTAGATAAGACATAGCTCCTTTGCGCACAGCAGCAGCTATTTTTATCATTTGGGATGTACCTTCACTCTCTTTCATCATTTGCTTATGAAAGTAATAAGCAAAACAGAGGGCTAACACGGAAGCGACTGGAACGAGCCAGAAAAGAATGTTGTCCATAGGGTCAATTTTTAAAGGATTACGGAGGCTAAAAGTATGGAAATCAATCGAAATAAGCAAGTAAAAAAGAAAGAATTTACAGAGTTGAATCATTCTATTTTTTATACGTCTCTTTGGACAAATGAGCAGATGGTAGTTATTTTTAGACATAAGAACAAAAGAACATAAAGGCTGCGCTTTGAAAATTATTTCTGTTGCTTATTGAACTGCTATTCTATTTTTTGTTCTTATGTTCTTCTGTCTGAATTAAATTCCCATTTAACCAGAAACTGCCTGGTTTGGAACCAATTGCCACTAATGATTTTATTAGTTATTTTTAAGCAAGCGTTTACCTATTAATAGTTATTTCATTGCCTAACAAATTTTCGTTTGACTATAGTCAAGCGATAGTTCAACATATGTCAAGCGTTCGTTCAACTATAGTCAAACGAAAACTCCTTAGGCAATTGAAAAAATAATATAAGCAAGAGAAAGAAATAAAAGCTGCATACTGACGAGTTATTGCCAGCAATAGTATTTGGGGTTATTTCCGTATAGAAATGAACTAATTTCAGTTCAAATTCAAACAAAGAGATAACGAATAATAGCCAATAACAACTAACTATATGCCATTCTCTACTTATTCTGCTGGGCAAACTCCGTAGAAGTAACTTTAAACTGTTTCTGAAATACTTTGGCGAAGTAAGAAGGTGACTGAAATTCTACCCTGTCGCAAATTTCATTGGTGCGCAATTCTCCCTCCTGCAACAATTCCGCAGCATGTTTTAGCCGGATGATACGGATAAAATCGAGTGAGGAAAGGTCGGTCAATGCCAACGGAATGATCGTAAAAGAGATCCCGCAGATACTTGTCGAACTCGACCCAAGCTACAACATCACGAAAGACTTACGCCTCTAGCTTAGTTTCCGCTATTTCGGCAAGACGTACGCCAATCTTCAGGAAGCGCTCTACTTCAACGGCCGCTGGGAAACGTTCGGAGGAATCAACTGGAACGTAAACAAACACCTGTCTCTGGGGGCAACAGTCATCAACTTCCTGAATCAGAAAGGAGCCAGCGGAACCATCAACGGTTCGGAACTGATTACGAAAGAAGAAGCTGCCCAATACACCGGAAATTATATGAGTGGAAATTATTTACGCCCATTCACCGTAGAATTTAGCGCAAGCATCAAATTCTAGTTCATACCAAACGAATTATAACTATCTTTGTGACATTATATGCCCACAAACTAACTAATACCTAATTAATTATTAAAAACCATGAAGAAACTTTTCGTATTACTTACGGCATTGTTTACCCTGGCACAAGTGAATGCCCAGGAAAAGAACGTTATCCGCATCGCAACGGACAACACCGACTTAATTCTCCAAGTAGCTCCCAACGGACGACTTTATCAGGCTTATCTGGGCGATAAGTTACTGAACGAGAAAGACATCAACAACTTTTCTCCTTATGTGAAAGGTGGCAGTGACGGCAGCGTATCCACCCGTGGATGGGAAGTATATCCGGGCTCCGGCGCCGAGGATTATTTTGAACCGGCTGTAGCAATCACGCACAATGATGGAAACCCAAGCACGATTCTCCGTTATGTATCTTCCGAGCAAAAAGCAGTGGCAGGCGGCACGGAGACAGTCATCCAACTGAAAGACGATCAGTACCCGGTGGAAGTCACACTTCATTACATCGCTTATCCAAAAGAAAACGTCATCAAGACGTGGAGTGAAATCAAACATGCTGAAAAGAAGCCTGTCACCATCTGGCGTTATGCTTCGACCATGCTTTATTTCTCGGGAAACGAGTATTATCTGACTGAATTCAGCAGCGACTGGGCTAAAGAAGCACAAATGAGCACACAACCTCTATTGTTCGGCAAAAAGGTGATCGACACCAAACTGGGAAGCCGTGCCGCCATGCATACCCACCCGTTCTTCGAACTTGGTTTTGAACAACCGGCACAGGAAACACAAGGACGTGCCATGTTAGGGACCATCGGATGGACAGGCAACTTCCAGTTTACCTTTGAAGTGGACAACGTAGGCAACCTCCGCGTCATCCCCGCCATCAACCCGTATGCATCTGATTATGAACTAAAACCGAACGAAGTATTTACCACACCCGAATTCATCTTTACTTTCAGCAACAACGGTACGGGCGAAGCCAGCCGCAACCTCCACGCATGGGCACGCAACTACCAACTGAAAGACGGACAAGGCGACCGCATGACTTTATTGAATAACTGGGAAAATACGTACTTCAAATTCGATGAGAAACTGCTTGCCGAACTGATGAAAGAAGCCAAACATCTGGGTGTAGACATGTTCTTGTTGGATGATGGCTGGTTCGGCAACAAGCATCCGCGCAACAGCGACAATGCCGGACTGGGTGACTGGGAAGTGATGAAATCCAAACTGCCGGGCGGTATTCCCGCACTCGTGAAGTCTGCCAAAGAAGCCGGAGTGAAATTCGGTATCTGGATCGAACCGGAGATGATAAACCCCAAAAGTGAATTGTTCGAGAAGCATCCTGACTGGGCTATCACTCTGCCCAACCGCGAAACATACTATTACCGTAACCAACTGGTGCTCGATCTTAGCAACCCGAAAGTACAGGATTTTGTGTTTGGCGTAGTGGATAACATCCTGACAGCGAACCCGGAAGTGACTTTCTTTAAATGGGACTGCAACTCTCCCATCACAAATATTTATTCTCCCTATTTGAAGAATAAACAAGGACAACTTTATATCGACCATGTACGTGGTATATATAATGTATTGGAACGTATCAAAGACAAATATCCGAACGTACCGATGATGCTTTGCTCCGGCGGTGGCGCCCGTTGCGACTACGAAGCATTGAAATACTTCACAGAATTCTGGTGCAGTGACAATACAGACCCGATAGAGCGTCTGTTTATCCAATGGGGATTCTCACAAATCTTTCCTGCAAAAGCAATGGATGCACACGTAACCAGCTGGAACAAGAAGACAAGCGTGAAATTCCGCACCGATGTAGCAAGTATGTGTAAACTGGGCTTCGACCTCGGACTGAAAGAACTGAATGCGGACGAACAGACTTTTTGCCAAAACGCAGTTGCCAACTGGACGCGTCTGAAGAAAGTGATTCTGGATGGTGACCAGTACAGACTGGTTTCTCCATACAATGGTAATCACATGTCTGTCATGTACGCCGCACCGGATAAGAACAAAGCAGTGCTTTATACCTACGATATCCACCCACGCTTCGGTGAGAAGCTGCTCCCGGTTAAACTTCAGGGACTGGATGCGAAGAAAATGTATAAGGTGAAAGAAATCAACCTGATGCCGAACTCTAAATCGAATCTTGCTGCCAATGAGAAGACTTATTCAGGAGATTATCTGATGAAAGTAGGAATCAATGCTTTCACTACCAATCAGGCTTTCAGCCGTGTGATTGAGCTGACTGCCGAATAATATTCACCACAGAAGTACGGAGGACACAGTGTTTTATACTATTGATACTAAACAAAGTATATGCGCTGCGTCTTCCGTGTTCTCTGTAGAAAAAAACAATAATCAATTAATCCTCTTCAATCTTTACGGCTGTGCCGTTAGCAGTCACCATCAGCATACTGCCACTACCTCCAACTGTCTCATAATCCAAATCAACACCTATCACGGCATTAGCTCCCATTTGAGCTGCTTGTGCCTCCATTTCCTTCAACGCTGTATCTTTTGCCATACGCAGCACTTCTTCATAAGAACCGGAACGACCACCCACAATATCCCGAATACTTGCAAACAAGTCGCGGAATACATTAGCACCTATGATTGTCTCTCCGGAAACTATTCCATAATATTTCACTATTCGTTTTCCCTCAATGATGGGAGTGGTTGTCATCAGCATAGTTTTTTCTTTATTAGTTATCTGTAAGTTATATGTATTTAGTTAGACGCAAGTCCCCCTAAAAAAGTTGCAGCTACACCGTAATTTCTTACGATATAGCTGCGATTAATGTTAAAGAGAGAGAATTTATATAATATGAGCATGGTCTCACGACCCTCCTAATATTCAATGAACATTTTGTTTCTTTACCTATTAGACGCACAAAAGTTCAAATCACTGCACTTGAAGGCATCTTTTTTTAGTTAAAGAATAAAAAAAGCCGCCATCCCACAGGAATAGCGGCTTATATTGTTAGAACATCTTGCTGACGCGTTCAATTCCTGCCACCAATGTATCTATTTCCGATTTCGTATTGTACATGGCAAACGAAGCCCGTACAGTTCCTTCTATACCAAGACGTTGCATGAGAGGTTGTGCACAATGATGTCCCGTCCTCACGGCAATACCCAAACGATCCAGCAACGTTCCGAGGTCGAAATGATGGATATCTCCTACCAGGAAGGAGATGACTGCTCCCCGTTCGGCTGCTTCACCGAATATACGCATCTGGGGAATCTCTTTCAGCCGTTGCAAAGCGTAAGTTGTCAGTTCATGCTCATGGGCGGCTATCTGCTCAAGTCCATGTCCATTCACGTAATCAAGGGCTTTTGCCAGTCCAGTAGTTCCAATGTAGTCGGGCGTACCGGCTTCAAACTTGAAAGGAAGTTCGTTGAAAGTGGTCTTCTCAAAAGAGACATGCTGAATCATCTCTCCTCCTCCCTGATAAGGCGGAAGGCGGTCTAACCACTCTTCTTTTCCATAAAGCACTCCGACACCTGTCGGACCGTATATTTTATGGGCAGAGAACACCAGAAAATCAGCATCCAACTCCTGTACGTCCACTTTCATGTGAGGGATAGACTGTGCAGCGTCTATCAGGCAAGGTACGCCGTGCGCATGAGCCGTTGCAATCATTTCTTTCACCGGATTCACCGTACCCAGCACATTCGAAACATGAACCACGCTGACTATTTTCGTTCGTTCGGAAAATAGTTTTTCGTATTCATCCAGCAAGAGTTCGCCTTTGTCATTCATTGGAATCACTTTGATGGCAATTCCCTTTCGGGCAGCCAACAGTTGCCAGGGAACGATGTTACTGTGATGTTCCATTACGGAAAGAATCACTTCATCCCCCTCTTCCATAAATTCGTCGCCAAAACTGGAAACAAGCAGGTTGATGCTTTCCGTCGTTCCGCGGGTGAAGACAACTTCGTTCGTGCTACGGGCGTTGATAAACTGACGCACCGTTTCACGGGAAGCCTCATGCAATTCCGTAGCTTGTTGCGAAAGATAATGCACACCGCGATGCACATTGGCATTAACGGAATAATATTCATCCACCAACGCATCAACCACCAGACGGGGTTTCTGCGTTGTCGCACCGTTGTCGAAATAAACCAAAGGTTTACCGTAAACCGTACGGCTCAATATCGGAAAATCCTCACGTATCTTTTGAATATCCACGTTTATTAATTATTAGTGGTTACTTACAAATGGCACAGCCCTGACATCTATTCAGCTCGCCACGGAAACGTTTCTCTACCAACAGATGCAGGCGGTCTTTCAGTGCCTCCAAACGGATGGTATCAATCACTTCATTGACAAATGCGAACATCAATAACAAACGGGCTTCTTTCTCTGCAATACCTCGTGAACGCATATAGAATAATGCACCCTCATCCAACTGGCCTACCGTTGCTCCATGCGAACATTTCACATCATCCGCGTAAATCTCCAATTGAGGTTGTGTGTACATTCTCGCATCACGCGTAGCACAAAGATTCCGGTTAGTTTGCTGGGAGTTCGTATGTTGCGCATCGGGACGCACCAATACCAATCCGGCAAACGCGCCTACCGACTGATCGTCGAGTACGTACTTGAACAGCTCATTGCTGGTGCAGTTCGGTACGGCATGGTCAATGCTTGTATGATTGTCTACGTGCTGGTTCTTATCGGCAATTGCCATGCCACAGAGGTTTATCTCGGCTCCTTCTCCTGCCAACAATACTTCAGTGGTGTTGCGGGTAGTACCATTATGCAAGGTCATTCCATTCAACAATACATTGCTGTTTGCCTCCTGCTTTACATACAGGTTACTGATACGAACGGTGCTTGTATGTGTTTCTTCCAGTTCATACATATCGAATACCGTGTTCTCACCTGCAAATACTTCAATCACTTGTGTTGCCAAGAAGTTCACGTTATCCATTGCATGGTCACAAATCAGCAGACGGGCTTGCGCGCCATCCTCCAAGATGATTAGTACGCGGCGGTTCACCATGAAGTTGACATCTGCACGCAGGATATTTACCAGCTGGATCGGTTTTTCTACTACTACATTCTTCGGCACATAAAATACAACACCATCTTGTGCAAAAGCTGTATTGAAAGCAGTCACCCCATCTTTGGAAGTATCTGCCAACTGACCGTAATACTTCTTCACCAATTCCGGATGCTGTCCGGCCACTTCTTTCAAGCTGCCGAAAATCACACCTTCCGGCAGATTGACTTTAGGAAGTGCTCTATTATAAAATGCGTCATTTACCACAAAATACAGGGCGGTACTCATATTCGGCACATCGCACTTAAACACTTCATACGGATTGACCGGAATAGCCAGACGATTCAAGTTTAAACCATAATCCGGTTCAAAATACTTGCTCACATCCGTATATTTGTACTTCTCCATCTTACGAGTCGGAAATCCGAGGCGTTCAAAATCGGCAAATGCAGCTGCACGAGGCGCATTCAGCACTTCGGCGCTATGCTTGCAGATCATTGCTTCCGTCTGTGAGAAGAGGTCTATATATTGTTGTTCAACTATCATAACTTATTATTTGTTATTCTCCTACTTCTTTCTTGATCCAATCATATCCTTTTTCTTCCAGTTCCAGTGCAAGTTCCGGTCCGGCAGTTTTTACGATACGACCTTTATAAAGGACATGTACAATATCAGGTTTGATATAATCAAGCAAACGTTGGTAGTGGGTAATAACGATCGTGCTTGTTTCAGGAGTTTTCAGTTTGTTCACTCCTTCCGCAACAATACGGAGCGCATCAATATCCAAACCGGAGTCCGTTTCATCAAGGATACTCAACCGCGGTTCCAACATGGCCATCTGGAAAATCTCATTCCGTTTCTTTTCACCACCCGAAAAACCTTCATTCACCGAGCGGTTAGCCAACTTATTATCCAACTCTACTACCGCACGTTTCTCACGCATCAGTTTCAGAAACTCACTGGCTGTCAGCGCAGGCAGACCTTTATATTTGCGTTGCTCATTCACAGCAGCACGCATAAAGTTGACCATGCTCACACCCGGAATCTCTACCGGATACTGGAAACTAAGAAAGATTCCTTCATGGCTACGATCTTCAGGACTCAACTCCAACAGGTTCTTTCCATAAAACGTGACCGAACCTTTTGTTACCTCAAAAGCCGGATTTCCCACCAATACGGAAGAAAGCGTACTTTTACCGGAACCATTCGGCCCCATAATAGCGTGCACCTCACCGGGATTCACCGTCAGGTTAATACCCTTCAATATCTCTTTGCCATTAATGCTGGCATGCAGGTCTTTTATTTCTAACATGATTATATGTACTATTTTTCCATTTACTATTTACTATTAAAAACCCATACTACCGACAATTTACCTCCTACAAGCGCGCAGCCAAATAGTAAATCGTAAATTGCCAACTAGTAAATCACCCCACACTTCCTTCCAACGAGATAGTAAGCAACTTCTGTGCTTCTACCGCAAATTCCATCGGAAGTTTATTCAATACTTCTTTTGCATATCCGTTCACAATAAGCCCGATAGCGTCTTCTGTCGGAATACCGCGCTGGTTGCAATAGAATATCTGGTCTTCACTGATCTTGCTCGTTGTGGCTTCATGTTCCACCACTGCCGTTTCATTGTGAATATCCATATAAGGGAAAGTATGCGCACCACATTTATCTCCCAGCAACAGAGAGTCACACTGGCTATAATTACGGGCATTATCCGCTTTCTCGGCCACACGTACCAACCCACGATAGGAGTTCTCACTATGTCCGGCGGAGATACCTTTACTTACAATCGTACTGCGGGTGTTCTTGCCCAGATGAATCATCTTCGTTCCGGTATCAGCCTGCTGATAGTTGTTCGTTACAGCTACGGAATAGAATTCAGCGGTCGAGTTATCGCCTGTCAGAATACAGGAAGGGTATTTCCAAGTGATTGCCGAACCAGTTTCCACTTGTGTCCAGGATAATTTACTATCCACTCCCTTGCAGTTACCGCGTTTTGTCACAAAGTTGTATACACCGCCCTTGCCTTCTGCATCGCCCGGATACCAGTTCTGAACAGTGCTGTATTTTACCTCTGCGCGGTCGTGCACAATTATCTCAACGATAGCCGCATGCAACTGATTTTCATCCCGCATCGGCGCTGTACATCCTTCCAGATAAGAAACGTATGAATCGTCGTCCGCCACAATCAGCGTACGTTCAAACTGCCCCGTGTTACGGGCATTGATACGGAAATAGGTGGAAAGTTCCATCGGACAACGTACCCCTTTCGGAATATACACAAAAGAGCCGTCAGAAAAGACAGCGGAGTTCAACGCCGCAAAGAAATTATCCCGGTAACCTACCACCGAGCCCATATATTTCTTCACCAAATCAGGATGTTCCCGCACGGCTTCACTGAACGAGCAGAAGATAATTCCTTTCTCCATCAGCGTTTCCTTGAAGGTAGTCTTTACGGAAACGGAGTCCATAACGGCATCCACCGCCATTCCGCTAAGAGCCATCTGTTCCTCCAAAGGAATACCCAGTTTATTAAACGTCTTTATCAATTCAGGATCGACTTCCTCCATGCTCTTCGGTCCTTCTTTCTTCTTCGTCGGATCGGCATAATAAGAAATCGCCTGATAGTCAATTTCAGGGATACGGAGATGTGCCCAAGTCGGCATCTCCAGCGTCAGCCAGTGGCGGTACGCTTTCAGGCGAAACTCCAGCAACCACTCCGGTTCGTCTTTTTTCGATGAAATCAGACGAATGACATCTTCATTAAGTCCACGCTCAATGATGTCTGTATGCACCTCTGTGGTGAAGCCGTATTTATATTTCTCCTCCGCAAATTTCCGGACAAACTCATTATCAGTCTTCTTTTCGAGTTCGTCTTTCTGATTGGGTTTCATTTTATTGGGTTCTTCTTGTTGCATCTTTATTCTCTAATATATATTGTTGCGTCATATTCTTCGCAGCAGGGAAAAAGATCCCCGCAAACGTTTCCATCGGATAATATAACAAAGATTCTTCCTTTTTTGTTGCACTAATTAACTTATTATCGCTGTCCACAAACTCTATCGCACCGATCACTACACTCGTTAACAACAAAAACTTAAGTGCTCCCAGCCCACTCCCTAACCAGCGGTTCAGCCAGTTCAGCGAAATTGCCTGCATTGCTTTTGTCAATAACGAAGCTATCAGTACAAAAATCAACGGCACGGCAATCCAAATCATGATAAAAGCCAACACCTGCGCAACTGTCATCGAATCCGTCACTGTCGGGCAAAGTTTCTCCGCCAAAGAGGCATACAAAGCTTTCGCCGCCAACAGCCCGACTATTAACCCCAAAATAGAAGCCAACTGACGGATAAAGCCTTTTACAAAGCCTACCACCGCTCCGGCGCCTATTACAATAAGGATAATGATATCAATCGTTGCCACGTTGTGATTTATGATTTGTGATTTATGATTTATGTTTCTATGATTATGATCTGTGATTTATATTTCTGTCAGGTGATAAAACAATAAAGTGGTAAGGTGGTGTCCCATATAAAATAGTACCACATTACCACCCATCTATTGTTGCAACCATTACTTCGCGAATGGCCTTATACCTTTATAATTCATAAATCATAACTCATAAATCATAAAGTCTGTTTCACTTCTATTTCTTCGAATGTCTCGATCATATCGCCTACCTTCATGTCGTTGCAGTTCACCAGACTGATACCACACTCGAAGTTTGTACCTACTTCCTTCACATCGTCCTTGAAGCGCTTCAACGCGTTGATGTTTCCGGTAAAGATGACGATACCATCGCGGATCAAACGAGCCTTGTCGCTTCGCTTCACCTTTCCGGTCTTCACCATTGCACCGGCTACCAAACCCACCTTCGTAATGTTGAATACTTCGCGGATTTCGATAGTTGCCGTGATTTGTTCCTTCAGTTCCGGAGCCAACATACCTTCCATAGCAGCCTTCACCTCTTCGATTGCATCGTAGATGACAGAGTACTTACGGATGTCGACACCTTCCTGTTCAGCCATCTTAGCGGCAGCACCCGAAGGACGTACCTGGAATCCGACGATAATCGCATCCGAAGCGGCAGCCAGAGAAACATCCGACTCGGAAATTGCTCCCACACCCTTATGGATGACATTTACCTGGATTTGTTCCGTAGACAACTTGATTAACGAGTCGCTCAATGCCTCAACAGAACCGTCCACGTCACCCTTAACGATGATGTTCAATTCCTGGAAGTTACCCAAAGCAATACGACGGCCCAACTCATCCAACGTAAGGATCTTCTGCGTACGCAAGCCCTGCTCACGAGCCAACTGTTCACGTTTGTTGGTGATTTCACGAGCTTCCTGATCGCTTTCAACAACATGGAATGTATCACCTGCGGCAGGTGCACCGTTCAATCCCAATACCAAAGCCGGTTCGGAAGGTCCTGCTTCTTTGATGCGTTGGTTACGTTCGTTGAACATAGCCTTCACACGTCCGTAGCTGGTTCCTGCCAGTACGATGTCTCCCACTTTCAGAGTACCGTTAGATACCAATACAGTAGCTACATATCCACGTCCCTTATCCAGTGAAGATTCGATGATGGAACCCGTAGCATTACGGTCCGGATTTGCTTTCAGGTCGAGCATTTCTGCTTCGAGCAATACTTTTTCCAGCAAGTCTTCCACACCCATACCTTTCTTGGCAGAGATATCTTGTGACTGATACTTACCACCCCATTCTTCAACAAGGTAATTCATTGCAGCCAGTTCTTCTTTAATCTTATCCGGATTCGCAGTCGGTTTATCTACCTTATTGATTGCAAATACAATAGGTACACCGGCAGCCATCGCGTGATTGATTGCTTCCTTCGTCTGTGGCATCACGTTATCATCGGCAGCCACAATAATGATAGCAATATCCGTTACTTTCGCACCACGTGCACGCATAGCGGTAAACGCTTCGTGACCCGGAGTATCGAGGAACGTAATGCGGCGACCGTCTTCCAGTTGCACGTTATATGCACCGATATGCTGTGTAATACCTCCGGCTTCACCGGCAATTACGTTCGCCTTACGGATATAGTCGAGCAAAGAGGTCTTACCGTGGTCAACGTGTCCCATCACTGTAACAATCGGAGCGCGCGGTTGCAAATCTTCCGGAGCATCTTCTTCTTCAACGATAGCTTGTGCCACTTCCGCACTTACATATTCTGTCTTGAATCCGAACTCTTCTGCCACCAGATTAATTGTTTCCGCATCCAGACGCTGGTTGATAGAAACCATGATACCAATACTCATACAAGTAGCGATAACCTGATTGACAGATACATCCATCATTGTTGCCAGTTCGTTAGCCGTAACAAACTCGGTCAACTTCAATACCTTGCTGTCTGCCATTTCCTGATCTTCCAATTCCTGCATGCGGTTGGAAGCCATTTCACGCTTTTCTTTACGGTATTTGGACGTCTTGTTCTTACCTTTGGTTGTCAGACGTGCAAGAGTTTCTTTTACCTGTTTTGCTACGTCTTCCTCGCTCACTTCCTGTTTGATAACCGGCTTCTTGAAGCGATCCTTATTATTGTTGTTATTTCTTCTGTTATTATTTCCTTGTCCGCCCTGACCGTTGTTATTGCCATTACCATTGCCGCCTTTACCTTGTATATTAGGTCTCGGCGCAGCAAAGTTGGAAGTCGCAACGTTATTAACGTCTACCTTTTCTTTATTGATACGGTTGCGTTTTTTCTTAGCAGCATCTGCGCTTTCTTTCGGACCGTTCTTCACCACTTTAGAATCATCCTTACGGATTTCTTTGATGATGGCTTCCTTCATCAGTTTCTTCTGATCCTGACGGATTTTCTCTTTCTCTTCACGTTCGCGACGCTTCTCCTCCTTCGATTTTTTCTTCGGACGAGTAGACTGGTTCAATGCAGCCAAGTCGATCTGACCGATCACATTGATCTTCGCGCCTAATTCCGGTTGACGGATTTTGAAAACACCATCATCCTCCGGAGCTTTTTCTGCTACCGGGGTTACTTCAGCCTGTGCAGTTTCCACCTTTTTTTCTTCTTTATGTTCTTCCGCCTTCACAGGTGCAGTTTCTACTACCTTCGGCTCTTCTTTTTTCACTTCTTCTACTACTTTTTCAACTTCTACCGGCTTCGTCTCCACTACAGGTTCCGGCACTACTACGGGCTCAACTACCACTGGAGTAGGCTCTACTACAGAAACAGGAGGTATCACCACCTCTTCTTTCTTCACCTCGGGTTCTCTCTTCTCGGGCTCCTTTTTTACTTCGGGTTTAACGACAGGCCGTTCTACAACAGGTTCTTCTTGTTTCTGTTCCGGTTCCTTCTCCACCTTTTCAGGTTTACGACCATTCAGTTTATCCAAATCAATTTTTCCGACAGGTTTAAACTTCGGACGTGCATCCTCAGGTACGACTGTCTTAATCACATCTTCCGACTTCTGTTTCTCCGGCTGCTTTTCGAAGCCTTCAATCGAAACAGACGCCTTATTACGTTCCTTATTCTGACGTTCCTGTATGAAACGCTCCGATTCAAGTCTAAGGTTCTTATCTGTACTAAACTCTTTTACGAGTATAGCGTATTGCTCCTCGCTAATTTTGGTATTAGGATTAGCCTCTACGGTATGCCCTTTCTTTTGCAGGAACTCAACTACCGTCGCGATTCCTACGTTCAAATCTCTTGTAACTTTGTTTAACCTTATCGTCATATTTTAAAATTAATGAATAAATGGAGCTTGTTTAAATGAAGAATTAAGAATGAAGAATTAAAAGTTACGATGTAGTATAACAGAGATAACTTTCATTTTTCAATTTTAAATTCTCAATTTTCTACTGAATTTTCACCTTCTTCTTCAAACTCCGATTTCAAAATGCGTATTACCTCGTCCACTGTCTCTTCTTCCAAGTCCGTCTTTTCAATCAACATCTCACGAGGAGCATTCAACACAGCCTTCGCTGTATCAATGCCGATAGCCTTGATGGCGTCGATCACCCATCCGTCGATTTCGTCTCTGAATTCGTCGAGATAGATATCTTCATCCGCTACATTCTCATCCAACTCACGGAACACGTCGATAGTGTACTCAGTTAACATACTGGCCAGTTTGATGTTCAAACCGCCTTTACCGATAGCCAGCGAAACTTCTTCCGGTTTGAGGAAAACCTCCGCTTTCTTCTCTTCCTCATTCAGACGGATAGAAGAAATCTTAGCCGGGCTTAAAGCGCGCTGTATAAACAATGAGATGTTCGATGTGTAATTGATTACATCGATGTTCTCATTGCGAAGTTCACGAACAATGCCATGAATACGACTTCCCTTTACACCTACACAGGCTCCTACAGGGTCGATTCTGTCATCGTAAGATTCTACCGCGATCTTGGCACGTTCGCCAGGGATACGGGCAATCTTCTTGATGGTAATCAAACCATCATTAATTTCGGGTACTTCCATCTCGAACAAACGCTGCAGGAAAACGGGAGAAGTACGTGACAAGATTATCTTAGGATTATTATTCTTGTTATCCACGCGGGCAACTACTGCACGGGCCGTTTCACCTTTGCGATAGAAATCGCTCGGGATTTGTTCGGTCTTAGGCAACAGCAACTCGTTTCCTTCATCATCTAAGAGCAACATTTCTTTCTTCCAGATCTGATACACTTCTGCATTGATGATCGTACCTACCTTATCTATATATTTATTATAAATACTGTCTTTCTCGAGTTCCAGAATCTTGGAAGCCAATGTCTGGCGGAGATTCAGGATAGCACGACGTCCGAATTTGGCAAAAATCACTTCGTCAGTCACCTCTTCACCTTCTTCGTAGGAAGCATCAATTTTCTGTGCTTCGCTCAACGAAATCTGCATATTCGGGTTAGTCAAATCTTCATCGGCCACAACTTCACGGTTACGCCAGATCTCGAAGTCACCCTTATCCGGGTTCACGATCACGTCGTAATTCTCATCGGTGCCAAACATTTTCGCGATTACGCTACGGAACGACTCTTCGAGTACGCTAACCATCGTCGTTCTATCGATATTCTTCAGTTCCTTAAATTCCGAAAATGTATCAATCAAGCTGATTGTTTCTTCTTTTTTGGCCATAACTATTTAAAGCTAATTAAGTATTTAGTATATTTTATTTGCTCATAAGTAAAGGTTTCGTCCTCTTCTTGCAGTTTCGGACGTTTTGCTCCTTCTAGTTTTACTTTCTTTTGTACGGCTACCGTAAACTTCTCTTCATCGGCATCTTTCAGTATGCCGGCCAGTTTACGTCCGTCTTTAGTCAATACCTCCACTTCTTGTCCGATGTGGATATAATACTGTTGCAGTACTTTAAAGGGCTGTCCGATACCGGCCGACCCTACTTCCAGTTCATAATCTTCCTCTTCACGGTTCAGTTTTGACTCTATGTAGCGGCTAAGCTCCACACAATCTTCGATCCAAACACCTTCTGCATGGTCAATTTCGACCACAATTTTGTCATCCGGGCTCACAGTTACTTCTACTAAAAAGTAGTCTTTTCCTTCCAGCCACTCATCTACAATCTGACAAACAGTTTTCTTTTCTATCATTTATTAACTATATAAGAACAAAAAAAGGAGCTTAATTGCCCCTCCACCTTTCATCCGTTTCCGGTTGCAAAGATATAAATAATCTATTCGACTACAAAAGATTAAAGAAAAAAAGTATGAATTAACAGTGCTATATTCGTATCTTTACGCCACAATTCAAAAAATAACGACTATGGCACATCGTCTCAACACAAATAAACAGTTTATGGTAGGTAACGGAATTCTTGCTTTTGCCGTCATTTTTGTAGTGGTTATTTTCGTATACATGAGTATGCGGCTACAACGGGAAAAGCAGGAAGAACGTCATTTCATCGAAAGCTACACAATCAGTCTGGTAAAAGGTTTTGCCGGAGATTCTATCTCTTTGTTTGTCAACGACAGTCTTATCTCCAATAAAACTATATCGGAAGAGCCTTACACTGTAGAAGTGGGACGTTTTGCGGAACAAAGCGCTTTATTGATCGTAGATAATAACACAGAATTAGTCTCTACGTTTGATCTTAGCGAAAAAGGAGGAACTTATCAGTTTGAAAAAGAATCGGACGGGATTAAACAATTAGACAAATAAACGAAATACTGTTTCAATTATCTATATTTAGAGTTGTCTTAATAACTATTCAATCTCTTCTAATGCGTTGACAAGACCTCTTTCATTTCTTGACGCAACAAGAATGTATCAAACCCATGAGATTTTATTCTTTCTTTTAATATGGAAGCCGCAAGCTGTTCCGCTTCTTTCCTTTTACCTTGTTTGAGGTATAGCATAGCGATTCTTGCTCTTGCCCATTGATTGGAAGGAAGCATATAATAAGCACTCCAATAAAATGTCTCTGCTTCTTCATACCGATTGTGCCAATATAGACAATCGCCCTTCATTCGATATAATGTGGTTGAAGGTGACAAGGAGATCGCCTTGTCTAATTTTTCAAGAAGGGTCTTTTCTTCAACTATATCCTTCGCCAGAACACAATAGTTCTGTAGAAATAAATAATCCCCTGACAATATAGGCACCAATTCATTTAGTTTTGCGGTAATATTAGTCCTATTCGTTTCCAATAATGACTGAAATTCCTGATAGGCATAATGAAACCTGATCGTATTGAAAAGTAATCCTAAAGATATGAATGCAAAAGGAAGTCCTATAATAGACCGATGTAAAAATCCAAACCGTAGCTGATACGTAACCTTGTCCTTTCGTTCATTCAGCAAACAGGCAAAGGATATGACTGCAAGCACTTGCAGAGAGAATATTTTATTGGGATATGAGAACAGCCCGAACAGAATATAGGCAGAAATTACCATTTTGGCAGCCATTGAAACGGTCTCTCGCTGTTGAGTTCGAAACAATACGAAACAAGCGAGTAACATATATATGGACAATCCTATTAAACCGTACTCTATCATTATCCGGATAGGCTCATTATATGCGGAAACCACATTCCCTGCCAGATATTTTTCAGTCTCGTCTCCTTTACCCTGTTTGAAGTATTCACCCTGATAATTCATATAATTGGCTTCAAAGCTATTGTATCCAAGACCTGTAACGAAAGTTTTCTTTATCATTTCCGATGATACTTTCCAGATAAATAGCCTTCCTTTAACCGATTCCGGTCTTACATGATATAAAAGCAGACAAGACAAAATGAATACCGCAAATAAACTTATCACGCACAAACGACCGATACTCCTTGGCAATTGTCGCAATTTGTTTTTGCTTTTAAGCAAGAACATAAAGAGAAGAACAGCACCACTTGCCAGCCATGCAGCCCTTGATGCCGAGAGAGCGAGTGCAGGAAGAGAAAAGCCGATGACACACAAGGAAACATGTTTATGGGCTTTTTCGGGAATCGTGATAACAACAGTGATTATAATAGAAATAAAGAAACAAATGAGCGCACCGTATGGTGCAGGATTATAGAAAGGTCCAGTCATGAGGTATTCTTTATTCCGAACGAGTAATACACCGGCACATTGCAAATACCCGTAGAACGATAAAGCTACAGTAAGGCATAGTATGATTATATATAAAAATTTGTAATCAAGAGCATCAGTCATCCTGATGCAAATATATAATAACAGGATGATGATATCACCCAACTGATTAAGATTAAAATCGGTATCATTCTTGAAAGCAGCAAATATAAAATAGCAAACAAACAAAATATCAGGGATTTGTATCCGCACACTTTTTTTTACCCTAAAGAAAGTTGTACGAATACAAAATAAGGCGATCAAATAAGAGACAGATATTATGGAAGAAGTTCGTTGGCTATCAAACAAACCAGCGCATAGATTAAACACCAAGCATACAAGAATAGCAGCAATAATGAATGTATCTATTTTTATTTCTATCCTCTCATTTACCACCATACCTGTTTCCCGTTTTCATAGGTAAAAATCCTCTCCTCTTTTCCTTGTGTCAGGTTTCTTAATAGGAAAAGAGCTTGAGTAGGGGCATTATCATATTCCAAGTATTGATTGGTGGCAGTCTGTATACCTAAAGATACCCACCTGTCGTTGTAATACATCAATTCATATTTATTACCCACCTCTATAACATTAAAATTATTTCTCGGAAGATATTTCACTTTCGTAATGGATTGAGGGGACTTTAAGTCCAATCCAACCCAAGAATGGGAAGGTGCATTGAAATTGGTACGTATATTATTGTCGAAAGCGTTCTCTGGTTCGCTGTTAGGAATACTGTCACTGCCTAAATGCACAATGGGCGTTCCTTCCAACATGACAGCCTTTCCTTCTCTATCTGTACCCCAGAATTGTATTTCCGCTGCAAAGATTCCCGAATGAACAGATGTATAGCGTACATATCTGTAGGAAGACATCACGTTTATGTCAACTTCTGTCAGTGAATAGGGAGCTTCTTTGATTGTAAAAAGTGTTTCCGGATGTTTAAAGTCCGGAGTGTCGCTACCTTCAAAACGTCCTCCAATCATAGACTCCGCAAATCCTTGCATCAGCAAAGAGGGCTTGCATTTTCTGGTAAGAATCATTTTTTGTTTGCGCACGGTGTCCGGTTTGAGTATTTCTGTCTTACCCAAGGAGTCCCGCAACAAGATGGGATAAGAAATAGGCACAAGCCGTTCATGCCCGTATGCGCAGACAAGATAAACGATACCGCTTCCGATATGCTCAAATCTCACTTTGTTATTTTTTACTTGGGCATAGTCTGCCTCCCTGATATGGCTTCCATAGCCAAAGACAGCCAGATAAACGGCTTCATTATCCTTAAGTTGTAGCTCGGACGGCATGTCGTATATTACAGGGTGCATGTCGAAAACATACTGATCGGACACGTTCTTAACACACGAACTACGGAAAAAGGGAGGCAAAGCATGTTTGTTCTTCGTTTTTTTTGCCAAACTGTTTCTGTTGATAGCGTATGTATAGCGAAACACATTGGAACCAAAGCCATCAGCCAAGGGGATGACAAGCCCTGCCGGAAAGGCACATCTCAAATTGTCCTTGAGGAATATTTTACCTCGTATGCGTCCTGCATCGCAGGGACGGTAATGATGCAGGCTATCCAAATAGACCACCCATTTATGGTCTTTAAATGTGTTATTGTGTTGTGGTGCATAGTCCATCATGGCAGGCACCCCCATCGCCCGTAGCAAGGAAATCATTAATACGTAACGCTGGTCGCATCCTCCGGCTTTTGCCTTTTCGAGCAAAGGAACAGACACGAAAGGAATGTCTAGTTCGTCCAGCGTCCAAAAGTCTTTTGCAATCAAGTCATTAAGATGAAGCACCAGCTCTTCTGTATCGGATACATTCTTAAGTGAATCCTTCACCCACGAATATTTCTCGTACAGATATTTCCTCCAGTCTGATATAGGTTCGTGAAGAATGCGGTAAGGCAAAATATATTCACAAAACTCATCAAATGTAAAGTGACAAGCCCAAGGTTCTTTCCAGACTTTAAATGCCAAATCTATATTTTCAATAAGGTACTTGCTTGAGATAACATCAATGTCCTTAACCATAAGCGGTACCCATCCTCCCGACAAATCTTTCAGCATATCTATCTGCTCTGCCAGAGAATCTTCGTATGCCACACGATTGTTGCGTTTATTGGCATCTTTACCGCGCAAAAACATCTCGTATGCTTGTTCGTTGCAACTATAATACTCGGCATACTTCCCTGGCATATTGGCTATGAGGAAGTATGCTGCCTTCAATTTTTGTATTTCTCCAGTGGTTTTATAGTGCTCAATCACTTTTTCCAGTTCTTGACGGTTTATTCCGGCTTGTTCTAATGCTATGCGGACATCAGAAGGGACAGAGGAGCAGCTTGTCAGCAGGAGGAATAGTAGTATGCTTTGTAATAATAAGTTCTTCATTGATTTAGTAAAAATAAGTATCAGTGGTTTTATTATAGAACATCCCTACCTTATTTTTGTTATACATATATCGGAACATGATGTAACCTTCTCTGTACCAGGTAATACTTGATGCGTCACACACATCATAATCATATCTTTCATCTATAACATGCTCAAATATATTATGATTGCCATAATAAAAGCTCAGCTTATAAGCTGTCGGATACGTATTATAATAGTTGCCAGACATGTCCAATATATCATCAAAATAGAAGATTATAGAAACGACACCTCCATCATTCTCAACTACCGCTGTTCGTGAATTAATATCTAACCGAGGTCCTCCATTTATACTTATAGAAGATATTCGAGGCCTGTATGTGTATCCGGGCTCATCCATCCGAACTGTTAGTTGACCCAAATCCAGAATAATGTCCCGGTCGGTAACATTGATAAAAGACAGTGTGAATGCCGCTTCGCCCGTCCCCGATATATAAATATTTCCTTGCGTTTCAGTTGAACCATCTGTGTAATTGAACATGCCAGAATAAAAAGAGACATAGCTCCTTCTATTCAAATAATCCGCATAATAAGTGGCAGTTGGAAAAACATTATCCAGTTGGATAGCGATATCATCATTCCATGAGGGGGCAACAGGGTGATAAAGTCGCGATTGAAGTTGCTCCAAATCAACAAAGACACAAGATTGTACATAGTACATATCATTCCTAGGAGTACCAATAGGAGTTACCTTAACCTTTCCATTAGCCTTTAGGGATGTTTCGATTTGTTCTATCACCGTAAGTGGAATATTTATTTTAGACGGATAATTAAATTCACAATATATCAGATTCCCTTGTAAATCAATCCATATTGTTGTTTTAAAGTAATCATCTTCCATTAATTGAATATTTTTTAAATAAGGCCCAATGTAAGGTTCTATATATTTAGACAGATTCTTTACTTCCCTCCAATCAAAATGATACCAATCTTGCCAATTTAAAGGATTTTCTTTTCCCGACAATGGATAAACGTTATTACCAATGGATACAAATCCTGAATAATAGTGCATATAATATGCATTATTACTCGTTGATTTATATATTATCTCCGTATCTGTTTGACCAAGTACGTGTAAACAATAGATGGAAAAACTAATCAATAAGTATATAGTTCTCATAATAACTGAATTTATTTAATAACAACTTGATGCCAATTCTAAAACTTTTGCTAACGGCTTAGGTGTATAATCTATATTGTAATTATACCCATTGTCTGGTGAATAGGTCCTGCTATTCTCGGAAAATAACGATATCCATTCTTTAAAATCATCGTTGGGAATAGAGATAGGAGTTCCTTTTTTAGTAAGTTTACTAAGCCAATTTAAATATTTTGCTTGTTTTTTATCCCATTCAACAGCTTTAATTTTATCCTCGCCTGGCCTATTCCCATACACAAACGAACTTCTTTCTACTTTTTCATACCACGCATCACTAAATTTCTTACTTCCTTTAATTTTTGAATAATACATGATATCATCTATCAATGCCCGTTCATATTCCATCATACCTCTTGATATAGTACCGCTATATACTCCTAAATGAATCTGAAAGAGGTGAACCAATTCATGAGCAAAACTTCCATAGGTTATATCATCCTCTCCTCTAAACACTAAATCTACTGTTCCATTAGATAAAATAGAATTCCCTGCATTTGCCCTTCCTCCTCCTAAATTAGGATCCATATAAACATAATTAAAAGCGAAACCTTCGCTCTCTAAATAATTAATAATCTGCTTAGCATAACATATTTTTTCCTCCATTTCTTTAATGACTCTTTCTAATTTCTCTAGTTGTTGAGGGGTTAACTTATCAGTATTCTTTATAATTTTTTTTACATGAGACTTCACCGGAACTGAAGGATCAGTGGGAGTTCCGATATAACCGCCTCCACCTCCATCAGAAGAACCATCATCATAACATTCGGTATATGGAACTTCTCGGTAAGTCCAATAACATGCAGGTGCAGTTATTGTTGGACCTTCTAATTCACCACCTTCTAGGGTAGGGTCACCTCCGCTTCCACCACTATTACCACCATTACCATCATCAATACCGCCTCCAAACTCACCGGTACCATAAAAACTCGCCCAGTCATCCATAAAGGCAGAACGTGTAATCGGAGGACAATAGTAATACGATTCGGTATAGTAATTCGTGTAACACTGTATAGCTCGAGTTGTAGCAGAAGATAGCGTATCCGATAATGCCGCCTCATCAAGAACAGGAGAAAGACGCTTTATTATCTTACCATTCTTGTACTTCCAACCGTTTACAAACTCACCGCTGGGACAAAAATATAAAACCATACCGTCAAAATGGGGAACCCGATGCAAATAATTGTTATCTGACAAATCATCGTACTTCATCAGATAATTCAGACTACCTATAAATATCATATTGAAAGTAATGATTTCTCCCGTCGTAATATCTTTCAATATAACAGACCGAGCAACGTTCATCACCCGTCTTTTTTCTTTCTTGCTCATCTTCTTTTTCTGCTTCTTCGTATCTTGGTCATAAAGGATAACATTCATGTTGGAACGCAAAGAGGCTTCCACCACTTCATACCTTCCTTTCTTCCATTCTTTAGCATGATTCCACGAAGGAGTTACCAATATTCCCGATACATTGCTTTGCGTCACCCCCATTCGGGTAACGGGAGCCCCATTGTCGACATACCATTCTTTGGCAGCTGCAACAGTTAACTCCCGATTCTTACCGACAGCCAGTTCGTTTGATAATTCCTGTTGTCTGTCCGTGAACAATTCGTCACGAACGCAAGCGTACAACAAGAGGGCGGCCATTCCAAACGCAAAAAGAATTTGTTTCTTTCTCATGTTTTCCATCTCATTAAAGGTTACTTTATTGAAAAGACGAAAATTATATCAGGATGTAATCAGTCTTTTTTATTTTTTTACGACATAATAGATGTGCTTTACACAAGGAGAATGATGCTATCCTCCATGAATAGGGAGAAGTGAAGAATGTTCTTAACAGTGAAGAATGTGAAGAATCCGTTTTTGCTCGATGAACTCCGCAAATAGGCTGATAAACAAAGACCTATTTATAGAAAGCATGAGGGATAAAAACTAACTTTATTTTATATTTCTGTACGGTACTTTCTCAATTCTCCCCGCAAGGTCAATGCTTTTCCTTCTGTATATTGATTGAGTAACGCCCAGAATCGCTCGCTATGATTCATCTCGCGGGTATGGCATAATTCGTGCAACAACACGTAGTCTATCAAATGAGAAGGCAGCAAAACCAGGTAATAGGATAAATTAATAGCTTTTCGAGCCGAACAACTCCCCCATCTGCCCTGACTGGAGTTTATTTTCACACTCGAATAGGACAATCCGCATTGCTTGGACAAGAAGGCCAGACGTGAAGGCAGAATACTTTTGGCATTTCGTCTCAATGATTCTTCAATAACCTTATGCAACCAGCTTTGCAGTTTTTCATCTGTAAAATCGGCATGAGGCGGACAAACGATCTCCATTACACCCAACCGGGAATTAGCCAGAAACTGATCTTTCTCGCCCGACACCAAAGATAGTTTAAAATGCTCCGCATCAATCTTATAATTCAAATCAATCAACGGACGAGCGATTTTTTGCCGGGAGGCCAGAAGCTTTCCACGCAGGTTCTCGATGGCCTGTTTCACTTCTTTCAGGGTAGTACCGGGAGGAACTGAAACATAAACAGCATCACTCTTGGTACGAAACACAAGACTTCTCGCACGTGAATTGACGCGTATCACCAGACGCCCTAACTCATCATCTTCTATAATCTTATCCATTATAATCCTCCTATCAACAGCCACAAAAGTAATAAAAAAGAAGACGCTAACGAAAAACTTTATGGAAGATGCAACTTTAGATCAAATTCTTCCGTCTAACCATTATATCAATCATAGAAAAGCGTAATTATGAAAACAAGTTTATTGCTCGTATTAGTCACGGGAATGTTTCTAGTACTTACTGCCGGCTCTTGCTTGCGGGGAAAACACATCGTAGGCAGTAAGAATTACATCTCCAAAGAAGTGAAAGCCGACCACTTCAATGAAATCAAACTAGTGGGAAGCGCCAACATTAGTTATTGGCAAGACACATGCAGCCATGTCGAAATTCATGGTTCCGACAACATCATACCACTTATAGAAACGTATGTGGAGGGTAGTACATTCATTATAAAATTCAAGAAGAATGTCACTATCTGGAAAGGAAAACTGGAAATAAAAGTTTTTGCTCCGGAACTGAATAAGCTGTCGGTCAACGGTTCAGGAAATATAAGATTAATCAATGGGATACAAACCTCTAAAGATATTGAGTTCCACATCAACGGTTCGGGCAACATTCAGGGAGAAGGATTCAATTGCCAAAAAATGGCCGTTTCAATTAATGGTTCGGGAGATGTAAGACTACAACAAATAGAGAGCCAGGAATGTCAGGCAAGTATTTCCGGTTCGGGCAATATCAATCTGAACGGCAAAGCCATTCAAGCGAGCTATTCTATTGCCGGATCAGGAAATATTCAAGCTGCCGATTTGCAAGCAGAAAACACAGACGCAAGCATTAGCGGCTCCGGCAACATCAGCTGCTATGCCAGTCAGAAGCTGGTTGCCCGCGTCAAAGGAAGCGGTGATATTGCCTATAAAGGAGATCCTCAAGAAGTGGATGCGCCACGAAAAAATATACGGCAGATCAAATAAAGACAGCTTAAATAAAGACAGTTTAAAAACATAAAAGGGCTACTGCATCGCGCGGTAGCCCATTTATTTAGTTAGTTTCATTATAAAAATTTGAGAGAATTGAAAACTTCACAGTTTCGCCTTCGTTGTTGTTTTAATTAAGCACACTAACTATATTATATGTTTAAAGCAAATGAAAATGTCTATTCGTTTATAACTTGCACCTTGTGGTTGATCTTCGCCAGGCTATCCGCCAGGACCTGTTCCGCTTTCACATCATTTGAGATAGCGACCGACGGTGCAGTTACTTGTTTACCAATGGTATCCGTAGCCAATACACTTCCATCATCTCCGGAGAAAGAATGTTGTGCCACATTCCCCAAAGAAAGGATGATTGCAATTACGGCAGCAGCCTTGAACAGAGGAATAAAACGACCGGTCAGTGTCAAACGTTTCGCTTTTACTACCGTAGGCTCCACCTCTGCCAGAATACGTGCATCAAAGTCTTCGCCCAGTCCTACTTCCTGCTGAACCTGCTGATAAACAAACAGATTCTTATAGCGAAGCAAATGAGCCGGAACTTCTTCCTTTGCGAAGAAGTCGCGCAATGTTGCTTCCTCCTCAACGGAAGTTTCGCATTGCCAATATCGCTCGAGGAGCTGTTCTATATCCTTATAATCCATATTCGTCAATTTCTAAATACCTTTGTTTTACTTTTTGCCTGGCTCTGAAGAGATTCACTTTGACTTGTTCCTCTGTCAGATTCAGCAAGGTTGCAATTTTTTTATAGCTTTCACCTTCAATGTCCCTCAGTTGCATGATAAGCCGCTGTTTTTCGGGAAGTTCGTTTACCAGTCTATTAATGATGTTCATTCTTTCATCATGAATCATCTGGTCATACGGACTGTTTGCATCAGGTTCTTCCGCCATTTCGGGGGTGAGTTCCACGTTTTGAGCTTCTTTCTTTTGACTCCGGTCTATCGCCAGGTTCTTTGCCACTGTCAGGCAATAGGCTTCGACCGATTCAAATTGAGACCACTCATCACGCTTGTTCCACACTCTTATCATGGTGTCCTGAACGACATCCTCGGCTTCGGCCCTATCCAGGGTGATTCTGAGAGCCAATCGAAAGAGTTTATCCTTCAACGGCAAAATATCGTTTCGGAAGCTGATTTCTTGCATCTCTATAATAATGACGGGCTAGGATATGAAAAGTTACAGTCGCCCACTACTTTTTTTTGAATTATTTTTTTATTCTCGTTCCTCCAGAGTCGTTAATCGCTGACGCTAAGGTGATTACCACTTCAGAAACTCCTGCATTTATTGCTTCAAAAGAATTTTCCAACTTAGGAATCATACCTCCTTGAATAACGCCATCGGCTACATATTGTTCAAATTCGGTACGGGTGATTTGAGGAATCACACTGTCGTCATCATTCTCGTCACGCAACACACCTTTCTTCTCGAAACAATACACCAATGTCACATCAAACAGAGCCGACAACGCTTTCGCTGTCTCCCCGGCAATGGTATCTGCATTCGTATTCAACATATTGCCGTGACCGTCATGTGTCAATGGAGCCATCACGGGAACAACGCCTTTATGTATCAAATCCGACAATAAAGTGGCATCCACCTGTTCCACATCCCCCACAAACCCGTAGTCTACTTCTTTCACCGGACGTTTCACCGAACGGATTACATTCATATCCGCTCCGGTCAATCCGAGTGCATTGACTCCGCGTGCTTGCAGACCTGCCACAATGTTTTTATTCACCAATCCGCCGTACACCATCGTTACGACTTTCAACGTTTCGGCATCGGTAATCCGACGACCATTTACCATTTTGCTTTCAATACCCAGTTGCGCGGCAATCTTTGTTGCCGAACGACCGCCACCATGAACCAACACTTTATGTCCGTCAATAGCGGCAAAGTCATTTAACAACTGACGAAGGGTGGCTTCCTCTTCTACGATTTTGCCACCCACCTTAATTACTGTTAGTTTTTCTCTCATTTCTTGATTTCTAATAAGTTCACCGAATGGAGAATCCGGCTCCGGCACCCTGCCGGTTATTCCAAATAAGTATATCCGTAAAGCCCCGAACGATAGTTGGAAAGGAATTCTTTTCCTTCTTCCAAGGAGATTTTTCCTTCTTTCACTGATTTAGTCACCCAAGTTTCGAGCGTACGTACCAGCTTCTTCGGATTGTACTGCACATAGTCCAACACCTCCGCTACCGTTTCTCCGTCGATAATCTGTTCGATATTATATCCTTTCTCGTTCACCGAAACATGCACGGCGTTCGTATCACCGAACAAATTATGCATATCTCCTAAAATCTCCTGATAAGCACCCACCAGGAATACAGCCACATAATAAGGTTCTGTTTTCTTCAGTGCATGTACAGGCAGATAATGAGCCACGTTACGGGTAGAGATAAAGTTGGCAATTTTGCCGTCCGAATCACAGGTTATATCTTGCAAGGTAGCCGAACGCTCCGGTTTTTCATCCAATCGCTGAATAGGCATGATCGGGAATATCTGGTCAATTGCCCAAGAGTCAGGAAGTGACTGAAACAGCGAGAAGTTACAGAAATATTTATCGGCAAGCAGTTTGGACAATCCACGGAATTCATCGGGTGCATGCTTCAAACCGGCTGCAATCTGATTAATCTCACGTGTAATAGACCAATACAGACGCTCGATTTGTGCGCGGGTTTTCAGATCTACGATTCCATGACTGAACAAGTCCAATGCTTCCTCCCTGATCTGCTGTGCATCGTGCCATGCTTCCAACATCTTGTTCTGATTCAGCGAATCCCAGATTCCATATAACTCCTGCACCAATTCGTGTGCATCCGGAGCAATTTCCTCCTCGTCATCCCATTCGGGTAAAGTAGCGGTTTCAAGAACTTCAAAGATAAGAACAGAATGGTGTGCCGTCAATGCACGTCCACTTTCCGTTATGATATTCGGATGCGGGATACCATTTTTATCGCTCACGTCTACCAGCGTAGAGATAGAGTCGTTTACATACTCCTGAATGGAATAGTTTACGCTACCTTCGCTATTGGATGAACGAGTTCCGTCATAATCCACTCCCAGTCCACCGCCAATATCAACAAACTCCACCTTAAAGCCCATTGAATGGAGCTGCACGTAAAATTGTGAAGCCTCGCGCAAAGCCGTTTTGATACGACGGATCTTCGTCACCTGACTGCCGATATGGAAATGAATCAGTTTCAGACAATCTTTTAAGCCTTTGCTCTCCAGAAAATCGAGCGCTTCGAGAAGTTCACTGGAAGTCAAGCCAAACTTGCTGGCATCTCCTCCCGACTCTTCCCACTTTCCGCTACCGGAAGAAGCGAGTTTGATACGTATACCGATATTAGGCTGCACATTCAGCTGCTTTGCCATTTTTGCTATCAGCTTCAGTTCGTTCATCTTCTCCACAACGAGATAGATACGTTTACCCATCTTTTGGGCAAGCAGAGCCAGTTCAATATAACTTTCGTCTTTATATCCGTTGCAAACAATCAATGAGTCAGAGTCCGTATTGACCGCAATCACCGCATGGAGTTCCGGTTTAGAGCCGGCTTCCAGTCCGAGATTGAACTTCTTTCCGTGGCTGATAATTTCTTCCACCACAGGGCGCATCTGGTTGACCTTAATCGGATAAATAATAAAGTTCTGGGCTTTATAACCATACTCCTCGGCTGCCTGTTTAAAGCAGGATGACATCTTTTCAATACGGTTGTCCAAAATATCCGGGAAACGCACCAGCATGGGAGATGCCACATCACGCAATTGTAACTCATCGACCAGTTCTTTCAAATCAACGGATACTCCATCTTTACGAGGTGTAACAACGACATGACCTTTGTCATTAATACCAAAGTACGAGGTACCCCAACCTGTGATGTTGTAGAGTTCCTCAGAATCTTCAATACGCCACTTTCTCATTTTCTGTTATTCAGTGTTTTTAGTAAATAATTGGACGGCAAAAATACGGATTAATCTACATGTTGGCAATTAATTGGACATTAATTGTTTCAAACGGTCCATATAACCACTATTTCCGTTGCGGGCGTCATAGCGAAGTGCCAGCTCTTCCGCCTGCTGATAGAAATAATTGCGAAGCTCGCTGACCTGATAAATTCCATCCGGACGATAAAGAGGGAATTCCTCCGGCAACGACAAGGAGACTTCCGGACGGGTCTCATACTTCAAGGCCTCTACCATATCGCAAGAGAAGCGATATTTCTTCAACGTATTCGTACGCAAACTCCAACCGATGCATCGCTCGGCATACTCCCAGCCTCTTTCCGGCTTCGTCATTATATTATAAGCAATAAACAATCCCAAGTAAAGCAAAAGATATTCATCCTTTTCTCTTCCCTGCAATGCTTCTTCGGCACGTGCACACATATCAGCGGCAACCTCCGGTTTGCCAGCTTTCTGTGCATAATAGGAGAGCTTCAAGTAAGCCCGCAAATTGGCTTCATAACAGGTGACCTGCTTATTAATCAATGGCTGCGCCCGGCTGTAAGCCTCATCAAACTGCCCTGTTTCCAAATAATAATCCAGCATAAAATTCAGTTCGCAAGCCTCACACGACTGACCGTCTATCTTTTCATTCAGCATCTTGTCAATGTATTCTTTTGCCTTGTCATACTGGCGCATCCAAACACATTCCACAGACCAGCGGTGATAATAACTCCGCAAAGAATATCCATTCCGGAGAATACGGGTTTTATAATCCTCACCGATCGCTTTCACCTGTTCCATCGGAATTTCCGGCAGATCGAACGTACAAGCCCAGATCCATTTATATTTCCACAACAAGTCATCTTCTTTGATTACATCCTTGTGATTCTCGTAATCATCCAGGATTTTAGAGAACACGGTAATCTCTTCCGCATCTGCCGAAAGAAGATTCAGTTCATAGATAAGATCCAGTCTCAACTCCGTAGCCCATTCCACATCTTCGTTCTCATCAGCGATGCGGATAGCTTCTTTCAATAGATTGGCTTTTTCACGGGGATGCAGGCTGTCATTCTGTGTCTGCAACAGCAGTTTTTGTATTTCAAGTGTGTATCTCATACTCTTTTTTTAATTCAGGAAATTTATAAAATCATTCATTTTCGAAGTCATCAGTTCGCTAAGCGAACGGTTGAAAAGCTCCATTTCTTCACTGTTCACCGGATATTTACCTTGCAAAAGCGACTGTACATACAATATATGCACCACATGCTGAAACAATTTATTGTCTCCCTGTATTTGCAATAAAGTCTGTACCATTTCGTTATCCGCATTGAAAGTGAGTGTCGGTGGGATTTGCTTGGCAGTATTGACAGCCCCCAATACAGCCGCCAACGGATTATTGGCACTTTTAGCTACATTCTCCTTTTCCTCCGCCACAAAGATTACCGGAATATCCACCGGAGTAAAATGTTTCAGACGACAGACACAGCCAAACCGCTTCAACAGCTCGTTCGCTTTCATTTCAAAAGCCTGAAACTCTTTATTCGCCTCCACTTCGCCAAACTGTTCCAGCAACCGTGAAGGAGATATTTCATCCAACGTAAGTTCCGGATTCAGACGGACATACTTTTTCAACAAAGTCTCATCAAAAGTGTAAGCAGCATTCACCACCAGCCATCCTTGCGCTCCGGCTATACGGCGCACCTGACGGAAATCTTCCAGATTCTTGGTATAGCATATCACATTGCTTGCCGAACGAATACTTCCAAAACCACGCAGCCCCTTATTTGTTTCAAAAGGAAGGTAATCCATAAACAAACGGAGCAGTTCATTGTCTTCCGAAGCAATCGCCTTGATATGGAAGTGATGAACATCCAAGATCCGGTTGAACATGGCTCGGTCATTCTGCACCAATCCCCGCAAATAATCCTTGATAGCTATCCCGATCTCTTTCCGCGCATCCTTCAACTGGTCATTGCTCACCAAAGACTCGCGGGAAGCAGTAGACAGCAATCCGTCCGCATTCACCAGACAACGGATAAAGAAAGCCCACGGCGGCAACAGATTACAATCGTCCTCACTCAACAGCATACGTTTAAGGTAGACCTTATGAGAATTGCGTACTGAAAATTGTGTTCGGAAAGGCAAAACATAAAGCACCCCTTCTACCTTACCACTTTCAGTATAAATCCGGAAAGCATCAAGAGCAGACGACTGGAATACTTTTGCCCCATAATCCAGCAACTCCTTGCGAGTCGCCTTCGGGTCAAGCCATACGGGCGAAGGCGTATTTACCAACTCCTCTTCCCCCTGATAATGCAGATAGATAGGATATGGCAACACTTCCCCATAACTGACCAGTATCTTCTTAAACGTTTCATATTCAAAAAGATGCATCCAGTCTCCTTTCGGATGCAACACCACCTGCGACCCGATAGGCCGTTCTTCGTCCGATAAAGTCAGCTGATACGTCCCATCTACTTTGCCACACCAGCAAACAGGTTGTCCGCCCATTGCCGAACGACTCTCCACGGTGATTTCATTAGTCACCACAAAACAAGATAACAATCCGATACCGAACCTTCCGATAAAATCGTCCGCATCGGGAGTATCCCGTTTTGAACTCTCTCCGATAACCGTCAGAAAACGATAAACTTCCTCTTCTTTCAGTCCGACTCCATTATCCCTGAACACCACCGTTTTGTCTTCATTCAGAAAGACATCGATACGTCCTTTATAATTCTCGTCGATATTGCGTAGTGCCGTGATGGCATCTACGCAATTCTGCAACAGTTCGCGAACAAAAGTATTCGGGTTACTATAAATGTGCTCTGATAACAGGGCAATCATACCTTTAAGATTGACCTGAAACAGATTATTCCCTTCTTTTTCCATGTTCCTCTTTTACTTTCTCCTCCTTCCGGTAATTTTAAGAGCTTTCTCATTGCCATTCTCTGCGGCCTTTTCGAACCATTCCATTGCAATTTCATCGTTTTCTTCCACGCCTTTGCCCGTCAGATAGGCATTTCCAAGTTCAAATTGCGCTTTGTCGCTATTTTTTTCAGCAGCTTTCAGCAGCCATTGCACCGCAGCTTCCGGATCAGGAGTACAACCTTCGCCATACATCATCATCTTACCGAGATAATAAGTCGCAGCAATATTTTCATTCCCTGCCGCATCCGTAAACCAGCGGTAAGCTTCGGCATAGTTCTGTTTCACACCTACTCCGTTGTAATAGCAAAGTCCGGTACGATACATACTCATCGTATTTCCATTATCCGCAGCCAGCGTATAATATTTAAAAGCTTCCGTTTCATTATCTTCCACTCCGATACCCATTTCATAACAGATACCCAATCCTTCGCTATACCACTCGTATTCGGCAGCTTTCTTGAAATAGGCAAAAGCCTTTTCCGATTCGTTCAGACTGTCATAATCATACAGGTAATACTCACCCATACGCAACATTGCCATTGGAATTTCGTTGGCCACAGCCTTCTCATACCATTCCATAGCCTTTTTATTGTCTTCCAGACAGGGACCGCAACCAAAGAAATAATAGTCTCCCATCTTAAACTGGGCATAACCATAGTCCTGTTCAGCAGCTTTCATCATATATTCCACAGCCTTTTGCGGATTTTCTTCCACGCCATTGCCATTTTCATAAGCCAGGCCCAGCTCTGTCAGACAACGGGACTCTTCCTTCTCCGCTCCTTTGCCGAACCATTCGAGTGCCTTATCCCAGTCTTCTGCCGTTCCGATTCCTTCTTTATAACAGCGTCCCAGAGCAAAGATCGCATCATTATCATCCGCTTCTGCCGCCTTTGTATACCAAGCGAACGCCTCTTCCGGTTTTGCTTCACCAAGAACACCTTTTTCCATATAAAGACCAGAACGGAACATCGCATAAGGATAACCCTGTCCGGCAGCCCTACTAATCAGTTCAAATGCCTTTTCATAGTTCTTCTCCACCCCATCGCCATTCTCATACAAGAACGCCAGTTCTACAAGAGCAAAGCAGGAACCCAGTTCGGCTGCTTTTTCATAACATTCTCTCGACTTATCAGCATCTTTTACACCGCTGTATCCATTAGCCCGGTAAAGCGCCATCCGACAATATCCGTCGGCATTGTTCAGCGAAGCTGCCTTTTCATAATACTCTAACGCCTTCACATAATCCGGTTGTTCAGACAAGAAGCCACGCTCATACATCCAGCCTAGACGATAAGCTGCATTTCCCGAACCCAGTTCAATAGCCTTCTCCAACAATTCTTTCGCACGATTCATGTCCTCTTCCACCAATTCACCGTTGAAATAGATATTAGCCAGTCCTTCTATACCTTGTATATAGTTATCTTCCACGCAACGGTTCAGACACATCAGTCCGCGTTCCACGTTCTTATATTCATCATTATACAGGTAGATCAGCGCCAGTTCATACGCACTGTAAGATTCACAATAAAGCATCCCCTTTTCCAGCCATTCAATAGCTTTCGGCATATCCAGCCATTCTTCTTCCTGATAATTATATCCCAGGAAGTTAGCGGCAGACCACACACCTGCATGCCAGGCTTTTTCCCAAAGTTCAAAGCCCAGTTCTTTCGGTTTATTCAGTTCCGGATAACGGAAATAAAGGGTAGCCAGATTTTTAAGACTATAAAGATTGGGAACTATCTCCAGAGACTTTTCGTAGTAAGCAGCTTCCTCTGCCACACTGCCTTCCGCCCTGTCGAGCGCGTCTCCCAGTGCTGCATATACATGAGCACGCAAACGTTCTCCTTCAGGCAGTTCGGCAAGCAGGTCATTCCGTATCTGCAACGCCTTCGCTTTATCTCCTGTAAATTCTTCGACAAAAGCACGATAATGTTTTCCCCATAAAATAGCTTCGGGAGAAGTGAGAGCGGCAAAACGTCGTTCGCCCTCTTCTTTATTTTGCTCGCAATAGAATCCCATGTATCGCCAATAGGCAACAGTTGCTTCCGCTTCAGCCCAACCCATATCGGCAGCCTTTTCGTAATACGGAAACAAATAACTCATATCCCGCTTTCCATAACGGGCTTCAGAATATTGCGCACCCTTCTGTGCCCATCCCGCACCGCTAAACACAGCTACACGGTCGCATACCTGCATTACCTTCTCCCACCAGAATTCATATTCTTCTGCGTTGAGATCGACCTCTACGTTACAGTCAAAAGCACTGAATATCAGTTCAAAAAAATCTTCTGTTAATTTCTCGTCTTCTTTTGTGTCCAAAGCATATTCACATACAGCCAATGCTTCCCACCAATTTTCCGCATTTAATAATGAGGCCGGTGTATACTGTGGAAACCATGCCCTTGCAGGCTGTCCGGACGCTTTTATTCTAGCGGATAACTCTCCAAATTTCTCTTTTAAAATTTTCATGATATAGACTTTACCTTAATTTTGTGTTATTAGTCAATAAAAAAAATCTCATAACGAGTGCAAGGTACTAATATTGACTGAATGAACAATAAAGAGTATCAAAAAAATAAAGTCTGATATACAATTTAGGCACAGATTATAATCCAAGAAGTTGTTGCAAACGTTGCACCGATGTTTCAATCTGCCAACGGTCTTCCAATTCGTCTGCATTAAAGATATATTGTGCCTGGTGATAAAAAGGTGCGCGTTTCTCAAGCGCCTGAACGATGAACGCTTTCAGTTCGTCATCCTCTTTCCCCTGAAGAATAGGGCGTTGCTGTTTAGCCACACGCAAGCGTCTGAACAGCACATCCGGATGCACATCGAGAAAAACCGTCTTTCCGGTCCGGTTCATAAATTCCATATTATCAAAAAAACAAGGCGCTCCACCTCCCGTCGAAATTACCACATTCTCAAACTCGGCTACTTCATGAAGCATATTCCGCTCCAGTTCCCTGAATCCTGTTTCGCCTCGTTCAGTGAATAATTCTCCAACGGTTTTGTGAAAACGCTCTTCGATATACCAGTCCAGATCAACGAACGGTATATTCATTTGCCGGGCAAATGCTTTACCCAACGTCGTTTTTCCGGCACCCATATAGCCGGTAAGAAAGATACGAACCATAAATGACTAATTTTGCTCACAAAATTAATCATTTAATGAAGAATGAAGAATGAAGAATGAAGAATTTTAGCCATTATGCCATCCAATTCTTCATTATTCATTCTTCATTCCCGATTTATTTAAAGATTCTCACCCGTTCTTCAAGCGGCTGAAATTCTTTTTCACCCGGTTTGCCAATAGGAAGTCCGAACGGCATTTCCGCAATCAGATGCCAATGTTCCGGCAAGTTCCATGCACGGCGCACTTCTTCATCAATCAACGGGTTATAGTGTTGCAGCGATGCTCCGAAACCTACATCCTCAAGCATCACCCAGATAGCCAGCTGGTGCATGGCAGAAGTCTGCAATGACCATCCCGGGAAGTTCTCCTGATAAGACGGGAAAGCCTCCTGAAGTCCTTTCACTACTTTTTGATCCTCAAAGAACAGTACAGTTCCGTAGCCACAGGCAAAGGAATGATCTATCTTCTCTTCTGTCTTTACAAAAGCTTCAGCCGGTACAATCTTCTTCAATGTATCTTTCACGATCTGCCACAGTTTCTTATGAGATTCTCCCAACAGGAGCACCACACGTGTAGTCTGTGAATTGAATGCTGACGGTACGTGACGCACGGTCATATTAACGATACATTCGATCTCCTGATCGGATATAGGTGACTGATTAGTAATTGAATAGTAAGTCCGACGTTGTTTCAAAGCTTCACTAAAAGATCTTTCCATCATAGTTCCTTTCTTATTTTATATTCTTAAAACTCTCTTTTTTTTATAACAAGTATCCCCCCTAACTTGTTCAGTTAGAGAATATATTTGTACCTTCGCAGCGTCAATTCATTGACTATCTAAATTTATCGTCAGAAAAATGGCAAAACAAAAATTTTATGTCGTATGGGAAGGCGTCACACCCGGGATTTACACTTCCTGGACAGACTGCCAGCTTCAAATCAAAGGATACGAAGCTGCCAAATACAAATCATTCGATACGCGCGAAGAAGCGGAACGCGCGCTGACAATGTCTCCATACGCTTATATCGGCAAAAACGCAAAGTCTAAATCAGGAGGTTCCAAACCTTCGTCAGATACTTTACCCTCTTGCGTGATCGACAACAGCCTGGCAGTCGACGCAGCCTGTAGCGGTAATCCGGGACCGATGGAGTATCGTGGAGTACACATTGCCAGCCGGCAGGAAATTTTTCATTTCGGCCCGATGAAAGGCACGAATAATATCGGCGAATTTCTAGCCATCGTACACGGGTTGGCGTTGTTGAAGAACAAAGGTTTCGACATGCCTATTTACAGTGATAGCGCCAATGCGATCAGCTGGGTACGGCAGAAGAAGTGCAAAACCAAGCTCCCCCGCACTCCGGAAACGGAAGAACTGTTTTTATTGATCGAACGGGCAGAAAAATGGTTGCGGGAAAATACATATACCACTCGTATCCTGAAATGGGAAACGAAAGAATGGGGAGAAATTCCGGCCGACTTCGGCAGAAAATAAAAGAACATAAATTTCAATCATAAGAAAAGATGAAAACATTGACTTCAAACAAAGCTTTCTGGCTGTTATTAGTCATTTGCGTAGTTACTATCCTGCCTTTCCTCGGCTTGTCGGAATACCACACGAAAGGTGAGCCTCGCGAAGCTATTGTTTCCTATTCCATGCTGGATAGCGGAAACTGGATCTTACCCAGAAACAACGGAGGAGAAATGGCTTATAAACCGCCTTTCTTCCATTGGAGCATCGCTGCTGTATCAGCAGTAGTGAACGGAGGGCAAGTCACAGAAATGACCTCCCGCCTGCCGTCCGCCATCGCCTTGATTGCCATGACTCTCTGCGGCTTTCTGTTCTTTGCCAAAAGAAAAGGAGTGCAACTGGCGTTATTGGCCGCCTTTATTACCCTGACTAATTTCGAATTACACCGGGCCGGAGCCAACTGCCGGGTGGACATGGTATTGACAGCGCTCACCGTTGGCGCTCTATATTGTCTCTACAGATGGTATGAGAAGGGGCTTAAAGGTATTCCCTGGCTGGCCATTCTCCTGATGAGTTGCGGAACACTGACTAAAGGACCGGTAGGTACTATCATTCCATGCTTAGTTGTAGGCATATTCTTGTTACTCCGGGGTGTCAACTTCTTCAAGGCATTCCTGCTACTTTCCGCCTGGGCTATCCTTTCTCTCATCCTGCCTATCTGCTGGTACGTAGCTGCTTACCAACAAGGTGGAGAAGAATTCATCGCATTAGTGATGGAGGAAAACCTCGGCCGCATGACCAATACTATGAGCTATAATTCATGCGTGAACCCCTGGCACTATAATTTCGTGACCTTGTTTGCCGGATATGTTCCCTGGACACTGTTAGTCGTACTTTCCCTGTTCAGCCTGACTTACCATAAATTCAATATCCAGCCTGCCGCTTGGTGGAAACGTTTCACTGCTTGGATAAAGAATATGGATCCGGTGGATTTATTCTCTTTCACCAGTATTGTCGTCATCTTCGTTTTCTACTGCATTCCGCAGAGCAAACGCAGCGTCTATCTGATGCCTATCTATCCTTTCATTGCTTATTTCCTTGCCAAATATCTATTTTATCTGGTCAAGAAGCAATCCAAAGTCATCAAAGTATATGGAAGTATTCTTGCGGTAATCAGCCTGTTGCTGTTCACTTGCTTCATTGTATTAAAATGCGGGCTCATCCCTGAAACAATCTTCCACGGCCGTCACGCACAGGACAACATTAATTTCATGCGCGCCATACAGAATATCAGCGGTGCAGGAGCCTTGTTGCTGATTGCCGTTCCTACCGTCCTCGGTATCTACTGGTGGTTCTATCAACGGAAACATGCATTGAGCAACCGCTTCCTGTATGCCCTCGTCGTGCTTACCATGGGATTATACCTTGCATTGGACGGTGCTTATCAGCCGGCAGCATTAAATTCGAAATCCGTCAAATTCGTCGCTGCAGAGATCGAAAAGATTGCGCCGGAAAGCGAAGGGACTATGTACGAATTCATTGAAGAAAGTCTGCATGCAGCAGGTGACCCTGTACATTACTTCGAGATTAATTTCTACCTGCATAACCGTCTCGACAACTTCTACCAAAAACGTCCTGCCAAAGGTTTCTTGTTGATCGGCACCAATGACGCAGAGAAATATCTTCCTGAATTTGAGAAAGAGGGGTATCAGTTCGAACAGGTTTACGAATCTCCTAAACGAGTGCTCCGGCAAATAGCCAAAGTATACAAGTTCGTTAAAAACGAACAGCCTGAAAAAACCGAAACTACTCCTATTGTTGAGTAAAAGGGACAGAATTTACCGTTTTTCCATGCTTCACAAGGAACTCTGCCGATTGGAGCATGGAAAAACTATATTCTTTTAAAGGCAAAAAGCGATCATCCATCGGAACGGCTTTCAATTTGCCATTGTCTATATGATAAGTAAATTCCTGCTGCGTCTCGTAATTATAAAGATACAATAACGTATCATTGCGTCCCACAATCATATTGTCGGCAGTATAAAACATACAGGGACGTTCTTCTTTCAGCAAATCCACTCCAAAATTATTCTGTAGATAATCAATATTCAACAGCCCCAATATCGTAGGCTGTATATCTACCTGACCTCCAAAAGTGTTTTTCTCTTCCGGATGAATACGGCTGGAGTAAATCATCAGTGGAATATGATTATAAGATTCCGGTAGTTCACATTCGGCGTCTCCCACCAGTTTGCCATGATCTCCTTCCAATACGAATATCGTATTATCAAACCAGGGTTGTTTACGCGCCTCTTCAAAGAACTGACGCAAAGCCCAATCCGCATACTCAACGATCTGCATCTCCGGTTCACTTGTTTTCGGATGGAAGAAAGGAGGTATCACATACGGCGGATGATTACTGATGGACAGTAAAGTAGCAAAAAACGGTTGTCCGGTGGCAGCCCGCTGATTCAATACCGGAATTGCATAGTCATACAAGAAATCATCCTGCACTCCAAAGCTATTCACAACCTTATCAGCCGGATAGTCTTCTTGTGAAAACACTTCATCATAGCCGTTCGTCCGGAAGAAAGCGTTCATATTATCATACTGCCCTTCATGCGTCATAAAGAAAAAGTTGTAATAGCCGTTTTCTTTCAGTACGGTAGGCAGTCCCGAATAGCGGGGAATGACAGAGCCTTTCATCAGGTTCCGTTTCATCATAGCCGGAAAAGAATACAAGGTGGCATACAAACCATGATTCGTATGGATTCCTGCCGAATAGAAATTACGGAAGCTAATAGAACGGGTATACAGACTATCCAGGAAAGGAGTCAGCGTTTCTGATTGCCCGAAATGCTTCATCAGTTTACTGGACATGGATTCCATCATAATCAAGACGACATTAGGACGGCGTTGTTGCACGCTATCCGCTTTTGCAGCATGCCTGTAGACAGCCAACGGGGAAACATTCGCATCTCCCTGACGGTTGAGCAGAGCTTGCGCCTTAGTTATGGCTTCCTGCTCATCCATCAGATGCAAGTATTTATTTTCAGGACGCATATCATCCATCACACTCGTCAACAGATTAAAAGTCGGACTTACTCCCAATTGATTCAGAAAAGCATCCTGACAGAAATATGCCGCACTCACTTTGATCGGATTATAACCTGTACGCCCCCGAATTCCAAAGATGCAGAGGCCGATCAGACAAGCTCCGACCAGAACCACAACTCCTCTCTTCCAAAATGGGAACGAAGCGGAAATAGTAAGGCTACGACGATGGAAATAACGCGACAGACAGACAAGCCATACTATGAACCCGGCCAAGAAGAGCAGGAATAATCCGATGGACAAGTAATAGGCACTTTCTCCCAATATCATTCCGGCGGTAGTTCCTGCATAACCGAACCATTCGAATATAGAAGAATTGATATGCTTAAAGAAATAGGCAAAGTAGGGTATGTCCGACGCACTGATTAAATAGACCAGCCCATAAAACACACTGAAAAAGATCGTGAAGAAACGGAACAATGCTTTCCCATAATAGTTGCAGACTCCACACACCACCGCAACTGCCAGCGGCAACAGAAGTATGTAGCAACCAATCACATTATCAAACCAGACACCATGTACAAAAGCAAGCATTGAAAGGCTCTTATCCGACAAGGCTTCAGAAGTCAATTGATGATAGGATGAGATAAAAAGTACCAGGCGAAACAGTCCTGCGATCAGCAAAGCCGAAATATGTATCGAAAGTATATATACAATAAGATTTAGAAAACGTTTCATAATAGCCTTTTCTTTTTATGAATTAAATGAAAGAGATTTAATAAAATTATTTTCTCCCTTTGTAGATATAAACGAAATGAAGAATTAGGAAATTGATAGGTACTACAATTATCATCACCAGTATCGGCGCCAGAAGTTCGCCTGCCCCTATCCAAAGAAAGAGATTCAACAAACCAATCTCAAGCAGATAATTAATCAGATGGCTAAAGCCAAACCCAACCGCATTGCGAGACGAGGGCTTGGAACGAAAAGTAAAAAAGGTAGTGAGGAAATAATTGCAAATAAATCCGACGGCATAACCTGCCGTAAAAGAGATATTGGCGTTTGCAACCAGTAAAACCAGACAATACACTCCGTAATGAATAGCCGAGGATACAGTGCCGACAACTCCGAAACGAACGAATTGCCAGAACTTATCCCGCCAGTCCGGATGCCTGTCAAATATAGCTTTACTTATCTTGGTCATCGTATAGTACTTCTTCCACATTATAGAGCGGACGACGTTTTACTTCTTTATAGATTTTCCCAATATACAACCCGACAGCTCCTATTGACATTAGAACAATTCCACCGACAAACCAGACAGACAACATCAAAGACGCCCAGCCATGCTCTGCCGTACCCGAAATTAAAGAGTACAATACATAAATTCCGATCAGTATACTGATAAAAACAAATATAATTCCCAGATAAACAATACCGTAAATAGGCTTCACCGAGAAAGAGGTTATTCCGTCCAAGGCCAGGCTGAACATCTTTCTTACTGTATATTTGGAGGTTCCGGCTGTCCGTTCCCGGATTACGTCATCTACCGTAGTAGAAGGAAAACCCAGCAATGGGATAATACCACGCAAATAGACATTACGTTCTTGATAATGAGACAGCTGTTCCAGTACTCTCCTACTCAAAAAACGGAAATCCGCATGATTGTAGATTGTCTCTACTCCCATCCGGTGCTGTAATTTATAAAAAGCGGTTGCGGAAAGACGTTTCAGCATCGGATCTGCCTGGCGGGATACTTTCACCCCGTATACGACATCATATCCTTGTGTATAAGCATCGATCATCTCCTCAATCGCATTCAGATCATCCTGCAAATCGGCATCAATGGTAATAACGGCATCGCTCCAATCTTTAGCGGTCATCATACCGGCCATGATAGCATACTGATGTCCCACGTTGCGAGCCAGGTTCATTCCTTTTATATATGGATTCGTCCGGTGCAGTTGTTTAATAATGCTCCATGTACGATCTTTACTGCCATCATTCACAAAGAGCACAAAACTGTCGGCGCTGATCTTTTTTTTCGCCACCAAGTCATCAAACAAAGCTGTCAAACGGGTGGTTGACTCTTCCAACACTTCCTCCTCATTATAACAGGGGGATACAATAGCCAATTTAATCATTTTTCGTCCGGTTTATTTAGTTCAGCCAGTTTTATCTGCGCAAACTCCGAGTAAGTCATAAAAGGATAGCCTTTTTCTTTCAGGTTGCGGATAAGCATATCCAAACGTTCCTCCATTCCTTTGCCGGAATGGTTGCGGATGATAAAAGGCATTTTAAATTCAGGGTGTTCACCCAACGGATAGAACTCCCACGGGTGGAAATAGGTCACAAAATATCCGTCATGTTTCAACACCCGGTTTACCAGGCTTTGATAAAGCCACATCGGCAGATTATGACAAGACAACCAAAATAGTGGGAAACGAATCCATGGAGTTACAGAAGCCGGGATCTGAAGTAGTTTACCTGTCATAAAGCAGGTACGCGGCTCTGATAAATGCATATATCTTCCGGGGATAAATGCGGGATTCAATGAGGAGTTGTACACATACCCCATTCGTTCAAGTTCCGTATCTGATACGGGAAACATACGCGGTTGGCGATAGCCTTCTATCGTTCTGCCGGTAAGACGTTCCAGAATTTCTTTTGAACGGCTGACATCTGAAGCCTGCGGCTGCCAATGGTCACATCCATGCGCAGCCACTTCATGTCCTTCGTCCATAATGCGCCGCATCACCTCCGGCGCATTTTCTGCAAAATTGCTTGTACAGAAGAAGGTAGCTTTCACCCCGTTTTTTTTCAGGCAGTCCAGTATCCGGTTCGTACCATAGACTGATACTTTCATCGCTTCATCCAACGGAAAGTCTACGCCATGTTCACGAGGTACATCAAATTCTTCTGTATCAAAACTTAATAATATCATTGCATTATCAAAAAATTACAATTGCCGCATTACAGTTGTTGCATATCATGCAGGCGTTTGTAATAGCCGTTTAATTCTATAAGTTCCTCATGCTTACCACGTTCTACAATCTCTCCTTCATACAACACGCAGATTTCATCTGCATTCTTAATAGTAGAAAGACGGTGGGCAATAGCAATCGTTGTACGTGTTTTCATCAAACGTTCCAACGCTTCCTGCACGAGACGTTCTGATTCGGTATCCAATGCAGAAGTAGCTTCATCGAGAATCAGAATCGGAGGGTTCTTCAGGATGGCACGGGCGATACTGATACGCTGGCGCTGACCACCGGACAATTTTCCACCACGGTCACCGATATTCATGTTATATCCTTCCGGTTTCTCCATGATGAAATCATGTGCATTGGCAATCTTTGCTGCCTCTACCACTTGTTCCATTGTCGCATTCTCCACACCAAAAGCAATGTTATTGAAGAATGTATCATTGAACAAAATAGCTTCCTGGTTTACATTACCAATCAGACTACGCAAATCAGCAATACGCACGTCGCGGATGCTCGTTCCGTCAATGGTAATATCACCTTCCTGTACATCATGGTAACGTGGCAACAAATCGACTAAGGTAGATTTACCGGAACCCGATTGCCCAACCAGTGCAATCGTTTTTCCTTTGGGAACTGTCAAATTTACATGTTTCAATACCTCTCTCTTACCATCGTAGCTGAAAGAGATATCTTTAAATTCAATCTTGTCATTCAAACCTTTCAACGGTTTCGGATTCGGAATCTCCTTTATCTTATTCTCTGCTTTCAGGATTTTATCAACACGTTCCATAGAAGCCAAACCTTTCGGAATGTTGTATCCTGCTTTAGCAAAGTCTTTCAACGGATTGATTACACTATACAGGATAACCATATAGAAGATGAATGTAGGAGCATCGATGGTTGCATTCTGTCCCAAAATCAATGTACCACCAAACCACAGTACGGCTACAATCAGAATGGTTCCCAAAAACTCACTCATCGGATGTGCTAATGCCTGACGTATAGCAACTTTATTCGAAGCATCACGCAATTCATTACTACATTTGGTAAAACGATTAATCATCTTATCTTCTGCAATAAAAGCTTTGATAATACGCAATCCACCCAATGTTTCTTCCAATTGCGACATCGTATCACTCCATTTTGACTGTGCCTCCAATGACTGGCGTTTCAGTTTTCTTCCGACCGCTCCCATCAGCCAACCCATTCCCGGCAATACAACGATGGTAAAAAGGGTCAACTGCCAACTCGTTATAACCAAAGTGATAAAATAAAGAAGAATCAGAATCGGACTCTTCATCAACATATCCAACGAACTAGTAATGGAGTTTTCAACCTCTCCCACGTCACCACTCATACGAGCTATGATATCTCCCTTTCTTTCTTCAGAGAAAAAAGACATTGGCAAGCGCATTACTTTTGCATATACCATAATACGGATATCACGTACCACTCCCGTACGCAATGGAATCATTACAGCTGAAGAAGCAAAGTAACAACCGGTTTTAAACAATGTCATTATCATCAGGAACAATCCTAAAAAGATAAGGGCTATAGTAGGACCATTATCCATTATCATTTGAGATATGTAATAATAGAAGTTATTCTTGGCAACATCTGCTAAATCACCACTACCCCATTCCATAAAATGGTATACTTTATCCGCTCCTTCTGTTTTAAACAGAATACTCAAAATAGGAATCAGGAAAGTAAATGAAAATACGTTGAATACAGCAGACAAAATATTCAGCAAAATAGCCCAGCCGATATACTTCTTATAAGGCGACACGAAACGTCGCATTAGTTGTAGAAATTCCTTCATTATTTACCATTAAAAAAGTTAAGACCGCAAAGATACAATAAAACTGATTAACAGGCAGTAGTTTCAGCTAATTATTAACGCGATTTATCGAAAAGCACGTTTCAACAAACAAAAAACGACTCAATAATTCTCTTTCAACCAAATACCCAAAAAACGATCATATATTTGATACACTCCCTTTTCCTGGGTCACAAAATCCTTTTCCAGTAACCCTTTCAATGCTGCCTGCACAGAACTGGCTGAAGCCAGTCTGTATTTCTTTATGAAAGCACCGGAAGTAATAGCTTTCGCTTTTCCCTCTTTAGTGATAGCAATCAGTAACTCCTTTTGCTTTTCCGGCAAACGAAAAAGGATTTCCGAATAAGTATATCTGAATGAATCAATAATCTGCCGAATAGCCTCTGACACCATTTCCACTTTACAGACTCCGTGCTCCGGGGTCATATCATAAAGTGTATTCAATACTTTTTGTATATACCATGTGACTCCTTCAAACTGTTGATAAACTGTGGTAACAGCACTTTCTTCCATTTCTTTGCCTGCACGTTTGAAATGCATACATGCAAAACGCATGTATTCTTCTAAAGGAATACTTTCCAAATGCATCATTGACACACTTTGATAAAAAGGTCTGGAAGGCGTCAAAAACATATTCCCCATCACATGCCGCTGGCTCCCGGCAAAAATGAAACGCGCATTATTACAATGCTGCACATAAGTCCGGAGAGTAGCCTCTACATTTTTCTCTGCATATCCGGTAATCTGCTGAAATTCATCAATGGCAATCAAACAAGGCTTATCCGCTTGCTCTAAATACCGGAAGATTTCATCGAGCGTAGTAGCCGGAGCTTGTATATCTCCTAATCCCAAATTCAAAGAAGGCATACCATTCACATCAAAAGAGATACTGGCCTGCAAAGATTTCACACATTCCCAAAAACCATGCAAAGCTTTCTTCCCTATAGGTTTCAGTACTTCCAAAATCTCTTTACTAAGTGCAAATACCAAGTCGCGCAATGACCGGCTGTCATATATATCAATAAAGAAAGTGTAATAGTCCTGCTTAATTTCAGGAAACTGAAAGCAATGACGGATCAGCCCCGTCTTTCCCATTCGTCGGGTAGAGACAAGAGCCAGGTTATTCCCATTCATCACTTCGCGTACCAACTGTTCGCTTTCCTGCTGACGGTCACAAAAATAATCAGCAGACACATATCCACTTGTTATAAAAGGATTTCTTATCATAGCCTTCATATATCTCACGTTATTACGCAAAGATAATTATTATAAAATAATAAAATGCACATCTCATGCATTATTTCATCATCACCCTTACCCAACAGCCACCACATGATAATAAACTCCGCGTGTTTTCCTGAATGACTTTACTCCCAGCCTCTGCAAAATACGCCCGAAATAATTAACCTGTCCGGAAGAAATCTTCATTTTACTTGCCTTTTGTATCCGCTGAAGTATATCTGCAGCAAGTAACCATTCTCCCTCTTCTTCCTCTTCCGCTACCCGGTAATACACCTGGAACAACTGCTCGATTGCCGGCGACTGCTCAAACTCCCGGTTCGCCTCCGTCATAATAGCCTCTTCCTTCTCATCAAACCAGTAGCGTTCATTACTGCGCAGCAGTGCCATTGCCTGTGCATACAATTGCTCATAATCAATAGGACGGACCACATCAATCACTCCAGTCACCTCAACACCGATAAAACGGCGACTACCGGAAGTATCCGTCAGCAAATCTTTATGATTACTCGTTCCTATAAAAGAGGCATACCGACGCAATTCCTCCACAGCCGAAGCATTCGGACGTCGTGTGTTGACAACGGGCTTTTGCAGAATATGCTTGAGGAAAGACTGCTGATTGATGCCAATCTGATCGAACTCATCCATATTAATCAATAAAAAGCGATTCAAGTATAACTCGGCATCCCGCTTCCGGCTGAAATCAATGCTATCCGTATAATAAGCCTGCAAGCATGGAGGCAAAATCAACCGGCAGAATGTAGACTTACGATAAGCCTGTGGACCTATCAATATAGGGGAAGTGCTATTTGCATGATTCTTTCCCATTCCACGCCAATGCGCTATCATACTAAGAAACCAACGACGAAACAATTGCGCCCAATGAGGATGATCGCAAGGAACTCGTTTGGCAAGATCGCCGATGTGATCCTTACCATCCCAATGAGGAAGGTCATAAAGAAATTCCTCGATAGGCTGATAAACCGGCACATGATCCGAATTCAGGTAACGTACCACGTCTTTATCCCACAGCTTAAGCCCTTCATAATGTGCATTCATTGCAATACTTGCCATCAACCGTTTATCCACCGGATGAAAATAAAAATTAAAGCTGTTCCGTTCACGACATTCCACTTGTGATGTCAACTGGTTGAAACGAAAATCATAACGCCGTTTCATAAACTCATCCATCTGCATGACAAATAATTGTTCCGGCAACAGACTACTTTTACTCGCAAATCCCTCACAAGTGCGGTATACATTTCGCACGGTTCCCCGAACCAATGTATCGTCCTTCGGCAAGCGATAATGAGCGCGAGACCATCGCACTGTATCTTCCTCTGGAATACCGGCACGGAAACAATGTCCTGCTAGATTAATCAACAGCGATTGTTTGTCTCCTTCCGGTTGATAATCAGTCTCTTCATCCAACGCACGTGCAAAAGCAGCTTCGAAAAGGACAGAAAGCGCATTACACTTTTCATATCCCGGCGCAAGCCGTTGTAACGGTGAAGTTTCCGTTTGCACCCGTTCGCGATAAGTCACCTCACCCGGCATAGCGGCAGGCTGCTTCATATAAATAGGCATTGCTTCGGGATTAAAATACAAGTGCGGGTCAAAAGTTAAACGACAATATTGCTCCAACGAAGGTACTTTCAGCTCGATATCATAAGGAAGTTGTGGCTGATAAAATTTCACTGCCAACCGATAGGCATGCGCATGAAAAAGCTCCGCTTCTTCACTAGTTGTCGGCAAACGATCATTGGGATAAGTAAAGCGTACCCATACTTTCACGGACTTTCCGGAAGAACCGGTGAAAGCTAAGTAAGTCTGCGGAAGCTCCTTTACCCGTTCTTTCACTTCATCCGCTTCCATACGTCCGGACAAGTTGTTGACCTGAATCATCACAATTCCATTGTATTCACTCATCGTCGTTATGCCGCCTTTGCGAAAAAAGGCGGCTGCAGGTATCAGCTTCGGCACTTTCTGTACATAGTCATTTTTATCACCCGGAAGCATAAAAGGCAGGACTTCTCTCATTTTTGAGACAGGCTGTGTTTTGGTTTCCACTTTCATTTGCTCCACGAGCTGTTCAATTCTTAACGTACGCATAGTGTTCACCTTGCCATCGTCTCTTACCAGTGTTATTCTCATTACTTTATTTATTTGTCCTGCATGTGTTTTGTAGGGCGATTATTACGACACAAATATACTGTAAATATTCCACACAAACAACTTTTCAGAGAATACTTATTTCATCTTTCTACTAGAAAGATTTTTCAATTCTATTTCTCATGTTCTCATAGATTTCAGATAAAGCACATATAATCAAAGAAGTACATTATGAGAAACGTTTTTAAAACAGGTGTTTCTCATACTATCCTCATCGATTTTCTTCAAAAAGCCGCTATTTCTCATACTCTATCAGGGTATTTCTCATAGTCAGACACAACTATTCTCCTGTTTATCCGCCAAGCTTATCTTAGAAAACAGCTAGCTATTTCTTTCATGAAAACAACTAGTTAATTACTTGTTTTTCACCTAATAATGTCGTATCTTTGAAAGAGCATCCCAATCGTTCCACTGGAGTGCACAGGCCTGTTCACTACAGTAAAAAGTTCTGTCTACTAGAGTGAAAAGAACCGTTCACTGTAGTGGAACAATCAGGATGGCGGTTGAATACAGGGTCGACGCATTATATTTTTTACTATCTTACAACTTGTATTTTATTTTTATATTATTGACTATTAGTGTATTATCTATTGTATATGTCGATTATTTTCCTTATCTTTATAAGATATTATAAAACATAAACTAACATGAAAATTGGCATAATTGACCTTTGTAAACAAATAGAAGATCCTAGGATGAACCGCAAAAAAGTACATAAAATGGAAACTATTATCTATATATCCATTGCTGCT